>JAYUVX010000383.1:0-30662 GCA_043753855.1 Myxococcales bacterium | reverse complement strand
GCTCAGCGAGCTCGACGCCACGGAACGCGAGCTGATGGCCCCACGACGCCAGCGGCTCTCCACGGCGCGGGGCCTGACCATCGCGGCGTTCGCGGCTTCCATGTTCGCTGCGCTCGTCAGTGTTGCGATCGCTGGATGGTTGCAGCACCGCGCGGTGCGCGTGGTCGTCGCCAGCGAGGAGCGGTTCCGGATGTTCGCCGCCAACGCGTCGGACCTGATCCGGATCCACGACGCCAGCGGTCAGGTGATCTATGCGAGCCCGTCATGCGAGCGACTGCTCGGCTACACGACCAAGGAGATGGTCGAGATGCCGCCGGTGGTCCAGCTCGGCCATCCCGACGATCTGCTTGCGATGAAGCAAGCGCTGGTGAACGTTCGCGAGCGCAACGCACCGGCGAGCACCCTGCGCTACCGGCTCCGCACCAAGGGCGGCGACTATCGCTGGTTCGAGACCCACACCGATCCGGTGCGCGATCGCGACGGCAACCTGGTTCGATTTTACACGTCAGCCCGCGACATCACCGAGCGTGTGGAAGCGCAGCAGCAACTCGAGAAGCTCTCGGTGACCGACGAGCTAACGGGTCTTCTGAACCGCCGCGGGTTCATGCTGATCGGAGCGCAGGAGTATCCCATCGCGATCCGCCAGGGGCTCGGCATCGCGATCGTGTTCGCGGATCTCGATGGGCTCAAGGCGATCAACGACGAGCTTGGCCACGAGCTCGGAGACCGTGCGATCAAGCAACTCGGCGACACTTGCGGGTTACCTTCCGAGAATCGGATGTCGTTGCGCGCCTCGGGGGCGACGAGTTTGTGGTCCTCGCCTACGACGTCGACCATCAGCGCATCGAGTCGGCACTGGCGCGCGTGCATGCTGCAATCGAAGCGTTGCGCGTCACCGCGCCACTACGGTTTCGCCTCGCCGTGAGCCTCGGGGTGTCGGTGCTCGACCCGGGACCCGGCTGTTCGCTCGAGAACTTGCTAGCGGATGCCGATGCGCAGATGTAGGAGCGGAAGCGCGAGCGCAAGCTCGAACAGTCCTGAATGCTCCCGCAGTGTGACGGGACACCGCGCCGGGATGTCGTGACGCACGGGCTCGGTGGCCGTCGCTCCGTGCTCCGGTTATGCTCGCGAACTCGTGAGCCTCCAGCATCGGAACAATATCCACGTCCAGGGCAGCGGGCCCGCCACCGTCTTCTTCGCGCACGGGTTCGGCTGCGACCAGAACATGTGGCGGTTCTTGGCGCCGACGTATGCACGGCGCTATCGCACGGTGCTGTTCGATCACGTGGGCAGCGGAGGTTCGGATCTCGGCGCCTACGATCGCCAGAAGTACGGCGCTCTCGACGGTTACGCGCAGGACGTGCTCGAGATCGTCCACGAGCACGGCGAGGGACCTGCCCTGTTCGTCGGCCACTCGGTCAGCGCGATGATCGGCATGCTCGCCGGCATCGAGGAGCCGACGAGCTTCGCGGCGCACATCATGCTCGGTCCGTCACCTTGCTACATCAACGATGGCGACTACCTCGGCGGATTCACGAGAAACGACATCCAGGGGCTGCTCGACACGCTCGACGCTAACTACCTCGGCTGGTCGAGCAACATGGCACCCGCCATCATGGGCGCTCCGGGCCAACCCGAGCTCGGCATCGAGCTCACCAACAGCTTCTGCCGCACCGATCCGGAGATCGCAAAGCAGTTCGCCCACGTCACGTTCCTGTCCGATCTGCGCGACAAGGTACCGAAGCTGGAGGCACCCACGCTGATCGTGCAGTGCCACGATGATCTGATCGCGCCCGTGGCCGTCGGCGAGTACATGAAGCGCATGTTACCCCGCGGTACGCTCGCCGTGATCGACAACGTCGGTCACTGCCCCCACTTGAGCGCGCCCGGCGCGTGTGTCGACGAGATCGACCGGTTCCTGGAGCAACAGGGGCTCTGAACCGTGGGAGACGCGCGAGACAGCGAGCTCGATGTCATTCCCTGCGGCGTGCTCCAGACGCTGGACAACGGCACGATCCGGCGTGTCAATCGCACGTTCGCCGGCTGGCTCGGGGTCTCTGCCGAATTGCTGGTGGGTCGGCGGTTCCAGGATCTGCTCACGGTCGGCGGGAAGATCTTCCACCACACCCATTGGGCACCCTTGCTCCGCATGCAGGGCTCGATCTCCGAGGTCAAGCTCGAGATCGTCCATGGCGAGAACGTGATCCCGATCATCGTCAACGTGATCCGACGCGACGACGACGGAACAACCGTCCACGAGATCGCAGCCTATGTGGCACGTGATCGCGATCGCTACGAGCAGGAGCTGGTCCGCTCGCGACGTCGGCTCGAGGATCTCGTGGCGGAGCTCAACGGCTTGCATGCCGAGGCCAAGGACCGCGCCGTGTTCGCGGAGCAGATGGTCGGCATCGTGAGTCACGATCTCCGCAACCCGCTCAACGCCATCCAGCTCGGAACCCAGATGCTGGGCCGCTCCGAGCTCTCCGATCCGCAGCGCCGGATTCTGCAGCGGGTCGCGCGCTCGGCCGAGCGGGCAACTCATCTGATCGAGGATCTCCTCGACTTCACGCGAGCGCGCGTCGGTCAGGGCGTTGCCGTCGAGCTCGCTCCGATCGACCTCCACGAGGTCATCGCGATCAGCCTCGACGAGCTGCGGCTCGCGCACCCAGGCCGAGAGATCGCCTACGTGTCCGAGGGCGTGGGGCCGTGCGTCGCCGATCCGCGGCGACTCGCGCAGCTCGTGGGCAACCTGGTCTCGAACGCGCACGCGTATGGTGCTCCGGGCACGCCGGTCACGGTGACCACCCGGGTGGGCTCACGGTGTGGGATCAGCGTCCACAACCGGGGCCCGGCGATTCCCGCTGACGTGCAGGCGACGATGTTCGAGCCGATGACGCGAGGCGGAAACGTGAGCGGCAATGCCCGCAGCGTGGGGCTCGGTCTGTTCATCGTGCGCGAGATCGCGCATGCCCATGGGGGGATCGCAGCCGTGGAGTCGACGCCAGCCACCGGCACGACGGTCCGGATCGAGTGGAGCGCGCTGTGACGCTCGAAGCGGATCACAACGTGATGCTGGC
Organism: Myxococcales bacterium; assembly: GCA_043753855.1. Classification (GTDB taxonomy): domain Bacteria; phylum Myxococcota_A; class Polyangia; order Haliangiales; family Haliangiaceae; genus JABFXX01. The sequence continues at coordinate 27,585 of JAYUVX010000383.1, read as the reverse complement.
CAGCAACCGGAAGTAGTCGCGCGTCACCCGCACCAGCTCCGTGCGCAGCGCGGGGATGGCCGCAGCCGCGGCCGCGTGCTCGACAGCGATCTGATTCGCCTCGGCGAACGTCAGCTCCTGCCGGACCGCCCGCAGGTACAGCCCGAGCTCCACACAATCGTATTTCTCGAGCATGCGTAGCGCGTTTAGCCCCCACTCGCGGACGTGGTCGGCACCGCGCTCGTGAAGCTGGTGGTAGTTGAGACCGCCCGCGAGCACGCGCGTGTCGGCGCCGTTGCGGTCGAGCCGGTAATGAAAGTCCGTGTCTTCGAGGCCCCAACCCACGAAGCTCTCGTCGAACAGGCCGGCGGCATCGGCGGCGGCGCGGGTGACCGATAGATTCCCGGTCACGCCCAGCGTCCAGCGCAGCGCACAGCCGGCGAGATCGGGCCCGAACGCGGCGACCGCCGGGGCAACGTGAAGCTCCCACCAGCGCTCGGGCTGCTCGAGCCCCGCGACGATCTCGACAAATCGCCCGCGGATGTCTTCGACCGTGACCAGCTCGACGACCGGGTCGGTCAACCGGGACGCGAGCTCGGGCCGGCGGGTCAGCAGCGGATCGATCGGGAGCTTCCAGGCCTGGCACCAGGAAGTGAGGACTCCTCGCTGCTGGCCGAGCGCGACCAGCGGGGTTGCGCGGCCGACGTGGGCCGCCACGTGGTCGCTCACGAACTGCGGCGCTGCCAGCCGATCGTCGTCGCAGAAGATCAGCAGCTCGCCACGGGACGCCCGGATCGCGGCATTGCGTGCCGCCGCCCTGCCCCGGTGCGCGCGCCGGATATATCGAAGGTCGAAGCGTGCATCGAAGCCGCGGACGACCTGCCGTGTAGCGTCTTCACTACCGTCATCCACGATGACGATCTCGAGCTCGCGATGCAGCTGATGCTCGAGCGACGCCAGGGTCCGCGCGAGAAACGCCGCCTTGTTGCGCGTCGGGATGATCAGGCTTGCGAGCATCATCGTCGAGCGCGTAGGGTCGGGGCCTCGAGGGGGGTCGTCATGCGCCGAGCAAAGCTGGTTTCGTTTGTCCTGTGGTCCACCGTAGCACCCGGCGTCGCGCTGGTCGCATGCGGGAGCGATGGGGTGCATCACCTGCCCGATGGCCCGCCGGCCGAGATCGATCTGCCCGCCATGCGCGCCGTGGACTTCGGCGATGCGAGCTGCGGCTCTGCTCCCGATTCCCAGACGCTCGCATTTCACAACACCGGGTTCAGCACGCTGACCTGGACCACATCGATCGTGGGCCCGGGGTTCTCGGTGACGAGCGGCGCCTCCGGCACGGCCGAGCCCGGCGAGATGGTGCAGATCACGCTCGCCGCCGATGCCATCCCATCCTCGACGGTGGTCGGCGCGCAGCTCGCTGCGAAGCTGGTGCTGACCACCAATGCGTCGGAGACGCCGGTCGAGGTTCCGCTCACCGTGAGAGCGCATGGCGGATCGCTCCACCTCGCCACGGCCGCGGTCGGATTCGGGCAGATCCAGCTGACGGCACCGAGCCAGCAGACGCTGGACATCTCGAACACCGGCGATCGTCCGATCGACCTCGCGCTCGGCGCGCCCCCGGATCCACAGTTCACCGCCACCTGGACCGGCGCTCCCGCGCCCGTCACCGTGGCCCCCGCCGGATCGCTGGCCGGTGCCACCGCGCGATTCACGCCCGCCTCCGCCGGCATCAAGACGACCCGCGTTCCGATCACGGCCACGGGACCCGTCTGCGCGGGCGACGCGCCGTCGGTCACGCTCAGCGGCGAGGGCACGGCGGCGATGGTTTCGGTCGCGCCCGGGACGCTGCAGTTCGGCACCACCTCGTGCGGCGCCACCGCCGCTGCGAAGACGGTGATGATCACGAACGCCTACGGCTTCGCGATCACCTACACCGCCGCGATCCTGACGGGCCCCTACACGATCGCAGCGGGGCAGCAGGCCGGCAGCATACCCGCCAATGGCAGCATCACCCTCACGGTCACCGCGAGCGCGGTCCCGAACGCGGCGGCGAGCATCGTGGCGAACGCGCTCGCGGGCACGATGCGGGTCACCACGTCGGCACCCGCCTCGACGCCCGCGAACCTGACGATGACGCAGGCCGCGTCGGGCGCGATCCTCGCGGTCACCCCCGCGGGGGGCACCACGCTGAATTTCGGCGACGTGGTCGCGGGCACGCCCGTCAGCGCGGCGGTCTCGGTCAAGAACACCGGAAACCTCGCGGCGACGATCACCGCGGCGGTCACCGGGTCCGGCTACAGCTCGGTCGCGCCCGGCAACGGCACGGTGCCGACGAACGGCGTCGACGCCACCGGCTCGGTCATCCAGACGGTCGCGCAGCGCGGCACCCTCCCGGGCACGCTCACGATCGCAACGACCACGCCGCTGTGCCAGGCAGCGGCTCCGACCACCACCACGCTGACCGCTGTCGGCCGCGCACCAATCGCCGTGGTCAGCGCAGCGCCGGCGATGAGCGCGAGCTGCGGTGGAGCGAGCACGACGCCGGTCAACATCACCGTGCAGAACACCGGTGACGCACCGCTGACGATCACGAGCGCGACCGCAAGCGGCGGCTTCATCCTCGGCACCACGTTCCCACTCACGATCGCGGCGAACGCCTCGACCACCGTGTCGATCCGCCCGCCGCTCGCGGTGATCGGCACCGATGTCGGAGGCTCGACGAAGTCCGGCAACCTGTCGCTCGTGACCAACGAGATCGGGACTCCGACCCGCACGGTGGCGCTCGCGAGCACGGTGATGGGTGCGAACCTCGCGCTCACCGACTCCGCCGGCAACCCGGTCACGTCCGCCTCGTTCACCGCCACGCAGGCGTGCCCGGCGTCGCAGAGGCTGTACGTGCGAAACACCGGCAACCTGACCGCGAACGTGCAGATCGCCACCGCGAACTTCCAGCTGTTCCAGTTCAGCGGCTTCTCGCCATCCTCGACGATTCCGCCGTCCACGGGCGTCTCCCACGCGCTCAGCGTGTGGACGGTGCAGAACGCATGCACCGGGACCGAGACGATCCAGTACACGGCGACCGGAACGATCTGCAGGCTGCCGGGCTCGCTCGCCGCCAGCTTCAACATCAGCGGTCAGTCGTCCTGCTTCTGCTCGTAGGTCACGGATGTCCGCGCGCCGCTGCGTCTGCCTCGTTCCCTACGCGACTCACGTGGAGCCCGCGTGCGAGCTCGGCCTGCGTGCACTCGAGGCCACCGGCATCGAGGTGAGGCGTTACCCATCCTCCGCCGCGGTCGATCGCACGCGCTGTGACATGGCGACCAAGGCGCTCGCCGATGGATTCGACGAGCTGATGTGGGTGGATTCGGATATCGCATTCGATCTCGCGTCGGTGCAACGGTTGCGTGATCACGACCTGCCGTTCGTCGCCGGCATCTATCCGAAGAAGGGCGTGCAGGACTTCGCGGTGCACCTCGAGCCTGGCACCTCCGAGCTGATCGTCGGCGAGGCCGGCGGCCTGTGCGACGTGCGCTATGTCGGCGCGGGCTTCATGCTGGTGCAGCGGATGGTCTACGAGGACGTGCAGCGCCACTACAGCCTGCCCGTGTGCAACGCGCAGTTCGGGCACCCGAGCGTCCCGTACTTCTTACCGATGGTGGTGCCCGACGCCGCTGGGTTCTGGTACCTGGGCGAGGACTACGCGTTCTGCGAGCGCGCGCGCCAGGCCGGTCACAAGATCGTGGTCGACACGACGATCCGCCTCGGCCACATCGGCAAGTACACGTACGGCTGGGAAGATGCCGGCGAGGCCGTCACGCGGGTCACCGGCGCGACGTTCAAGTACACCTGAGCGGCGGCTACCAGGCCCAGCCGGCGGCGAAGCCGAGGACCAGGCCGCCGCGGGTCCATGCGGCGAGGCGATTGCCGGCGTCCCACTCGCGACGGGCCGCGATTCCGGTGTACGGCCGGATCTCGAGGCCCCGCCACGGCGCGAACCGATACCCGCCGAGCAGTGAGCCACCGAGCTGGCGCTCGATGCCGAGCGACGTGTCGTTCATCGAGAGCGAGGTGCGTGCGAGGTCGATGCGACCGCCGACGTACCAGCCGACTGCCGAGCCGCGCGGCCGGTCCGTCCAGATCGCGCGTCGCCTGAACCAGTAGCGGACCTCGACGCCGACGCCGACCGTACTCGACGTGTAGTCGCCACCCGCGCTCGAGCGCAACACGATGCCGCCGTCGATCGACACGTGCCGGGCCGCCAGGTCTCGCTCGACATCCACGATCAGGCCCCGCTCCGTGAACCCAGCGAGCTCGACCGAGATCGTGGTCGGGCGAACGTTCGCCACAACGATGGCGGCCTGCGCGGTCTGCGCTGGCTCCTGCACCGCCGGAGCCGCTGCCGGCGCGGGCGCCTGTGCGGCAGCCGTGCCGGCACCAACGACTAGCGCGCCCACGATCAGCGCGCGGTTCACGGGCGCCCCACGGTGTCGGCGAGGAAGTCGAGCAGCGCGAGCCACGCCTCGGGCGTATCGATCGACAACACCCCGAGCTCCTGCCGGCTGCCCGTGCCATTGCCGACGAGGTGGCCGCCGCCGGCGACCTCGAGCAATCTCGCTTCGACGCCGTCGGCCGCCAGCGCCGCCTGCATGTCGCGCGACTGCGCAATCGGCACGATCAGATCGTCCCGACCGTGCAGGAACAGGAACGGTGGCGCATCTGGCGAGACGTGCGTGATCGGGCTGGCGATCGAATACCGGTCCACATGGTCGCTCTTCTTGCCGAGGAGGCCGACGACGGCATCGATACCGTCCCAGTGACGCAGATCCTGAGGGCCGGAGCCGCTGATCACGGCAGCGGGTCGCCGCACGTTGTCGGGCGAGATGCCCTGGCAGGTCGGCGCGAAGTCGGGCTCGTCCGAGGCGATCGCCAGGAGCGACGCCAGATGCGCGCCCGCCGAGTAGCCCATCACCGCGATGCGATCGGGATCGATTCCCCACTCGGTCGCGCGCGCGCGGGTGAGCGCGAACACACACGCGACGTCCTGCATCATCGCCGGGTACGCGCCTTCCGGGACGAGCCGGTAGTCCGCGTTGATCACCACATAACCGGACGCCGCCAACCGACGCGCGTGGTCCTGGTGATCGCTGCGCCCCCCCATCTTCCACGATCCGCCATGAACGATGATGACGGCGGGTCGCTCGGTCCCACCATCGGCGGGGAGGTACAGGTCGAGGATGTCGGCCGAATAGCGGGTGTCGTATGCCACGTCGTGCTGGACGGTGACATCCCCTCCCGCGCACCCGATCGCCGCGGCGACGACGACAACGGCACATGCTGCTACACGCAAGCTCATGCTGCGGAGTAGAGCAACCTCCCCGCGGGTTGTCCGTTGTCGGAGCCGGCGATCGGCTCGGCGAATCGTGCTCAACCACTCTCCACGCCGCGCAGCGGCTCCCGAGCGAGCGGTCTCCGTTAGACCTTGGTCAGACGCCGACGACGAACACGCAGCTCGTGGTGCCGCTGCCACCGATGTTCAGCGTGGCGAACCGGCGCGCATCGGCAACCTGATAGGCGCCCGCCCGGCCGGTGACCTGAAGCGATGCGTCGAGCAGCTGGCGGACACCGGTGGCGCCGACGGGGTGGCCGGCGCCGATCAGGCCACCGCTCGGATTGATCGGCAGCTTGCCGTCGAAGTCGATCACGCGATCCTCGATCGCGCGCCACGACTCGCCGGGCGGCGTCAGGCCGAAGTGATCGATCGCCATGTACTCCGAGGTCGTGAAGCAATCATGGGTCTCGATGCCGTCGAGCGCCCAGCAATCGCCGATGTTCGCGCGCTGGTAGGCATCGACGATCGCGCGCCGCGTATGCGGCAGGACGTACGGTGCATTCGCACTCTCGGCGACCTTGTCTTCGAACCGCAGCGGCGCGGTCCGGTGTCCCCAGCCCTGGATCCGCGCGAGCTCGCTGAGCGGCCTCCCGTGCTGCGCGGCGTACGCCTTCGCGAACTTCTCCGATGCGAGGATCACGGCGACCGCGCCATCGGTGACCTGCGAGCAGTCACTGATCTTGATCCGCCCGCCGATCACCGCGTTGTAGCTCGAGGTCTCGCACGCATGTGCCTCGCTCATGTACCAGGTCCGCGTCTGCGCCTTCGGGTTCCGCTTCGCGTTGGCGTAGTTCACCGCCGAGATGTGCGCGAGGTGCTCGTCCTTCAGACCGTAGCGGCGGTCGTACTCGTCTCCGAGCTTTCCGAACAGCTTCGGAAATGGAAACTCCACGCCCTTGGCCTCGAGCTCGTACCACGCGGCGGTGCCGAGATAGTCGCCACCGATCGCGGGCGACACCGTCTTCATCTGCTCGACACCGACGACCAGGGCGCAGTCGTAGCGACCGGCCTCGATCTCGGCGGTCGCCGCGAGCAGTGCGATCGAACCCGATGCACATGCCGCTTCGTGGCGACCGGTCGGCAGCCCGGCGAACGCCGGATCGACATCGACGAGGAACGCGCCCAGGTGCCCCTGCATCGAATAGAGCTCGGCGGCGAAGTTGCCGACGTGGCCGACCTCGATCTGATCCGGGCTGACGCCGGTGGTGGTGAGGCAACCCGCGACGGCCTCGCGGATCATCGCCGAGATGTGCTTGCCCTCCTTCGTCCAGTTGCGGGCGAAGTCGGTCTGAAAGCCTCCGAGGATGTAGACCATGGTCAATCCTTTCCTACGCCGCAAAGAAGAAGCGCCCGCGATCGACCGCGGGCTCGTCGAACAGATGAAAGGATTTCTCGGCGGCCTCGATCACGACGCGAGGGATCGGGAGCTTGGCCTGACCGAGCAGCGCGATCGTACGCCGCGCGCCGATCGCATCCACCAGCACGCTCGGTGGCGCCCAGTTGAAGCCAAAGCCCATGATCCGATCGACGTCGCGGGCGCGCTCCACGACCTCACCGACGCGGTTGAGCCCGTAGCTGATGTAACCGAGCACGACCCGGCGCAGCATCTCGGCCTCCTTGCCCTCGGCGCCGCAGAAGAGGTCCATCGCTCGCTCGTAGCGGCCGACGTGGATCGCGGTCTTCATCTGCTCGACGAACACGGGTACCGGCGTCGCGACCTCCGACAGCGGGCGATAGCCGTCGGTCTTCGGATCCAGCACGAGCTGGGTCTTGCCGTCGCGCTGGAAGAAGCCGGCCTTGGTCTTGTTGCCGAGCCGACCGGCATCGATGCCGCGCTGCATGTACGCGGGCAGCTGGAACGTGGCGTGCGCCTCGTCGTTGGTGTGCGCGTACAGGTTGTCGACGATCGCCTTGTGAACGTCCCATCCGACGAAGTCGACGGTCACGAGCGGTGCCATGGCGCGGCCCGAGTGGGGCCCGACCAGCTGGTCCATGAACGCGACGCCGTGCTCCTCGGCCAGCTGCGCGACCTCGTTGAGCACCTTGAACCCGACGCGGTTACCGGCGAACGCCGGCGTGTCGGAGGTCTCCACGACCTCGCGGCCGAGCGTTCCGGCGAGCAACTCGCGGACGAACGCGGTGATCGCGGGGTCGGTGCCGGCGTGGGGGATCAGCTCGCACCCCACGATCACGGTGGGGGGATTGAAGAAGTGGATGCCGAGGAAGTTCTTGCGGAACGCGTCGCTCTGGCCTGCGCACATCGCGGCGATCGACAGCCCCGATGACACGGTAGCGATGATCGCGTCGGGCCTGCGCGCGCGGTCGACGCGGGCGAAGAACGTCCGCTTGGTCTCGAGATCCTCCGCGACGGCCTCGAACACGAGGTCCGCTTCCGCGACCGCGCGCTCGAGGTCGGCCTCGTAGCTCCCGGTGGTGATGAGCCGCGAGATCGCGGTCGACTTCACCATCGACTCGGCGCGCGCCCGGCCGGCTTCCGCTTTCTCCGTGGTGCGCGCGAGGAAGACGGTCGGGATGCCGGCGGCGGCGAACACCGCTCCGCTCCCGGAGCCCATCGCCCCATTGGCGCCGAGTACGACGACACTTCGGATCGATCTCCCCATCTCTCTCGTGTGCGCGAGTCGGCGCCAAGAGTCAACCAGTAAATCCTGCGCTGCAGCTTGCAACTACCTGTGGTCTAACAGGTTTCGCGAATTAACGCAGCAAGTCACATGGGATGGAGATTCAGTTCATGCGGCGGCTATACTCGGGGTCGCGAGTGTCATGAGCGTCGACGCCTACGAGTTCTATCCGTGCCTCGTCGACCGCGCGCCGGCATCGATCTACGTGAACCTGCGCTACGAGTCCGAGCGTCCCACCGAGGCCGCGACCCGGTACTGGGCGGAGATCACGATGCTCGACCCGGGCCCGCATGCGATCGGAACGGCGGCCGAAGCGGACGTGCTCGATGCGCTCGAGCTGGCCGCGATCAAGCGGCTCGGCGCCCGCGGCTTGATCTATGTCGGCCGTGTGCGAAATCGCGGCACCTGGGAGATGACGTTCTACGGCCCCGCGAGTCACCACGAGGCGATCGACGAGGTCGCTCGCGACGCCGCACCCGCCCGGCGCACCGAGACCGGGAGCCAGCTCGATCCCGACTGGAGCTATTACCGCGAGCTGCTGTTGCCCGATGACGAGCGCAGGCAGTGGATGGACGACCGCCGGCTCGTGGACGTGTTCCGCGAACAAGGCGATCGCCTCGTCACACCTCGGCGCGTCGATCACTGGGCGCAGCTCGCCTCGGCCGCTGCGCGGGACGCGTTCATCACGACGGCGACCCAGCGGGGCTTCACCGTGGCGGCTACCTCGGAGGACGACGGCGACCGGCCGTTCGGCGTGCAGGTGTCTCGCATCGACCCGATCGAGCTCGATCACATTCACGACGTCGTGATGATCCTCGTCGATGCCGCCGTACAACATGGTGGCGAGTATGACGGCTGGGAGACGTCGATCGAGACCGCCTGACTGGCTGCGCGAGCTACCGCGCCTCGAGCAGCGTCGCGGTCAGCGTCTCGTTCTCGGTGCACGGCGCATCCTCGCTCGCGGCGCGACCCTTGTCGGTCGTGCAGTAGCCGTCCTGCGCGCGATAGTCACGGCCGATCCGGGTGGTCTTCTCGATCCGGAGCGCATCGCCAGAGAGCTCCAGCACGAGGTGAGAGCTCTCGGGCATCGTGCAGATGTCATCTCCCCTGCTGAACCCGGTCGTCACCTCGGAGCCGGTGAGCGAGTCGCCATCGGACCCGGTCAGCATGAACGCGAACTCGTGACCGCCGGACAGCTGATCCTGCGCCGCCTTCTGCCGGCAATCCGCGAGTGACGCGCACGACCAGACCTGCAGGAACTCATTGCCGAGCACGTTGCCGCGCTTCGCGAACGCGAACGTATGCGCGTCATGGACCGCAGCGCCACCGGGACTGCACGACGTCTCGTTCAGGAGGTGACTGTCGACCCGGTAGATCCCCTCGACCTGCGAGGCACGGTCGACGAACGCGCCATCGGCGCAGGCAGAGAGGGCGAGGAACGAGAACGCGAACAAGGAGAGCAACTTCATGCGCAGCGTATCGAGCAACTGCCGGGCCATGAGCCCGCGACGCCGTTCGTGGCCCGTTTCCGTGGCCTGGCGGGCCGTGCCGCGTCGCCGTGAACCGCGCGTCACGTTCGGAGTGTTCACGTGGCAACCCGCTCGAGTCCGGTAGGGCACAGTGAAGCGCGGTCGTGGACCTTGCCGGCACGGCTTGATCCCCGTGTAGTCCGTCGCATCATGCCCGCGAGTGACAAGCTTGGGCGAGCGCAAGCCGACGCGCGCGGGTCTGCCGGTCGATGGATCCGCGCTGCACGCACGGCGATGGTCGAGCGCCGTGACCGGGTCCAGACGCAGCTGGCGCGAGTCCGCGTCCGCCGAGACGAGCTGGCTCCTCGCGGCGCGCTGCTTCGTACCGAGCGACAGCGGCTAGTCGGGTGACGGCTGCGATGGCGATCCCGTGGCCCAATGCTCGGCGTCGCCGAGTGCTATGAAGGGCCGGCATGAGTAGTTACGCCGAGCTCTCGATCCATCGCTGGATGCTGCGCGACACGCAGCGCAACGAAGCGTACCGGCGTGCGCTCGAGCATGTGGTGAAGCCCGGAGATGTGGTGCTCGACGTGGGTGCCGGGACCGGAATCCTCAGCATGTTCGCCGCCGCGGCGGGCGCACGGCGCGTGTATGCGGTGGAGCGGACCGGCATTGCAGATGTCGCTCGACAGATCATCGAGGCCAACGGCTACGCGGCCTGCATCGAGGTGCTGCAGTCGGACCTCGAGGACGTCGCGCTGCCCGAGAAGGTCGACGTGATCGTCTCCGAGTGGATGGGCGGGTTCGGCGTCGACGAGAACGTCCTGGCCCCGGTGGTGATGGCCCGCGACCGCTGGCTCAAGCCGGGCGGCAAGATGGTGCCTAGCCGCGTGACCGCGATGCTCGCGCCCGCGCACCTCCCCGAGTTCGACGAGGCGATGGCCTACTGGAGGTCGCGCCCGCACGGCGTGGACCTCAGCCTGATCGCCGAGCTCTCCACGCAGGAGAACTTTCACACCCAGACGCCGCCCGCATCGCTGGTCGCCGCGCCAAAGAAGATGTGGAGCCACGACCCGCTCACCTGCTCGCTCGCCGAGGCCGATCAGTCGTTCACGACGAAGCTGACGTTCGAAGCGGCGGAGCCGTCCACGGTCTCGGGCCTCCTCACGTGGTTCGTTGCGGAGATGGGCGATGGCAACACGCTGACCAACGCCGTCGGAGATCCCGATACGCACTGGGGTCGCTCGATGTTTCCGCTCGATCGGCCGATCGAGCTCGCCGCGGGAACCACGATCGAGGTCGAGCTGCGCTGCGATCCGTCGCTTCCGGGGAGCTGCGAGTTCGGCTGGACGGTGAAGGTCGGCGATCGCCCGGCCGAAGCCCACGACACGCGACGGCTGCGCCGCGACCGGGCACGCCGGGACCTCGCTCGCTGATCATCACGACCACGAGCAGGCTTCCACCGTTTGCCATGGCGCCGATCGGTACCGCGCAATGCGTCGGCTTCGGGCCACCGGAGCGTCAGGTAGCGGGCGTCATCGTCGAGGTCTTGACACCGGGCACGGTGCGGCAGGGTTGCCAGCGTGCCGAGGCGCTGGCATCGGACGTGCTTCTGCTCGTCGGTCCATGCGCGCGATCCTCCTGACCCTCGCCTCCTTGGTGTCCACCACTGCTTGCACCATCGGCGATGCCTGCCTTCATGGCGTGTGCAGCGATCAGTCGGAGACCCGCGCGTTGCCGGGCCCCTGCGCGATGGCCTCGAGCAGCTATCTCAAGCACTGTGATCTGGGCTACGACGCCGCCGGCCGACCCGCCACCGCGATCTGCACGATCTACGGCGGCGACGCGGACGAGACCACCGAGCAGCACGTGCGGTGGACCTATGATGCGAGCGGTGCGCTCAGCCGCTACGAGCGAGAGGTCATCGGCGACGGGACGTTCCGATGGGTGTTCGAGCCAACGCGGGTCCGCTACGAGTGGCAGTCCCGGGCATCGACGCCGCCGTTGATGATCCGGCTGTACGACCGCGCGCTGTTTGCATTCGATCCTAGCGTCGGATCGGCCATCGTGTTCCCGGAGGCGCAGCTCGGCTTGATCGCTCAGAGCGACCTCAACGTGCCGCCCTACACCTGGTCGCGCGAGGGCTCGCGGCTCACCCGCACCGGCCCGGGCACCCAGAGTCACGTGTTTGACCTCGACGACCGCGGCCGGCTGGTCTCCACCGACAATGGCGCCAACAGCTACGTCTACGAAGGCGACCGGCTCGTCAGCCTGGTGAGCGGCGCGCAGCAGTGGCGCTATGTCTACGATCAGGGCGGCAACATCGCGAACAGCACGTGGTCGTTTCCCCCCGGCGAGTCTCACCTCGGCCAGACCTACAGCTACGACTGCTGGTGACGCCGCGGCGCACCGTGAGATGCGCGATGCGAATGTTGTGGGTCAGTGCTGCGGTCGTCCTCGCCGCCGCCAGCGTCGCGAAGGGCGGCGCCGAGCCAGGGCAGACGATGACCACCATCGACTTCGATGGCAAACCGCGACCGAACCCCGCCAAAATGCCAGCGGACTGCGGCGCGTTCGAAGCGCCGTGAGCGGCCCTACGGCGCCGGCGTCGCAGATCCCGCGGCCGCGGCCTCGGCTTCCTCGCGCAGCTTCTTGAGCTCCTTCTCGCGCTTGCGGATCTTCACGCGCTCGATCGCCTCGCGGTCGTAGTCGAACACCGGTGGCTCGGGATGCTTCGCATCGTGGATGCGGACCACCATCGAATCGGGGACCGGCACCTCGAGCTCGTTCCACCCCGCGGGCATCGTCGGTTCGGTCCAGTCGTAGACCCACCTGGCGTCGGTCGGGGACAGGTTCACGCAGCCGTGGCTCTTCGCAGTGCCGAACCCGTCGTGCCAGTACGCCGCGTGGAAATAGAGGCCGCTGCGAAACCGCGTGGCCCACGGCACCTCGGAGACCTCGTAGTGGGACGCCTCGCGCTCCTCGGCGGCCATCTTGGTGAGCGCGGTCTTCGAGCGAATCCGATACAGCGCCGGTGGCGTGTCCCGCTTGTTGCGGCCCGACGAGACCAGCGTCGCGAACACTGGCGTGTCGCCGTCGTACGCGATCATCACCTGCTCGTCGCGATCGAGATCGATCCACTTCGCGTTCGCACCGCTCACGTCGGGCCGCGGCCGCTTGCGAGCGATGCGAACGCTCCCCCGCTCGATCCAGCGATCGTCGGCAACGCGCACGAAGCCGGCCGTCTCCTCGAACACCGGCACGATCTCGCGGTGAGCGAGTGTGCCCGCGTCCGCGGCTTTGCGGTCAGGCGCGGCGCGCGCGATCACGGTTCGCTGGTTCGCCGCGATCACCCACGCAAACGGCCACGCCGGGGGCTGCGTCTTCACGAGGTCGACGCCGGCGAACGTCGACGGCCAGTGCTTGTAGAGGTCCGCGGCGGCCACGATGCCGACGCTGGTGTGCACGTAGGTCTCGCCGTCGATGTCGATGGTCTTGTCCTTCGTCACCATGTACGTCGAGAGCGCCTTGGGCTCGGGCCGCGCGATGCCGGCGCGTACGTCGTCCTCGGTCGCATAGCGCTTCGCGTCCTTCTTGAGCCCGTAGTAGTCGTGGGGGAGCAGCGCGCCGGTGGGAAGCTCCGGCTGCGCCACCGCGCCCGGCGGCAGCGTGCTCGGCTTCGCATAGCGCGCGCACAGCCAGCCTCTCGGCACCGCAGCGAGCCACACCTTGCATCGCTTGTCGCCATCCACGCTGTCCCCGACCGGCAACCGGGTCGCGAGGATGACCTTGCCGAGCTGCTCGGCGTCGAGGTCGGGCGCGGCATAGACGTGCGTGGAGCTACTCAGCACGAACGACGTGGTGAACGCGGGCCACGCGAGCCGCTGCAGGGTCGCCGCATTCGGCGCGGCTGGCGCCGGAACGACAGGCGGCTGCGTCTCCACCACCGGAGGCGCGACCGGCTTCACCGCGGCAGGGTCTGGAACGACGGGTATCGGCGCCACGGCATGCGGTTGCGTCGCGAGGTCGAGGTCGTTCGGCGGTGGTCCGGCGTGCGGGCGACTACCCGCGCAGGCGGCGAGCAGGAGGAACGCACCGATACGACTCACCCTCGCTAGTTTCGCACATCGCGCCGAACGCGCAGCTGTCAGGATCCGGACGCGAGGTTCGCGGATTCTACAGCTGCCTGCGATCACTTGAACCAGAACCGGAGGCCGGCAGACAGATCGATGCCGAAGTGCTCGCGGTTGCGATAGCGGTCGAAATAGTCGCCGTTGACGAAGTCGAGCACAGGTACCAGCTGGATGAAGATGTCGAGCGGGACCCGATTGAAGTCGAACGCGATCCCGATCGGGACCCGGATCCCGACCGCGGATCCGCCGTAGTCGCACACGCGCTGGACGCAGTAGTGGAAGTCCCAGAACCGCAGGCCGACACCGATGTAGACCGGCAGCTCGAAGGCAGGGGCCGACACCAGCGAGGTCGGATGCCAGAGGTAGTCGGCATACACATGCGCGCCGTCGCCGTAATAGTAGTGGCTGTAGATCCAGCCGATGCCGAAGTCGAGCGCGCTGGACTTCGACAGAAAATATTTGCCGTTAAGACCCGTCGGTTCGCCGAGCTCGAAGCCAAGCCCGAACGTCTTGTTGGCCTGAAACCCGCTGGCGCTGCGCCGCTGGCCTCGACGCCGATCGCTGTCATCCTGACCCTGGCGACGCGAGCTGGGCCCGGCATCGCGATCGCCGCGGTCACCGCGGTCTCGGTCGGAGCTCTCCCGTTCCCGGCGTTCTCGGCGTTCGCGGTCGTCGCGGTCGGGCTCGCGACCGCCGTCCTTGCTGCCGCTACCGTTCGCCTGTCCCGCGCTGCCCTGCTTCGCGCGCTCGGCGGTCAACCGCTTCTGGCAGTCCTCGAGCTCCTCATTCGCCTTGCACTTCAGCCGGGCAAAGCACTCCGCCTGGGTTTCGGTGGTGCGGCACTCGAGGTCCGCCGGGCGCCTTTGCGCCAGCGCGATCGAGCCCATTCCAACGAGGGTGCTCACCAAGCCAACAGCGATCGATCGAAGCACGGAGTCCCTCACTTCTTGTCCCCGCAGGCCCGGACCGCGGCTTGCTCGGCTACGCATTTGCCATGGCGGTCTGCGAGCACGCGGACATCCTGGAGCGCCCAGACCTTGTCACCGCTGCCGCAGACCTGCTTCAGGTAGCAGTCGTACACCGCGATCGCCTTGTCGGTGCAGCCGGTCTCGATCTGCGGCTTCGCGTCATGCCGACACTCGTCGAGGATCTTCTCGACGTGCTTGCCCTGGTCGCCGCAGACCTTGGCGACTTGCTCGCACCGCTTGTCCAGTTCGGCGGGGTTCGACACACTCGCTGCGGCCTCGCCCTTGCCCTTGCAGGCGGCGACCGCACACACCATGACGAGGCATCCGATCACTCCTCGAGCTGACATGCCGCAAGTTTACCCCAGCTCGCGGTCACCACTGCGCAGCCCTCAGCGGTCAAGATCGCCACGGGCGAGCGGTATCGCCCACGACTGAACGCGCATGCTGGCGTCATGCCAGGTGCCAGCGTTGGCTGCGTGTTTGCACGACAGCGTTCATATGAGCAATGACAACCTGAAGGACAAGATCGACAACGCCGCCGACAAGGCCAAGGACGTCGCGGCCAAGGCCGCCCAGGGCATCAAGGATGGCGCTGGCAAGGTCGCCGACAAGACCCATGACCTCGCCGACAAGGTGAAGGACGCGGGTCGCGATCTCGGCAAGAAGGTCGGCGGCTGAACGAGCTCCATTGGGTGGTGGCTCGTCGAGGTCGCGGCGCTAGAGCCGCTGAGAGCGCGCTAGAGCTGGTCGCGACGCTCGAACTTCTCGACCAGCGCCTCGATCGCCTGGACCAGCGCCTCCCCGGTGACCGGCTTCAGGATCACGCGATCGACGAGCGCGGCGACCGCGGCGCCGACAGCCTGGCCCGTGAACAGCATGATCGGGATCGCTGGCGCCACCGCGCGCATGCGCGGCACGTAGGTCTCGCCCGGCGCGCCCGGCATCGAGCGGTCGAGCAGGATGACGTCGAAGGGAGTGTGGGTCGCGAGCCGGGCGAGACCTGCTTCGCCGGTGGCGACCGCATCGACCTCGAAGCCCGCCTGGCGGAGCAGCGAGCTGACCACCGAACGGATGCCGGGGTCGTCATCGACCAGCAGCACACGGCGGTGGGCCGGCCGGGGGCTGGGAGCGCGCTCGACCGCCGGCTGCACTCCCACGCTGCCCGGCAGCAGGACCACGAGTGTGGTGCCGACACCCGGAGCGGACTCGCAGGTGATCGTGCCACCGAGCTCGCGGACGATCGCGTAGCTGGTGGTGAGACCGAGCCCCGTACCGCGGCCGACCTCCTTGGTCGAGAAGAACGGATCGAAGGCTCGCTGCACCACGTCCTGGGTCATGCCCACACCGTCGTCGCGGATCGTGATCCGCACGCAACGTCCCTCCGCGCCCTGCGGATCCGAGATCGCATCGACGACGATCTGGATCATCGGCGCCTGGCGTCCCGCATCGGACACCGCGTCGCGTGCATTGACGAGCAGGTTCATCAACACTTGCTCGATCTCGTTCGGCGTGCAGCGGATCGGCGGCAGATCGCGCGCGACCACGCACGACAGCGCGATGTGCCGCTCGAACGTGTGCCGGCACATCTCGGCGACCTGTTCGATCAACGGACCGATCGCGTGAGCACGGCGGTCGGGCTGCGCCCGCTGCCCGGTGAACGTCATGAGCTGGCGCACCATCTCGGCGGCACGCAGGGCAGATTCGTGCGCTCCGGAGACCATCCGGCGGTTGTCGTCGGTCAGTCGGGTGCTCAGCATCTCGAGCGTCCCGATCATGATGGTGAGCATGTTGTTGAAGTTGTGTGCGACACCCGCGGTCAGATGGCCGACCGCGTCGAGCCGCTGCGCGTGACGCAGCTGCTCTTCGAGCTCGTGCTGCTGGGTGACGTCGAGGCTGCCGCCGATCATGCGCGCCGGATGTCCGTTGGCATCGAGCTCGGTGCGCCCGCGCGACAGGATCCAGCGAACGCCGCCGTCCTCTCGGATGATCCGATGGATCGGAGCGCTGAATGGGCCACCGGCGATCGAGGCCGCCGTGCTGGCGCGAAGCATCGCTCGATCGTCGGGGTGAGCGAGCACGTCGATGTAGCTCGTCAGGTCGACCGGCGACGATCGCCCGAAGACCTCGAAGGTGCGCGGATACCAGTGCGCCTCGTTGGTGGACGGGATCCAGCTCCACAGCCCGATGCCGGTCGCCTCGACCGCGACCCGCAGCTCCTCCTCGCTTCGTCGCAGCGCGAGATCGCGCAGGTGAAGCCGCGTGACGTCGATCGCCACCAGGCACGCGCCTCGCCTACCCGATGGATCCGCGAGCGGCGTGACCACGGTCTCGTAGTAGACGTCCTCTCCTTCGGGCCCGGGCGCGATCGCCTCGTAGCGGTCCGAGCTCCCGGTGGCGATCACGCGCTCGACGCAGGCGCGCCCGGTGGCCACCGAGTCGGGATGAGAGAACTCCCAGATCTCGCGCCCGATGACATCTTCCATCCGCCAGCCGGGCTGAACGCGATTGATATAGAGGATGCGCATCTCGGCGTCGATGCGCACGATGAACGCGGGGACCGCGCGGAGGAGCGACTCGAGGAACGCATCGGCATCCGCGACGGCGGGCCGCTGGGCCTCCGCGAGCTGGTGACGGAGCTCGGCCACCTCGCGTTCCAGGGCAGCGACCCGGTCGTCCATCCTCCTCGCATCCTACTCGTTGCACCGTGTCCGCGGGGCGTACGATGCCGTCATGATCGAGCTCGTCACGGAGCGCCTCGTCATGCGACCGCACTCGCTCGCCGACTTCGACGACTGCGCGGCGATGTGGGGAGATCCCGTGGTGACGAGGCACATCGCCGCCGGAACCCGATCCACGCCCGGCGAGGTGTGGGCGCGGCTCTGTCGCTACGCGGGTCACTGGTCACTCATGGGCTTCGGATTCTGGGCGGTACGCGAGCGGGCCACCGGCGCCTTCGTCGGTGACGTCGGGCTGATGGACTTCCGGCGTGACATCGAGCCTGCGCTCGAGGTGCCCGAGTGCGGCTGGGTGCTCGCGGCGTGGGCGCATGGCAAGGGCTACGCCACCGAGGCGGTCGTCGCGGCGGTCGCGTGGGCCGAGGCGCAGTTCCCGCGGACCTCGTGCATCATCGATCCCGGCAACGATGCCTCGATCCGGGTCGCCATCAAGGTGGGGTTCCGCGAGACCGGCAGCGCGCTGCTCGGCGGGAAGCGCGTGATCGTGTACCAGCGGCCGTGAGCTACGACTCGCGGCGATCGAGGCGGGCGACCCGCGGTTTCTTCGGCAGGTGGCGCAGACCCATCCAGGCAAGTGCTGCGATGTGGGCTGCCACCTCTTCGACGGCGGGCTTGCGTGCCTCCGTCCACCACCGCCCGACGAACGTGACCATGCCGATCAGCGCCTGCGCGTAGATCGGAGATGCGCGCGGGTCGTATCCGGCGGCCTTGAACGTTGCTGCGAACACATCACCCACGCGCTCGGCCAGATCGTTCAGCAGCGATGCCATGCCGCTGCTCGGAGAGACCAGCGGCGTGTCATGCGCGAGGATCGCGAATCCGTCGGGGTGGTCCTTCACGTAGGTGAGGAACGCGAGCGCGGCTTGCTCCACGCGCTGGCGCGGCGTCCCCGTCGCGATCGCCTCGGTGACGCGGCGGACCACGTAGTCCATCTCGCGGTCGACGACGACCGCGTACAGCCCTTCCTTGCCGCCGAAGTGCTCGTAGACGATCGGCTTGGACACGTGGGCGCGCGCGGCGATCTCCTCGACCGAGGTGGCCTCATAGCCACGCTTGGCGAACACCGCCCTCCCAACCTCCACGAGCTGCGCGCGGCGCGCCTGCCCGGTCAACCGTCGACTGCTCATTCGCCAAACTTACTACGGTTCCGTAGCGTTTCGAGCGGCGATTGCGGGGGGCATGCGACGACACCTTGACATAAAGCTACGATGCCGTAAGTTACGTATGCGTAGGTTGTAAGGAGTCACGATGTCCCGCCCGATGCACCGTTCTGGTCCCGCCGCTCTCGCCCGCTCGGCGTGGCGGCGATGGTTTCTCGATCGCAAGACCGAGTTCTGGCTCGGTCAGCTGCGCGCGACCTGGTCGCTCCACGAGCTGCGCGCCCGGGTGGTCGCCGTTCGCGCCGAGACCGCCGACACCCGCACGTTCACCCTCACCACGCCGCGCGCGTGGCCCGGTCACCGTGCCGGCCAGTACGTGCCGGTGGAGGTCGAGATCGAGGGCGTCCGCGTGCGCCGCTGCTACTCGATCTCCTCGGGTAGCTCCGAGCCGGGTCGTCAGACCATCGAGATCACGGTCAAGCGCGTCCCCGGCGGACGGGTCTCGACCTGGATGCACGAGCACCTCGGTGCCGGATCGGTGGTTCGCCTCGGTGAGCCCGGCGGTGAGTTCACGGTCAGCTCGCCGCACAAGCTCCTGCTGATCGGTGCCGGCAGCGGCGTCACCCCGATCGCCGCGATCGTCCGCGACCTCGTGGCACGCGGCGAGGCCCGCGACGTGATCGTGATCGAGGCGGCGTGCAGCGACGCTGATGCGATCTTCGCCGAGGACCTCGCCCGGCTCGGCACGCTCCGCGCGATCGACCAGCCCGGCGCCTCCGTAGCGCGTGGGCTGCAGGTCATCGCGCACCGCGGCCCGCTCGATGCGGATGCAGTGCACGCGTATGCACCCGATCTCGCATCCCGCGAGGTCTACGTGTGTGGCCCCGCGCCGGTGATGGAGCTCGTCGAGCGCCTCGTCGGTCCCGGTGTCCACCTCGAGCGATTCGCCCCGGTCAGCCCCGCGCGCCGAGCAGCCACGACCGCGCGTGCGCGCGTGCACCTCACCGTGAGCGGCCGTACCGTCGACGTCGCCCCAGGGCCCTTGCTCGACGGGCTCGAGGCCGCCGGTGAACGCCCGGCGCACGGCTGCCGGATGGGCATCTGCAACACGTGCCGGTGCACCAAGCGGAGCGGCACTGTCGAGGACCTCGTCACCGGCGTCATCTCCGCGGAACCCGATCAGGAGATCCGCCTGTGCGTCTCCGCCGCCCACTCAGACCTGGAGCTCTCGCTATGAACAACCTCGATGACGCCACCGTCACTGCCTTCGGCGCGGAGCTCGATGCTCTGCGCCTCGAGACCCTCGCCTCGCTCGGCGCCGCTGATGTCGACCACATCCGCCGGATCATCCGGCTGGTGCGCTACAGCGAGGCCGGCGGTCGCGCCCTGCTCCACCTCGGCGTGGGTCCGCTGACCTTCGTGCTCGGTGTCAGTGCACTCGGAGCAGCGAAGATCCTCGAGAACATGGAGGTCGGCCACAACATCATGCACGGCCAGTACGACTGGACCCACGATGCCGACCTCGACGGCAAGACCTACGAGTGGGACATCTCGTGCACGGGCGACCACTGGCGTCACTCCCACAACTTCGAGCACCACACCTTCACCAGCATCCTCGGCAAGGATCGGGACATCGGCTACGGCGTGGTCCGGATCTCCGAGCTGCAGCGGTGGACTCCGCTCCACCTCGTGCAGCCGATCAGCGCCCTCGTACTCGCGCTGATGTTCCAGTGGGGCGTGGCGCTCCACGACCTGCGGATCACCGAGACCATCGACGGCCGGCAGTCGTTCATGGAGCTCTCCGAGCGCGCGCGTCCGTTCCTGCGCAAGGCCGCGTGGCAGCTCGCCAAGGACTACGTGCTGTATCCGGCGCTCGCGCTGTGGAATGCGCCGCGCGTGATCGCCGGGAACTTCCTGGCCAACGGCATCCGCAACGTGTGGTCGTTCGCGATCATCTTCTGCGGCCACTTCCCCGAGGGCGTCGTGGTCTACCGCGAGGACGAGGTCGAGAACGAGAGCCGCGGCCGCTGGTATCAGCGCCAGCTGCTCGGCTCCGCGAACATCGAGGGTGGCAAGCTGATGCACCTGATGTCGGGCCACCTGAGCCACCAGATCGAGCATCACCTGTTCCCCGACCTCCCCGCCTCGCGCTACCCCGAGCTCGCCCCGAAGGTCCGTGCGATCTGCGAGAAGTACGGCCAGCCCTACCTGACCGGGAGCTTCCGCGCCCAGCTCGGAAGCGTGGCGAAGAAGATCCTCCGTCGCGCGCTTCCCTGAGCCGCGGCGGTATGTTCGGCAGATGAGCTTGCTGCCGCTGAACCCCGAGGCCGTTCGACTCGCATCGCTCGTGACGTTCGCAGAGAGCGAAGGCGGTCCGCTGATCATCATGAGCGAGGCTGCCGCGCCGAGCTGGAACGGCGTGTGTGACGAGGACGGGACCGCGATCTACGGCAGCGCGCCCTGCGACTACGATCGTGCCTGCGGTGATCCGTTCGACGTGATCGAGGTCGGCGCGGCGAAGGCCCTGACGCTCGACACGCCCGACAACGGCACGTTCGTTCCGCGGCCCGACGGGGCGTTGATCGTGCGCTGGGTAGGCGCCGACGATGCGGCCACGCTGCTGTCGGCAGCGCTCGCGGTACCCGATTGTCAGTTCACCGAGACCACGAGCGATCTGCCGCATGATGGCGGCAAGCTGCTGATGTTCGACTCGGCGGCCCGCGGGTCCGCCCTCGATCCCGAGCACACCGCATCGATCGAGCTGCCCGCCGGCGTCTACGCAGGACGGTTGTGCGTCGAGTGGCAAGGCAACGTGGAGGGCGACGACGGCCAGCCGCACGAGGTCATGGTGCAGGTGCTCGAGCTGCGCCGACGCTAGCGTGACGCCTCGACCGGTCAGAGGCGGTGAACACGAGCGATGGCGCTGGCAGGGGTACCCGAGGTACATGTTGGCAGGTGAAGAGCGCGCTGCACTCGGTCACGATCGCGTTGATCGTGCTGTTCGCGCTCCCGATCTCGCAGCTGCGCACGATCTCCGCCCGCATCGTGTGCTGCTGCCCGGATCCGACGCGCTGCCATTGCCCCGATCACCAGAAGACGACGAGTGACCACGACTCGATGCGGGCGTGCCACAAGTCGTCGCAAGCCATCGATGCACCCACGGTATCGGTGTTCGTCACCGCGCCGGCCGAGACCATCTCGGTGCCGACTCGCGTGATCGGCATGGTCGAGCACGCCCCCACGAAATCGCACGAAGCACCGCCGCTGGATCGTCCGCGCGGCCCGTCATAGCGGCGCCCGCGGCGCGTCCCTTCGTTGTTCCTGCGCTTCACCTGTCGATCGCCCGCGTCCGCGGCGCGATCTGGAGACCTGTCATGAAAGTTCACCGTCTCGCTCTGCTCGCGCTGATCGCGCCGAGCATCGCTTCTGCACACATCTCGATCCCGAGCGGCCCTGCCTTCGCCAACAAGAGCGGCCAGAAGATCACGTTCGGCATCAACCACGGCTGCACCGCCACGAGTGGCGCCAAGCTCGACACGCTGTCGGTCAAGATCGACATCCCGAGCGGCATCGATGCCACCAGTGTCCGCGCCCTGCCGAGTGACTTCGGCGGCACGCCGATCGTCACCAGGTCCGGCACCAACGTCACCTCGGTGCAATGGAACCGCAATCCTGCCGACCTCCAGGCGAGCGACGTCGCCTACTACGAAGTGACGCTGCGGCTGAAGGTCCTCGACGTTCCGTTCACGCGGATCCCGTTCGTCCTCACGCAGGTATGCCGTCCCCAGGGCGGCACCGCGACCGACGACGTCACCGTGGTCTGGACCGGCCCGGAGAGCGCCGCCGAACCATCGCCGCAACTGACCGTGGTCTCGGTCCACGTCGCCGGGTGGCACAAGCTGACGCTGACCACTCCGGTCCTCGTCGCTGACCTGGGCACGTACTTCGGCGACGCGCAGATCGTGTGGAAGGGCGCCACGGCGTTCAGCGCGAACGCCGTCACCGCCGCGCTCATCACGATGACCACCGGCGCGACCGCGTTGACCACGAATCTCGCGGCCGGCGACGAGATCTGGGTGAAGTACTAGCGATGCGCCACCTGATCTGCGCTCTCGCACTCTTCGCTGCGTGCGGCGATGACCTCAAGGCTCGCATCGATCACGATGCGGGCGTCGACATGGCTCCTGCGGATGCCAGCTCGGGCCGCGTGATCGGTTGTCTCGACCGACCGGGCCGATTGCCCACGGCACCCGCTGGCGGGCTCCCCTGCGAGCTGGTTCCTCCCGGGAGGGCGCTATGAAGGCCATCGCGCTCGCCATGCTGCTCGCCGCATGTGGTGAAGATGGAGCCACGCTGCCGGATGCCGCGAACGCCGCCGACGCGAACCTCGCGCTCGATGCGGCAGCTCCGCGCCAGACGATCATGACGAGTCAGCAGCTCCAGCCCGGCGAGCTCGTCGAGGGCATCATGCACGGCGGACCTGCGGATAGCGCGTTGATCCATCTCCTGGCGCCCACCGCCAACCTCGACTGGAACATCCACAGCCACGCGACCGGTCACGCGGTGACGGTGGTCGAGGAGCTGAAGAAGCTGACCGTCGACTACCCGTTCACCCCGGGTGCCAACGGCGACTGGTTCCTGTTGATCCGCAACAGCGGTACCGTCGACATGAGCGTCCAGGTCGAGGTCAAGCTCTACGGAGCGATGACCTGGGTGTGGCAATGAGGTGGCTCGTGATGCTGGTCGCGCTCGCCGGATGCCCGCAGGAGTCGGTGTTCGGTCCTCCGACAGAGACCGCGTGCCCGCCTCAGGGCACGATGCTCACGTACACCGGCTTCGCCAAGCCGTTCATGGAGAGCTATTGCACGCGGTGCCACTCGAGCGAGCTGGTGGGCAAGGACCGGCACGGTGCACCGTCGTTCCACGACTTCGATTCGCTGTTCGGGATCAAGGCGGTGGCCGACCACATCGACGAGACCACCGCTGCCGGGCCCGCCGCGACCAACACCGGCATGCCAAACGAGGGCAAGCAGCCGACGCTCGAGGAGCGCAAGCAGCTCGGCGAGTGGATCGCCTGCGGCATGCCGTAGGTCACAACTCCGCGTCGCGTGCGACGTCGCGCTCGCTGCCAATCTAAGGCAGCTCGCAGGCGCAGCTGGCGACCGTCTCGATCGCGATCGCGGGCAAGGCGGCGCAGTCGTCGAGATCGATGTTGGCCAGGGTGTCGAGCGTGTCGTGATAGCCCGAGGGGAACCGGCCCGCGCCGTGAAAGGCCCCGCGTGCCTCGGCCACAATCCGCTGCCACCGCTCCGTCACCCCGCCACCCTACGCTACGCTCGGCAGCCGTGGACGACCCGCGCTTCCGCATCGACTGGACCTCCGAGGCCGGGACGCTCGCCGCGATCGAGCCCGACCTCGGCGAGGTCGCGACCCACGCGGCCCAGCTCGCCATCGCCTACAACCATCCTGCGAACGCCACGCTGATGGGTCACACCGAGGAGATGTTGCCCTCCGAGATCGTCGACCACTATCGCGACATGGCCGAGGACGGCGCCCGCGCGTTCCTGCTGTTCCAGGACGGCGTGTTCGCAGGCGACGCCGACCTCCGAGGCGTCCACGATGGCACCGCCGAGTTCGCGTTCATGATCGGCGCCCCCACCGCGCAGGGCAAAGGCCTCGGCACACGGTTCGCGACGATGCTCCACGCCTTCGGGTTCACCCGGCTCGGCCTGCATCACATTTATGCGTCGGTGGTGCCGAGCAACACTGCCTCGAAGCGGGTGTTCGAGAAGCTCGGCTACGTGCGTGACGATTCGCCGATCGCGCGGAGCTACGCCGACGAACCGGACGACCTCACACTCGGCATCGATCGCGCGACCTTCGAGCGGGTGAATGCCGCCGCGCTCGACTACGTGCGGATCACGGCGCGCTGATCCCGTGACCGCTACGGTCCGACGTCGACCGCGCCGGCGCACGAGAACGAGACGAGGCCGGTCATCGGATCGCGCTCGGTGGGGAGCTCCTGGCCATCGCAGCGTGCGTGGGTCGTGGCCGCGAACCGCTCCGGCACGTAGACCAGGTACGGAGCATCGGTGTGCGAGCCCCGGGCGATCTCGACGTGGATCGCATCGCCGATCGGCGTCGACTCCACCACCGTCGGGGTTCCCGCGATCCGCGCCACGTGCACGCGCGACAGCCAGGCCACGACCTGTGGACGCTCGGTCCACGTGTTGGTCGATGGATCATGGTCGAAGACGCCCCAGCTCGCCTGGCTGAGCTCCTTCCACAGCCAGAACGCATCCGAGGCGAAGTAGCGATCATGGAGCTGCGCCTGCGTCCGCATCCACAGATCAGTCTGCGGATCGCTGGGGTTCGGTCCCACGCCGAACTCGCCGATGAACAGCGGGGCGCGCCACGCGGCGGCCTCCTCTCGAGTGCCGAGCACGCTCGGTTCGAGCTCCGCGGGCGTCGCGTTCTTGAAGGCGGTCTGGTTGGACTGGAACACGTAGGTGTAGACGTGCGGCGAGTACACCGCGCCGGTCACCGCGAACGGGGTCTGCGACTTGGGCGCGAAGTCGACCAGGTTGCGAACGGCGGCGGGCTCGAAGAACACGAGCTTGTCCGGAGCATGCTCGCGGATCACCGCCGCCGCGGCGAGATGGAACGCGGTCAGCTGCGCCTCACTCGCCAGCGGCTCGTTGAACAGCTCGAACCCGATCACCGCCGGCTCACGGGCCCAGCGCTCCGCGATCCGCGCGAGCATCGCGTTGAACTTCGCCTGCAGGCCGGAGGGATCGCCCTCGGCGAAGAACGTGGCGAACGCGTTCAGCACCTGGGAAGACAGCCGGCGATCGCCGAGATCGAGGAGCGGGCCGCCGAGCAGCATCGTGGGCGGCGGCTGGATCGCCCACAGCGGCGCGCCGTCCTCCCCGATCTCCTTCGAGTAGCCGTCCTCGTGTAGATCGAGGATGACCAGCAAGCCCGCATCGCCGGCGCACCTCACGGCCGCATCCACGCGTGCCAGGTACGCCTCGTCGAGCTGACCCTCATGCGGCTCGATCCCGCTCCAGTTGATCGGTAGCCTCAGAAGATCGAGGCCGAGCCGGCGCATCCGCGTGCAATCGACCGCGGTCAGCGCGGGGATCGGTTCGAGCGCGGTGCGGCCGTCGCTGAAGGTGACGTCGAACACGCCCTCGACGCGGGCGTTGATGCCGCGCAGGATCGCGGTCCGGCCCTGCTCGTCGCGAAGGTGCGTCCCGTCGGACCACAGCGGGTGCGTCGAGGGGGGCGCCGGATCGCTGCCACAGGCCGCCAGCAAGATCGTGGTGAACGCGATCGAACGCATGCCGGAAAGGTACCGCGGCGAGCGCCGCAGAGGGGGACAACGCGAGCTGACGCGGCCTCGGTTCGTCGACCGTGCCGGCTCAGAGTCGATGCACGCCGATCACTCGCGGTGCGCCGGCCTGGTCGGTGGCCACGTGGACGAGCATCGGTGGGGTGCCCCGCGAGCTCTCGATCCGGTAGATCGTATAATGGTCGGTCCCGGTCGCCAGTGGCAGGTCCGCGGTGCAGGCGTGGCCTTGTCCGTCTGCGGCCGCGCTGGTGGTCGAGACCGCAGCGCCGCGGGCATCGAATACGCGGATCGTGAACCGGGTGGTGTCGGTCTCGAGCTGGTAGCGCAGCGCGAGATCGGTGAAGCACAGGTGGTGGTCGGCCACCGCAACCTCGTCGAGCGGCGAGGCGCGGCGGAACCAGTAGGCGGCCGTGATCCGCTGGCGTGCGATCAAGGTGTCGAGCAGGTAGCTCGCCGCGGCTGGATCGCTGAGCCGGCCGGCATCCACCGCGGCGGCGAGCTGCTCGCGGGTGAACCGGATCAGGATCTTCGAGGCCCAGACCTTGTCGAACCGATCGGCGTCGAGAATGGCGAACAGACTCGGCATCGTCGGCTTCCACGCGTCAGGATGGTAGTCGGACGCGCTGAAGACGCCGACGCCGCGATAGCGCGGCCGATGCCTGCCCTCCCAGACCTCGCGGACGAGGCCGAGGCTTGCGATCGAGATCAGGGTCTCCTTGAAGTCGAGACCGTACCGGTAGTCGATCGACGGATCGTGGGTCTCGATCGCAGCGGCGCCGAGAGCCCAGCCGAAGTCGATCAGGTGGTGCGTGACGTAGTGGATCGCCTTGTCGGCGGGATCCTCCTGCAACGCATCCACGGTGTTGTCTTCCTTGACGTCGGTGTGCGACAGCCACGCGAAGAACACGGCGAGGCCTCGTAGGTCGCGGCGCTGCTCGTGCGGGATCCGATCGTTGGGATCGTCGCGACGGACGCCGTAGCGGGGCGCGCCGCCGAGTACCTTGCCCTTGATGTACATCGAGGCGATCCCGCGGAACCGCCCGTCGGCTTCGCGCTCGATCAACGCGAGCTTGTCATCCAGATTCTTGTCGTCGATCGGCACCTTCCTGGTTCCCACGGTCGCGTGAGCCTTTGGATCGATGCGGAGGTCGGTCCGGCGGAAGTAGACGACGTGATCCGACGGCACGTTGTAACCGGCGGCCCAGAACAGGCGTGCGCTGATCGCATCGGCTGCGGTCTCGACCTCGGGTGCGGTCCGGTCGTCGAACTTGAGCACGAACTTCTCCCCGCGGCTGTCCTCGACGACGAAGCCCACCTCCAGGCCACCCGACTTGCCGGACTTGATGGTCCACGGCAAGTAGCGCTCCGGCGTCTCGCCCACGGGGCCGAGCCTGATCTCGTCGGGCGTCAGGTTGGCGCGGTTGGTGAACCACGTCGAATCGGGCACCTCATCGAGCGAGTTGGTGCCGAGCGCGCGGCGCGAGCGTTCCAGGTTCAGCGCGTCCGCTGCGAGCTTGTGGAACGACTCGACGTAGTAGCTCCCACGAAGGTAATCGCGGCCGGCGGGGACCTTGGTCACGTCGTGACGATCGTCGACCTTCCACACCGGCGGCGCGTTGTGGAACCGGGCGGTTCCGACCGCGGACGCACCGCTACAGCCGACGAGCAGAGCTGCGATCCATGCGCGCATCAGTGTCTCTCCACGCGCGCACGCGCGTCATAGGCGGGGTTGAGAGCGAGGTTGACGTACAGGCTACCGTCGAGCGAGCTCGCGAGCTCCACGCGGGCGACCAGGCCGCGCCGACCGTAGGCCTCG
>JAYUVX010000382.1:0-75310 GCA_043753855.1 Myxococcales bacterium | reverse complement strand
ACCACCACGACAAGATGAACTACGCCGCCCTCCGCGCCGCGGGCTTGCCAATCGGCAGCGGCAACACCGAAGCGACGTGCAAGACCCTCGTCGACGTCCGCATGAAGCGCACCGGCTCACGCTGGAACATCAAGGCCGCTCGGCATGTCGGGCAACTCCGAGCGCTCGCAACCAGCGATCGATGCGGCGACGCCATGGCGCTAACGCTGCGACCGCTACGAAAGTCGGTACGCGTCGCGGTGTGATCAGGGGGAGAGTCACACCCCGTGGGACGACGTCACGGCGTGGATCGAGCGTCTCAAAGTGGCGACGTTCATCCCGGGCAAGGGTGCGGCGGCGACGCGTGAGACCCGGAGCGAGAAGTCAACGGAGCGGTCGTACTCGAAGACGACGATCCGCGGCTACTTCCGGGTCCTGCGCACGATCATCACAGCGGCGACGGCGAACGCTGCCGTCCGGAACCCGTGTTCGGATCAGAAGGCACCGCGGGCGAAACGCCGCAGCAAGAACTACTTGAATGCGGCCGATGTCAGCAACGTACTCGCGCACGTGCGCGAGCGTTTTCCCACCTGGTATCCGGCGGTGCTCCTCGACTCCTTCACCGCGCTGCGGTGGGGCGAGTTGAGCGCGCTACGCTGGGATGACATCGACGAGAGCAAGGGCGTGATCCGGGTGGAGCGTGGAAACTGGCGCGGAACGGTGATCAACTCGACCAAGACCGGAGACGACGAGGATCCGGAGGAGAAGTTGGTTCCGCTCATGCCAGAGATCGCTGAAGTGCTCCGCGCGCATCGTCAGCGCATGGTCAAAGACCACCACCCCGGGCTCGCCGAGGGTTGGATCTTCCCGACCGAACGCGGGACGCTGCACCGCGGCACGCCGCTTCGCGACGTGTTGGACGCGGCGTGCGCGGCGTGCGACACGGAGCGTCGGATCACGCCGCACGGTCTTCGTCGCACGGCGAACGATCTGCTGCGTCGCTGCGCGGCCGGGGATGTCGTGCGGGCGATCACGGGCCACGCCACCGAGGCGATGACCCACCACTACTCGCACGTCGACGAGGCCGAGAAACTAGAGGCGCAGCGCCGCGCGTTTGCGGTCGTCGCTGGGTCGACGAACGAGAACGCCAGCGCGAAGACCCTGAACGAGAAGGAGGGACCGAAAGAGGGGATCAAGGAGGCGATGGACGCAGACGAAGGCGCGATCCAGGTGCGCGACGTGTCCCAAGTGTGCTAGATGTTTCGCCTACGGAGCCATCGCCAAGTGGTAAGGCAATGGTCTGCAAAACCATCATTCCCCGGTTCAAATCCGGGTGGCTCCTCTGACTAACCCCGCATCGGTGCGGGGTTTTTTTCATCCGGATCCGACGACGATGCGGCCTCCATGTCGTTCGTCCCCCAGTGTTCCCCCCCTTTGCCCCGAGCACGACCGCGAACGCCCGCGTTACCGCGGTGCGCTTCTCGGTCTCGTCGACGTGGTGTAGTTGTGGGCCATTTGCGGCGTGCTGTGCCCGATGATTGCGGGCACAACCTCTCCATCGGCGACGCGCCGGAGCAGGTCGTTCGCGGTGTGCCGCAAGCCGTGCGTCGTGATCCGACGCTTGGTCTTGCAGTCCGCGCACGCCGCATCGAGGACATCACGCAAGGGCGCCCCCTTGTGATGTTGATGCGAAACCTCGAGCGCGACGTCTTCGCGAGCACTCGCGCCTGGCTCGATTCTGTGCTCGATGAACGACCACGGCTACCAGCCTCCGGTCAGTGCCAACGATGCACCGTCGTGCAGCGGCGCGACCGCGAGCTGTGGCCCGCGCTTGCTGCGGTGAAGCAGCGGCATGCCGATGCCAAACGCGGTGCCCACCACTGCCCCGGCCAGAACGTCGGTCACGTAGTGGTCGTCGCCGGCCAGCCGCATGTAGCCGTCGAGGGTTCCCAGCAGGATCGTGCCTACCCAGATCCAGCGCGCACTCCGGTAGTGGCGGATGCTCGCGACCGTCGCGGCCGAGAGCCCGAGCGAGAACGCCTCCGAGACGTGGCCCGAGAAGAACGATTGGTAGGCTTGGCGATCATCGGGCGGCACCGGCTCGCCGGGCGGCAAGTTGCGAATCCGCGGCCGGGTCCGGCCGAAGGTCAGTGCGACCGCGCGGTTGACGAGGCCGGTCGCGACCGTGGCCTCCGCGACCACCAGCATGTCATCGAGCCAGTTCTCGCGCCGGCGCTCCAGCACGACGCTGGACAGCGTGAGTCCGCCGACCGCCAGCAGCGGGACCGCAAAGTAGGACGACACCTCCGAGATGTACTGCGGCAGCACATCGTCGTCCCAGCGTAAGGCATTGCCGAGGATGCGGTCGAACGGGTTCACCCCGTTGGGCTCGCAGATGATCCGGCACGACGTCGGGGACAGCTCGTCGTGCCACAGGCGATCACTGGCGAGCCAGAGGAACCCCCCGGTGGCGACGAAGGCGATCGTCAGCGGGCGATTCACCACGAGCTGGGACTTGGGAGGGGCTTGCTTCTGTTCGCCGGGCTCCGGGCGCGCCACCGCGGGCGCACGAACCTGTCCCGAGACCACGCAGCTCGTGAGGCCGGCCGCGAGCGTTGATCGACGCAGTCGTGCAAGTCGCTCCATCATGCGCTGGTTCGGTGCACGTTCCGGGGTCGGGCCTGCGTCGATCGGCAGCGCGAGCGCGCAACTTTCGCATGCAGCGGTCGTAATGACAACGCGTGCGCTTCAAGCGATTGCGTCGGTGTACGCATCCACCGGTTCAGCAGGATCGTCCTGCACGGTTTGCGCAGGTTCGGTGGGTTGGCCGCGGCGCAGCTGGCGCGGGCTCACAATTGGCAGGTGTGCTGCGGTGCAGTGGTCGCAGCTCGCGGCGGATGAGTCGTCGTGTTCGCAGGGGGTGCTCTCGGTTTCGCGATCGGGTGATAGCGGCCCGCGTCGGCTCCGACGACGGATGCGAGCATCGGGTGCGGCACCATTCACCGCATGAACTGCTCACTCGTTGTCTCGGCGTTGCTGGCCATGGGGATGGCCGGCGGCGTTGCTCATGCGGCTCCGCGCGCGACCTACCGCTGGACCGATGCGGCGAAGTACCACTCGCCGTGGGTCGCCCCGAGCGCGGCGAACGTCTCGCACGTCATCTACATGAACAACTGCAGCACCGGCTGCACGCTGCGCCCCGGCAACGACAACGCGACGACGAACACGTCGAGCATTCCGAACACGACGTCCAACGTGCCGGCCTACGCGGGCACCGCGGCGCAGTGGCAGCAGCTCGTGGCCTGCGTGCGCGCGACCTACGCGCCGTTCAACGTGCAGATCGTGACGGACCGCCCCGCGGCCGGGACCAACTATCACATGGCGATCGTGGCCGGCACGGCGCAGAGCGTGGGCGAGTCGAGCGGCGTGCTCGGCGTGTCGCCGTTCTCGTGCGGCTACATCCCGAACGCGATCTCGTTCACGTTCGCGAACTCCGAGCCGACGAACCTCCCCGACCTGTGCTGGACCGTCGCGCAGGAGACGGCGCACTCGTGGGGCCTCGACCACAAGTTCGACGACCGCGATCCGATGACCTATCTAGAGACCGGCCCGGCGACCAAGTCGTTCCAGAACTCGGCAGGTCAGTGCGGCGAGTACAAGGCGCGCGCCTGCAGCTGCACCTATGCGCAGACTGGCTCGGCGCAGATGAACAGCTACGCGCTGATCATGGCAACGTTCGGCTCGAACGCGCCCGACACCACGCCGCCCACGGTGGCGATCACGTCGCCCGCGAACAACGCGTCGGTAATGGCCGGATTTGCCGTCACGGCGGACATCAACGACGATGTCGCGGTCGCCAAGGCCGAGCTCCGCGTCGACGGGACGCTCGCTGGCACCAAGATGGGTTCGCCGTGGACGTGGAACGCTCCGGCGTCGCTCGGCCAGGGCTCGCACCACCTCGAGGTCACGGCGTACGACCTCGCGAACAACAGCGCGAAGGCGGCGATCGACGTGACGTTCGGAAGCGTCTGCGTCAAGAAAAGCGATTGCAACGGCGACGAAGTGTGTGTCTCCGGCCACTGCGCTGCCGGCCCAGGCACGACGGGCGGTCTCGGCACGGTGTGCACCAACAACTCCGACTGCGCCTCGGGGCAGTGCGCGAGCGACGCCGACGGCAACCACTACTGCGTCGAGACCTGCGATCTCACGCGGAAGGGCGCCTGCCCGGATGGCTTCGGCTGCATCGAGGCGGGCCCGACCGGCGTGTGCTGGCCCGGCGCCGGCACCGATGGCGGCGGAAGCGGTTGCAACTCGAGCGGCGGCGGCGGACCGGTGCTGCTCGGTCTGGGTCTGGTGACAGTCCTCCTGGGTCGTCGCAAGCGCTGACCGTCCGTCGCCGCGCCGTTACAAGCTCGTCCACCTGCCGGCCTTGTACTCGTCGCACTCGGCGGGCGTGCGACAAGCCCCGCAGGCGACGCGCAATGCGCTCGAGCAGTCTTACGACCAGACGTCCGCGGCGTGGGCGAGCGTCCCAGCCGAGAGCAAGGCCGCGCTGGGGACCGCATGCGAGTCCGCTGCGGATGCGGTGAAACAGTCCGCGAGGGCACGCAACTGATCGATGCCGTAGCTACGGAGACTGCGAGGGGGG
Source organism: Myxococcales bacterium (assembly GCA_043753855.1). Taxonomy (GTDB): domain Bacteria; phylum Myxococcota_A; class Polyangia; order Haliangiales; family Haliangiaceae; genus JABFXX01. The sequence goes on along the minus strand of JAYUVX010000382.1, from coordinate 70,683 downwards.
ACTAGTGACACGTCCCTTCGGGCCAGTTGTTCGAGTTTCCGCAGGTCATCGTGCCATTGCCGACGTCGCAGCAGCTCGTGTCGAACTTGGCCCGAGCGTCTGCGTTGTTCAAGCACTCGGCGAACGTGCTGCACGCGAGCCGGCAGCTGCCCTGCGAGTCGCCCGGATGATCGACGATGCACACGAGGTTCGTCGTCGAGCCGCAATCGAACGCTGACGCGGTGCAGATATCGCCGTGGTGCTTGAGCGTCGTGTTGCTGCCACCGCCGCCACCGCCGCCGCCGGTACCACCACCACCACCGCCACCGCCACCGCCGCCGGTACCACCGCCACCGCCACCGCCGCCACAGTTGCATGCACCCCATTTGCCGTTCGCATCGCAGCTCTGCGCGCCGGCGGCGCCGCCCGCGCAGATGCAATTGCGTGTGTCGTTGAGCGAGCAGGAGGTGTCGTCCGTCGCACACGCTGCGACCAGCTGCGCGCCGAGAACGAGGGAGAGCGAGAGGATCTGAACCTTCGAAGATGCGAGCATGAGAGGACTCCCGAGATGAAGGGTTAAGCGCTGCTGATAGACGCCGACCGTTCACTCTCCTACTCGCTCGCCCCGACCATTCAACCTATTGAAAATGCGCAGTTTACGAGCGCTTGAGCGAAGCTACCCACCGGTTTGCTCGCTTCGGCGCGGGAGCGCGGCGAGCAGCATCGCGATCGTCTGCATGGCGACGGCCTCTTCGCTGACGTCTTCATGCTTGATCGCGAACGAACGCGCGATGCCTTCGACCGCGCGTACGAAGACCCACGCGGTCGCGCGCGGATCGTGCACCGAGAGCCGCGGGTTCGCGGCGATCCACCGCGCGAGAACACGTGTCATCTGACCGAGCGACTCCTCGAGGATGCGCAGCAGCCCGAGCGTCGGCACTTGATCGTAGAGCTCGAGGTGGACCTTGCCCTCCGCGTGGTAGACGGCCCGAAACTCGAGGCCGAGCGCGATCGCGACGGTCTCGGGTGGGTCGGCCGGATGCGCGGCGAGCACGCGCTCGAACGTCGCCGCGAACTGGCTCGCGTTGCGCTCGATCAAGGTCGCGAGGATCGACTGCTTGTTCGGGAAGTATTGATAGACGGATCCGATGCTGACGCCCGCGATGTCGGCGACGTGATTCGTCGTGAAGCCGGCGACGCTAAACTTTGCAAGCACGCGCTCCGCGGCGATGATCATCGCGTCGCGCGTGACCCGTGCGCGCGCGTGCCGCGGCTGCTTGCGCGGCGCGGTCGGCGAGGCGTCTTGCGTCGAGTCACCGGCGCACCTGGCTACGGGCAAACGACGGCGATCGCGAGCGAGTTGTTGTCCTCGCGGCACTCGAGGTTGGTGCCCGTGGAGTTGCCGCGATCGTCGACGACGACCACACCGTCACCGAGCGGCCCGGTCCACTGGCAGGTGGCCGACGTGCAGATGCCAGGGAAGATGCGCTCGACCGTGGTCGCCACGCAGCGCAGTTCCTGGGGCGGACCGGCAGCGTAGATCGCGACGGGGATGCCGACGCCCACCGGCTCGGTGCCACGGTTGCAGACCTCCGCCGTGATCGTCGGACCGCCCGGCCCGCACTGGATCTTTGCGCGCTTGACGGTGAGGTCCGGAACCGCGCCGGCGGTGACGCCCTCGCCCGGTGCGTTCTGCCGGAAGTTGTTGAGGCCCGGCTGCTTCCAGTTCTGTAGCCACTGGCTGGTGCGCGGGACCTTGCCGGTCGCATCGATGTTGGTGACCGAGTACGCGTGCTGGTTCCAGATCGAGCGCGTGTTGACCCAACGATCCACGGTGTCGGCGAGCACGCGCACGCCGGTCGCCGCCGCGGTTGCTGGGTGAGAAGCCCGGCACACCTTGCCGGCCGTCGAGGCGCCGCTCAGGGGATCGCGACAGACGAAGCCATCGCCACCGCACTCGGCATCCTGCGCGCAACGACAGCGACCGAGTAGATCGCTAGGCGTCTCGCGCTTGCACGGCGCAGCCAAAGGGCAGTCCGAGTCATCGAAGCACTGCACACCATCGAAGATCGGATCGAGAGCGGGGCACGTGACGGCACAGTTGGTGTTCGAGGTGCTCACGATCTCCGCGTTGAAGTCGGCGTCGGTATCCACGACGAGCGGGGTCTCGTACCAGGTGCAGGACGTGCGGTAGCGCGAGTACAGCACCTTGCCCGTCATGCCATCGTAGACGCGCGTGAAACACTCGTCGCCGTAGACCACCTCGGCGCGACCGTCTCCGTCGAAGTCGAACACGCTCGAACCGGTGGTATTCGACGAGAAGTCCTGCGACTGCCTGACCCACGAGATACCGTCGGTGCGCATCGATGGGCAGGTGGCGGACGTTGGCGTGCCGCGGCAGTCCGGATCGAACACGTGATAGGCGCTCGCACCTGCGGAGGCGAACTCGACGCGGCCATCGCCATCGAAGTCCGCGATCGTCGGTGGGCCGCCGATGCCGACCTGTGGCACGCCATTGACGGAGGCGAGCGCGATCAGGTTCGCGCTGAACACCTCGCGGCCGTGGATGTTGAATACCTTCGCGACGCCGGCGGCGACGAGCGCGACCTCGGCGATGCCGTCCTTGGTGGCGCGGTCGTCCTGACCGTTCTGCGGATAGGTCCCGAAGTCGGCGACCGCGACGTGGCCGTTGATCCCGGGCAGCGGATACTTCGGCGTCCAGTGCCGGTTGATCCGATCCCAGGTGTAGACCTCCGAACCGGTGATCAGATCCGGCGAGCCATCGCTGTCGACATCCGCGACCACCGGCACGTAGCCAACGCCGGTTGAATCCACGGTTCCCGCGATCGACTCGTCGATCGTCGCGCCGGTGGCGCTGTACACCGCGCCGTAGAAGATGATCTCGGGGACGCCGTCGTCATCGAGGTCGTGCACGCTCGGACCTGCCCAGTCGCACAGGCCATCGGCGAACGTCGACGTGGTCTCCCACAGCACCTCCCAGCCCGAGGGCTTCAGCGTGAACGCCACGAGGCCACCGGCAGTGCGCGCCGCGATGATCTCGGGCGTTCCATCGATCCCGCCGATATCCGCGATCGCGACACTCGCCGAGGCAATGACGGTCGGGCTCGATAGCGTGGCCTGCTGCGTGCAGTTCCGGCCATCGATCACGCGGATCACGCCGAAGTAGCGCGGGTCGGTACCGACGCACGACTCTGCGCCACCGTCGTTGAAGTTGTACGAGGTGAACACGATCGACGGCACCGAGAACTCGCCCCGCTTGTAGAACGTGGCGACGGCTGGCGTAGCGAGCACGTTGACGTGCGCGGGGAACGGATCACCGGCGGGCGGCGCGAGCCACTCGCACTGCGCGGCGGGGAAGAACACGCCCGGCACCGGGTCGCGCTTGCATGTCGGATCCGAACCACCCGAGCCCGGCCCGACGCCCCACGGCAAGCACTCCATCTTCGTCAGGTCGCAGTAGGTGTCGCCAGCGCAGCGCGCGCTCGTGGTGCACGCCACGGGATCCGCAACGCAGGTGTCGTAGCGGCAGGTCTCTCCGCTCGCGCACGGTGCCGGCGGATTGCACGGCTCGGCATCGGGACCGTTGCCATTCTTGGCGTTGCAGTCGCACGCTGGGGCGAGCCCGCACGCGAGGACGATCACGAGAGCTCGCGGCCAGCGCATAGCTGGATGGTACGCCCGTCGACGCCCGAAAATGTACAAAGGCGACGCCGGAGCGCCGCCCAAGAGCTTACCCGCGGTGCGAAGCGACCGCTACGTGCATCCCCGGGCGAGCGGGTTATCCTGGCACTCCTTCGAGACCTTGACGCCCTTGAGACGCTCGGCGCGTACTGCCGCGGCCTTCGCCTGCGCGATGCGCGACTCCATGTCGGCCTTCTCCTTGCGGAGCGACTCGAGCTTGGATTTTGCGTTCGCGCGATCCGACTCGGACTGCGCAGCGACGACGCTATCGACCGCGGAGCCGAGCTTCTTGTCGAGGTCGGCGAGATCGGCGGCGAGTCGCTCGACCTTCTCCTGCGCTTCCTGCGCGGACTTCACCGCGGTATCGCGCTCGACCTGCGCGGCCTTTTCCTTCTCCTTGGACTCCTCGGACTCCTTCATGCGCTGGATCGCGAAGAACACGAGCCCAACGGCGGCGACCAGCGCGATGCCGGTGACCACGAGCATCCACGTCGGGCGCTTCTTCGCGACCTCGGCGCGGCGCAGCTCCATCTCCTGCTGGAGACGCTGCTGTTCGAGCGCGGCCTGCTGGCGCTGACGCTCGGTGGCCTCGGCGGACTCGACGCGCATGCGCGCCTCGCGCTCGGCGTTCTCGCGGGCCGTCTCGATCTGGAGCTGAGCCTCGCGCTCGGCGCGGATCCGCGCCTCCTCGGCTTCACGGGCAGCGCGGTCCTGGGCCTCTTTGGCCATCCGGCGCTGCTCCTCCGCGGAACGCACCGCGTGCTCTTCTTCCTGTACGCGGTTCTCCTCGATCTGACGGAGCTCGCGGAGGGAGAACAGAACCGAATTTTCGCGCTTCTCACCCTGGGCCATGGAACGTCCTTCGTCCGGCGGGGTACCACCCGGACCTTTCGATCATTATCACGCAGGATCCCTCACAGCAACGCGATGTTGTGCCTGCGAGGCCCTTGAGTTACACCCCCGTCCCGATGGGCTATGTCGATCTCCACAGCCATGTCTTGTACGGCTTGGATGATGGCGCTCCGGACCAGTCCACGGCAATTGCGATGCTCGATGGCCTCGCGGCGCTCGGGATCACGGAACAATGCGTGACTCCACACCAGAAGGCCTCTCAGTATCTCCCCGAGTGGGATCGGATCGAGCACACCCTCGCGCAGCTCGAGCTGGTGAGAAAGCCGACCCACCCAGCCCTCCGGCTCGGCGCCGAGAACATGTGGGATGATGTGTTCTACCAGCGCTCTCTCGACAACACGATCCCGCACTACCGAGGGACGGTGGCGTTCCTGGTCGAGATTCCTCCGTCCGTGATGCCGGTCGGCATGGTCGAACGCCTGTTCAAGTTCAGGATGGCGGGGGAGGTCCCGGTACTCGCTCACCCCGAGCGCTATCACGCCCTCTGGGAGGACGACGCTCTAGCGCGGACGCTCCGCGGCTCGTGCGCGTTCGTCGTGGATCTCGGCGCGGTCGCCGGGTTTCACGGCAAGCGCGAGACCAAGGCCGCACGCCACCTGCTCGAGTGCGGGCTCGCTACCGCCGTCGCGACCGATGCCCACCAGGTCGGCGATCTGCAGCAAGCCGCCGCCGGGCTCGCGTGGATCGACAAGAAGCTCGGCCACGCGAGCGTCACGCGGTTGTTCGATCACGCGCCGCGCATGATCCTCTCGGGCGAGCTCCCGGACTGATTCATGAAGCTCGCCATCAATCTCACGCTCTCGCTCGGCATGCTCGCGTTGTGTCTGTGGCTGGTGTGGCCCGGCGCGGCCGAGCGGCACGAGCTGGCCGAGGCGTTCAAGCACCTCGACGTCGGATCGTTCGCGCCGTATCTCGCGGCGTATCTCGGTCTGCAGCTGATCGTGCATGTCTGTCGATCGCTGCGCTGGAATCACCTGCTCGCGCCTCTCGGGGTCAAGATTCCCGCAGGTCCGTTGCTCGCGATCTCGAGCGTCGGCTTCATGATGATCCTCGCGCTGCCGGCGCGGCTCGGGGAGTTCGTGCGGCCCGGCCTGCTGCGCCGGCGCGGCGTGTCGGCCTCGGCGGCACTCGGCACCGTCGCCGTCGAGCGCATCGTCGATGGCCTGCTGATCTCGCTGCTGGTGTTCGGGACGTTCTTCTCGCTGCGCGGGCCCGATGCGCCGGGCTGGATGATGCCCACGGCGTACACCGCGCTCGGCGTGTTCTCCGCCGCGCTGGTGTTCATCCTGTTCGCGATGTGGCGGCCCGAGCCCACCGTCCGCTTCTGCATGAAGATGTCGCTGCTGCCACGGTTCGCGCCCCGGGTGGCGACGGTGATCGAGCTCAAGGTGCTGGAGATGATCCGCGGGTTCGCGGTGCTGAAGGATGGCAGGCAGCTCACCGCCTTTCTGATCTGGAGCCTGATCTACTGGGTCGCCAACGGCCTCGGCGTCTGGGTGCTCGCGCTCGCGTTCGGACTACCGCTCTCGCTGGTCGGCGGGTTCGCGGTGATGGGCCTGGTCGCGGTCGGCATCTCGCTGCCGAACTCGCCGGGCCTGGTCGGCCAGTTCCAGTGGTTCACGCTGCTCGGCCTCGCGCTCTACCTGCCCGGCGTGATGGACAAGACCACGGACCTGCACGCTACCGCCCTCGCCTACGCGATCACGCAGCACTTGCTGCAGGTCGGCTGGTACGTCGCGATGGGTGCGCTTGGCATCGCTTCGCCGTGGGTGTCGTTTGCGGATCTCAAAGCATCGCGCAAGAACCCGGTGTCGGCATCGGCAGAGCCTGCGCCGCTCGCGGAGGCCTCGGTGGTCGCCGGCGGCAAGAAACTGGCCCGGGGGGGCACCGGCGGCGACGATTCCCCCGATGCGCCGGCTGCTGGCTAGCCTCCTCCTGATCACCGCGCTCGGTACGACGTCGTTCGCGCGCTCGGAGAAGACGCTCGCGTACGCGCGCGATGCGGTGTGGCCGACCGCGGTGCGCTTCCTCGTGGTCGACGAACACGTCAAGGTGATCGACAAGGATCCCGACGCCGGTTACGTGCTGTTCGAGCTCAAGGATGAAGGCCACACGTTCCGCGGCTCGCTCGAGGTCATGACGGTCGTCCGCGACAAGCGGACCAGCGTGAGGTTCGTCCTCCAGATTGAGGATCGCCCCGACTGGATGGAGGTCGGGATGCTCCAGCGGCTCGAGCGCAAGCTGCGCGCGGAGCTCGGCTCGCCTGCCCCGGCGCCGGCGGATCCCAAGGAGCCGCCTCCGAAGGACTCGCCGAAGCCCGACGACGGCGGCCCCCCGATCTCGAAGACGCCGTAGCCCGCACGCCGGCCCCCATGGGCTAGGCTACCGTCCATGCCCGTCGTCGATCTGCGATCCGATACCGTCACCCGGCCGACGCGCGCGATGCGCCAGGCGATGGCCGATGCCGAGGTCGGTGACGACGTCTACGGCGAGGATCCCACGGTCCGAGCACTCGAGGAGCAGGTCGCGGCGATCATCGGCACCGAGGCCGCGCTTTTCGTGCCGAGCGGAACGATGGCGAACCAGCTCGCGCTCAAGGCGCACACCCGCCCCGGCGACGAGGTGATCATCGGCAAGGATGCCCATTGCTGGCGGCATGAATCGGGTGCGCTCGCCGCGCTCGCCGGTGCGCAGACCCAGGCGATGGCGGATCATCGATTCACCGCCGCCGAGGTCAAGGCCGCGTTCAAGTCGCCCGACGATCCGTACATGGCGCCGACCCGGGTGGTGGCGGTGGAGAACACGCACAACATGGGCGGCGGCATCGTCTGGGATCGCACGCAGCTCGTCGAGGTCACGGGCGCGGCGCACGCCCTCGGGATGATCACGCACCTCGATGGCGCCCGGCTGTGGAACGCTGCCGTGGCCACCGGGGCGACCGAGAAGCAGCTCGCCGCGGGCTTCGATTCGGTCAGCGTCTGCTTGTCGAAGGGGCTCGGCGCGCCGGTGGGCTCGCTGGTGTGCGGCTCGCGCGAATTCATTCGCCGTTGTCATCGGTTGCGCAAGATGCATGGTGGCGGGATGCGGCAGGCGGGGATCCTCGCGGCTGGTGCGCTGTACGCGCTGGAGCATCATCGCGCGCGGCTCGCCGAGGATCACGCCAACGCGCGGGCGCTGGGCGAGGCGCTGGCCGGGGCAACCAACCTCGCGGTCGATATCGCGAGCATCCACACCAACATCGTGATGATCGATGTCCTCCACGGCTCGGCCGATGCCGTGATCGCCGTCGCTCGAGAAGATGGCGTTCGGCTCGGCTCCGCGAGCGCCCATCGGATCCGCGCGGTCACGCACCTCGATGTCGACCGCGCCGCCGTGCTGCGCGCGGCGGGCGTGATCGCCGAGATCGCCGCGACCCTGGCCTAGATGCGAGAGCTGCTCGCCCTTGCGCTGGTCGCCGCGTGCTCTGCACCGGCGACGATGTCGGAGCTGACCACGGCGGAGCGCCGCGCAGACAGCGGTGACACCGCGGGTGCGATCGCGGCGTATCGCGAGGCACAGGTGAAGTGCACGTCACTGACGCCGCCGCGACGCGCGAAGGCGACCTGCGCGGACGCGTTGCTCGGCGAAGCGGAGGTCAACGAGCACGCCGGCCGGCTACAGGCCGCGATCGACACCTACCTCGCGATCCCTGCGCGTGCTCCCCGCGATCCTTCGACGTCGGCGACCGCGATCGAGCGTGCCGGAGAGCTGCAGCTCCGGCTCGGCGCGACGGCCGCGGCCTGGACCTCGCTGTGGCGGGTGGTCACCGAGTGGCCCGGCGAGGCGCCCGCGAGCGATGCGCTGCGCGTGCTGCTCCGCGAAGGCCGCAGCCGCGACCCGCACGCGCTGGCCGAACAGCTCGCGAAGGTCCTCGCCGCGAGCCCGCACAGCGGCGCTGCCGACAACGTGGTGTGGTCGCTCGCGGATCTCACCGAGCACGAGCTCGCAGACCCAGCGGCGGCACGCGCGCTCTACGATCGGATCCCCAAGGAGTTTTCAGGCAGCGGCCTGCGCGACGACGCGCGCTGGCACGGCGCACGGATCTCGCGCGCGATCGGCGATCCGCAGGGCTGCGTGAGCAGGCTCAAGGGGCTGCTGAACACCCGCGAGGTGGCGTGGGGCGCCGGCTCGTACTTCTCGATCTGGCTCGACGACGCGCAGCTCGAGCTCGGCCGCGTGCTGCGCGACGACCTCAAGGACCTCCCCGGTGCGATCGCCGCGTTCGAGAAGCTGCCGAGGAACTACCCGGCCTCGATCTTGAGGGACGATGCCCTGTTCGAGCTCGCGATGACGCAGCACCTGGCCGGCGATCAGGGGAAGGCGTGCGCGGCGATCGCCAAGCTCGTCGCGCAATCCCCCGATTCCAAGTACCGCGCGCGACGCGGCGAGGCCGGATGTGAGTGACGTGAGTGACGTGAGTGACGCCGCGATCTCCCTTCGCGACGTGCGCAAGCACTACGGTCACCACGACGTACTCGCGGGCATCACGCTCGCCGTCGCGCCCGGAACGCGGCTCGGGTTGATCGGCCCGGCGGCGTCGGGCAAGAGCGTGATCGCGAAGCTCGTGTGCGGCCTCGAGGAGCCCGATCGCGGCGAGATTCGCGTGCTCGGCGAAGATGTCATCGGCAAGCGCGAGGTCCAGCTCGGCCCGTTGCGCCGCCGGATCGGCATGCTGTTCCAGAACTACGCGCTGTTCGACTTCCTCACCGTGGAGCGCAACGTCGCGTTCCCACTCGAGCAGCGCGGCGGCATCACCGCGGACGCGATCGCCACCAAGGTCTCCGAGCGGATCCGGGCGGTGGGACTCGCCGGCAGCGAGCGCAAGCTGACCGGCGAGCTGTCGGGAGGCATGAAGAAGCGGGTCGGCATCGCGCGAGCCACGGTGGCCGATGCCGAGCTCGTGATCTACGACGAGCCCACCGCGGGCCTCGATCCGGTGACCACGCAGAAGATCTATGACCTGTTGACCGAGGATCAGCTGCGCACCAACGCCACCGTCCTCGCGATCAGCTCCGACGTCACGGCGCTCGCGAAGTTCGTCGACGAGATCGCATTCCTCTATCACGGCCGCCTGATCTACCGCGGCCCCGCCGCGACGATCGCCGATGCGCCCGATCCGCTGGTCCGCCAGTTCGTACGCGGCGAGCTCGACGGCCCGCTCGCCGACGTTCCTCCCACCGAGGACGAGGCGTGATCGGCGAGCGCGCGATCACGGGTGTCGGCGCCGGCGTGATGCGGATGGCCCAGGAGCTCGGCGGCATCCTGGTGCTGACCGGTCAGGTGCTGCGCGCGCTGGTGCCGCCGCGGATCGATCGCCGCGAGCTGTTCAAGAACCTGTACAAGATGGGCAACCGCTCGGTGCCGATCGTCGTGCTCACCGCGTTCTTCGCCGGTGGCCTGATGACGCTGCAGACCGGCCCGTTCGTCAAGAAGCTCGGCGCCACCTCTCTCGCCGGCTGGGGGGCCGGGTACGCGGTGCTCCGCGAGATCGGACCGATCCTGATCGGCCTCATGTTCTCGGGACGCGTCGGCGCGAACAACACCGCGGAGCTCGCGACGATGACCGTCACCGAGCAGCTCGATGGCCTGCGGGCACTCGCGATCGATCCGGTGCGGTTCCTCGTGGTGCCGCGCGTAATCTCGATGATCATCATGCTGGTCGCACTCACCATCCTCGGCGATCTGGTCGCGCTACTCGGGGCCAGCGTCGTCGGCCATTCGATGCTCGGGATCGACTGGTCGACGATGTATCACTCGTTCGCCGACAACCTGACCCCGTACGACTTCATCCACGGCATCTACAAGTCGATCGGCTTTGGCACCGCGATCGCCGTGACGTCGTGCTATTTCGGGGTCACCGTGCGCGGCGGCGCGGTCGGGGTCGGCAAAGCCGTCAATGCAGCGGTGGTCGCGGCGGCCGTCTCGATCATGCTGCTCGACTTCTTCCTGACCTACATCTCGTCATGAGCTTTCTCCGCACCCGCATCGAACGGATCGGCCAGGCCGCGGTGGGGGCCGCGCGCGCCGCGGCGGAGCTCTGGGTGGTCTATGTGGGCACGATCGCCGGCCTCGTGCGCAAGGGCCACAACCGGCCGCGCGGCGAGCTCGCTCGCCAGATGCATGCGATCGGCAACAAGAGCGTGCTGTTCATCGTGGTCACTCTCGGATTCATCGGCATGGTGATGACCTACGAGGCGTGCATGCAGCTGTCACGCGTCACCGGCGATTACTCGCAGGTCGGCACGCAGTTCCTCCGCCTGATCATCAGCGACTTCGGCCCCACGCTGACCGGCCTCATGCTCGCCACTCGCGTCGGCGCCGGCATCGCCGCCGAGATCGGGTCGATGAAGGTCACCGAGCAGATCGACGCGCTGCGGATGAGCGGTGTGCTGCCGATCGATTACCTGATCGTCCCGCGGTTCATCGCGTCCTTGATCATGACGTTGATGCTCAGCGTGCTCGGCGCCACCGTGATGTACGCCGCCGGCGGCTTGACCGCGCAGTACACGTTTGGCGTCAACCCGCACCTGTTCTTCGACATTTCGCTGATCCGCCCGCGGCACGTTGTCCTGATGGTCGTGAAGGCAACGTCCTACGGCGCCGCGATCCCGGTGGTCGCCGGCTTCTGCGGCCTGCGCGCACGCGGCAGCTCCGAGGGCGTGGGCTGGGCGACCACCGCCGCGGTGATCGGCAGCTCGTTCGCCGTGATCATCCTCGACTTCGTCATCTCGGCGACGGCGCTGTTCCTGACCGACGGTGACCTGTGACCGGCTACGTCGAGTGGAGGAACGTCACCAAGGCGTTCTCCGGCAAGCCGGTCCTGAAGGGCATGAGCCTGTCCGTCAGCAAGGGCGAGGTGATGTTCATCATCGGCACCTCGGGCGTTGGCAAGAGCGTGACGATCAAGCACCTGATCGGCCTGCTCCGCATCGATGGCGGCGAGATCTGGTTCGATGGCCAGCGCGTCGACACCCTGGCCGAGCGCAAGCTCGCGCCGCTGCGCAAGCGGATCGGGATGGTGTTCCAGAGCTCGACCTTGTTCGATTCGATGACGCTCGCCGAGAACGTGGCCTTGCCGCTGCGCAAGCACCAGAAGCTGTCGTGGTCGGCCTCGCTCGCGGAGGCCAGCAAGCGGCTCGACCAGGTCCACATGGCGCAATACGCCGAACGCTATCCGGCCGAGCTCTCCGACGGCATGCGCAAGCGCGCCGCGATCGCGCGCACCCTCGCGCTTGGCTGCGAGGTCGTGCTGTTCGACGAGCCGACCACCGGCCTAGATCCGGTGAGCGCGCGCCGCATCGATCGGTTGATCCGCGAGCTCGCCGACGAGCTCGGGGTCACGGCGATCGTCGTGTCGCACGATCCGCCGTCGATCTTCGGTGTCGCCGATCGGGTCGCCTTCCTCTATCAGGGCGTGGTCCACGTCGTCGCCACGCCGGCCGAGCTCACGGCCTCCACCGATCCGATCGTCCAGCAGTTCATCACGGGCAGGTCAAAGGGCCCGATGGAGACGCCAGGGTTCTAAGCGAGCTTGCGGGCGCGACCTCAGAAGCAACGCTTGACGTCGAACGAACCGGAGACCGCGATCTCGCCGGCCTTTTGGTCGGTGGTCGTGAACATGACGGTGCCGGTGACTCGCGGATCGACCGCGGTGATCGTCACCGCACCGCTCGTGCCGTGGATGTTGATGCTGTTGCCGGATACCTTCATCGCGTTGACGCTGGCGCTGGCGTGCACACCGGGCACCTTATCGACCGAGAAGTACACGAAGGTCCCCTGTGGACCGTCGAAGCTGAAATCGCCGAAGTTGGTACCGCAATCGACCGCATCGCTGCCGATCTGCACCAGCATGCTGCCCGGCACCGAGGTGTCCTGGATGGCCGCGCCGACGTCGAGCTTCGGCGTGCTGCTGCCGTAGTGGATCGTCACATCCCCGATCAGTGGCTCACCGCTATCACCGGCACACCCCGATAGCCCACACAGACCCAGCAACAGACATCGCTTCATCCCGAACATTGTAGACGATCACCAGAACGGCTTGAAGATGACTCGCCACGGGTGGCGCTTCAGGATCTTGCCGAGCGCCTTGGCATCTTCCGGAAACTCCGGATCGTGCTGCAGGAGGCCGAGCGAGCCCTCACCGCGCGCCAGCCGGCCGGTGATGTCGTCGACCTTCGCGAGCAAGGGATCGATCTTGTCGATCGCGAGGCGGGCGCGCGCGAGGGTGTCCTGCAGCCGGCCCACCGCATCGTGCGCGGCGAGGTGGTCACGGACCATCCCCGCGCGTGTGCCGAGCTCGGCCGCCATCGGCTCGAGCTTGTCGATCGCGATCCGCGCCTGTGCGAGGACGACGCGGGCCTGGGCGATCATCGCCTGGAACCGCGCGAAGCCGGCCTCGCCGCCGAGCCCGACGTCGTAGGTGGTCCGCGCCTCCGCGACCAGGTCGCGCGCCTGCAACGCGAGACCGAACGCAGCGAACGAAGGCGAGACCGCATCGACATCGGCGGCGGCCTCCGCGAGGTGGCCGCGGAGCGCCGCGATCTGCGTGCGAAGTGCTTCCATCTCGGGCCGCACGGCCTCGGCGAACACCCGGAACGTGGTCATCTGCGTCCACATGTTCCCGAGCACGTTGTCGATGCTCGGTGGGTCGGCCGCGAGCAGCTGCGCGCCGTTGGTGACCGGCGGGCCCGGCTCGGCTCCCCGGCGCGGCGCGGCGACCTCGAGGTACTTCTCGGAGAGCGCACCGCGCGAGGCCACGAAGATCTCGGCATCGGCAGGAACCTTCCACGCCTCGCCGGGATCGATCGCGACGATCGCCACGGTGCCGACCTCGCCGTTCAGCGGCGAGCGCTTTCCCTCCGGGCTGTGCGCGACCGAGGAGATCGACTCGATGTGACCGATCCGCTTGCCACCCACGATCAGACTTGCCTGTTCGCGCAGGCTCGCGCTGTGGTGGAAGTAGACCTCGATCCGAGTCCGCGAGCCGATCTCGATCCGATCGTAGAGGAACACGAAGAACACGAAGGCCGCCGCGATCACCACGAGGGCCGTCGCGCCGACCCGTCGGGTCAGCCGCTGTTCCTGGGAGAGCAGGCTCACCCTATTCCTTCCAGAAGAATTTCCACGGGTTGCGCTTGAGGTCGCGGATCAGCTCGCGGATATCGCTGTAGAGCTCGTCGCGCGAGAGCAGCGAGCCGATCGTTCCCTTGCCGGCCCGCATGTCGGTGACCATGCCGTTCGCATTGTCGAGCAGCGCACCGGCGTGGCCCGCGGCACCGGATGCGTTGTCCAGCGCCTTGTCGATCGTCACCAGCCGCTGCTCGGTGATGAGCCCGGTGACGCGTGTCGCGTCGGTCATGAACGCAGTGGCGGGCGGAGTCAGCTTGGTGAGCGAGGCCTTGGCGGCGTCGAGCACGCCGTCGGCGGACGAGATCAGATTTGCGATCGGCTTGCCGTCGCCGAGCCCCGCGTTGACCTTCTGTAGCGTAGTCTTGCCCTCGGCGGCGAGCTGGCCCGCGGAGGCGATCAGCCCGCCCAGCTGCTGGCGGTTCTCGACCAGCAGCGTGTTGACCTCCGCGATCGCGCTCGCGCCGTTCGACAGCAGGTGCTTGATCGCATCGCGGTCATCGCGGAGCACGCTCGACACCCCGTCCAGGACCTCGTAGAGCCTGGCGACCACGAGGTCGGTGCGTGGCGGGTTATGAACGAAGTGATCGTCGTGGATGATCGCGCCGGCGGCGATCGGCGGCCTGTCCCAATCCTTGCCCGGAACGATCTCGAGGTATTGCTCGCCGAGCACGCCCGCCGTGTTGATGAAGAACTCGGCGTCGCCGCGGATCGAATCGCGCACGCGATCCTCGACCCACACGGTGACCCGGACTTGAACGCGCTGCTTGATCTCGGGATCGATCTTGCCGCCGATGAACTCGACGCTGTTGACCTTGCCGACCTTGATGCCCGAGACCTTCACCGGTGCGCCCGGCTGCAGCGCGCCGATGTAGTCGAAGTCGAGCTTGAGCTCGAAGCCCGGGCGCAACGAGAAGTTGCCGAGGATGAACAGGAACCCGACCAGCACCGCACTCGAGATCAGGATCAACAGCCCGACCTTGAATTCCAGGGCACGTTCGCGCATGGGCTGCAGGGTACCCCATGACGAGAAACGGCCCGCAAGCGATGCCTGCGAGCCGTGGTCTCGGCAGTCAGATCTGGCTTACTGCCAGCCGCCGCCCTGACCGCCCTGACCACCCTGAGGCGGGTAGCCGCCGCCACCTTGCGGCGGATAACCACCGCCACCTTGCGGCGGGTAACCACCGCCCTGCGGCGGATAACCACCGCCCTGCGGCGGATAGCCTCCCCCTTGCGGCGGGTGACCACCACCGGGCGGCAGCTGACCTGGCGGCGGCTTCTTGCCACCGAACATCGCCATCGCTTCCTCGTACGCCGCCGGTGCAGCCATCATGAGGACGCCAAAGTACGCGACGATCGGCAGCAGGCCGTGTGCCAGCATCAGGATCGCGGTGATGCCCATGTGCAGGTGCACGAGGAACACCAGGGCGAGGAGGACCTGCTGCACGACCAACCAGGCGATCAGCACCCCAGCGATCAGCGGCGCCAGTGCATCCACGGCCTGGAGTGCCGGCGGGAGCTTGTTCGGCGGGATCACGAACACGATACAGAACACACCGAGCGCGAGGATCAGGAACCACAGCAGGTTGTGGACGATGAACAAGACCGGCATTCCACCGAAGCTGAAGAAGTGGAAGCCGTCGATGAACGACGGGATCAAGCAACCCGCACCGACCGCGATGATGATGCGCGCGGTCCGATCCTGCGGCTGCGCGATCCGCGCGAGCAGGCCGAATACGAGCGTCGAGTAGCCAAGAATGTACAGACCACCCGTGCCACCCATTCCGCCACCACCACCGGCGCCCATCATCACGGCCATGAACCCGAAGCCCATGTGCGAGATGAAGATGCCCGCATAGGCGACTCCGAACGGGATCCATTGCAGGACCACCGGCGGAACCTTGGCGCGCATTTCGGCTGGTGCCGCCGTAAGCAGCAGGTAGAGGCCACCCGAGATGATCGGGAAGATGAAGAATTCGAAGCCGCCACCACTCCACGCGAAGATCGTCGGGCTCAGGCTGAACGGAACCAGGATCGACGCGATCAGCGCGACGCCGGCGAGGAACAGCATCTTCTTCTGGAACCCCGGATCCCGCAGCTGCGCGACCGGGAACCCGAAGATCGTCCCGGGCGCCGAGCTCGGGAGCTTGCGCGCGATGTCATCGAGCGGTCCCGGCAGATCCTGCTGCGGAGCGCCGAAGCCCGCCGGCGCTTGTGGATACCCGCCAGCCTGCGGCTGACCGTACGGATTCGACTGCTGCGGTGCAGGCTGGCCGAAACCACCCGGCTGCTGCGGCTGACCGTATGGATTGGCTGGCTGCGGCGGCTGGCCGAAACCGCCCGGCTGCTGCGGCTGACCGTACGGATTGGCCTGCTGGGGCGGCTGGCCGAAACCGCCCGGCTGCTGTGGCTGAGCGTACGGATTGGCCTGCTGCGGCGGCTGGCCGTAACCACCGGGCGCCGGCTGCTGCGGCTGACCGTACGGGTTGGCCTGCTGCGGCGGCTGGCCGTAACCACCGGGCGCCGGCTGTTGCGGCTGACCATAGGGATTTTGCTGCTGCGGCGGCTGGCCGTAACCACCCGGTGCCGGCTGCTGAGGTTGACCGTACGGATTGGCCTGCTGGGGCGGCTGCTGTCCGAACCCACCGGGCTGCTGTCCGGGTGCCGGACCTCCCGGCGGCGGATACCCCTGCTGCGGCGGCTGCTGTCCGAACCCCTGCTGCGGCGGAGGCGCGAACCCCTGCTGCGACGGAGTTCCCGGACGACCCGGCTGCTGCCCAGCGGGAGCGGGCGCAGGGGTACGACCGGCAAGCATCGGCGCAGCGACACCGAACATCGTCTTTGCGGGCTGCGCAGCGGGCGAGCCCTGCTGCATCGGAGGCATCGGCCGTCCACACGTTCCGCATGCCGGCGCGTTCGTCAGCACTGCGGCGCCACAGTACGGACACGGCCTCGTTGGTGTCGCCATTCGGGATCTCCTGTCCTTTCGAGCCGTCACGGTATCGCACGCCTCCCTCGGGACGCAACGAAGTGCGGACGTTTTGCCTGCCATGGATCGGCTCCGTGCTGACGCGTGTCCATGGTAGAAACATGTGTGGCGCGCCGGCTTCCTGGAGAGGATGGTGTGCGGGGTGAGGCGGTCGAGGTGAGGATCGCCGGCTCCGCATTACGGGCGTACGCCGGCGAGAGCCTTGCCGCGGCCACGCTCGCGTCCGGTGCGCGCGTCCTCTCGCGGTCGCTCAAGTACCACCGTCCGCGCACCTTCTTCTGCTTCGAGGGGCACTGCAGCGGCTGCCTGGTCCGGCTCGATGGCGTTCCCAACCTGCGCGCCTGTCAGGCTCCGTGCACCGCCGGGGCCGAGGTCGAGGGCCAGAATGCGTTCCCGTCGGCGGAGATCGATTTGCTCGGCGCGGTCGACTTTCTGTTCTCGCGCGGCATGGATCATCACTCGCTGATGACCGGCTCGTCGGTGCTCAACAAGCTCGCGAACAAGGTCGTCCGCCAGCTGTCCGGCCTCGGCAAGCTGCCGGACGTCGCCGCGGCCGAGCTGCCGGACGTCGGTCGCTACGACGTCGATGTCTGCGTGATCGGCGGCGGACCCGCCGGGCTCGCGGCGGCCACCGTCACCGCGCGCGGCGGACGCTCGACCGTGCTGATCGACGATCAGCTGCGCCCCGGCGGTAGCCTGCGCACCGATCCGCGGCAGGGTCGATCGGTCGCCGAGGCCCGCTGGGCGGACGCGGTGCAGGCCGGCGTGGCGGTGCTCGCCCGCTCGACCGCGATCGGCTTCTTCCCCGAGGACGATGGTGGCGTGCTCGCGGTGTCCGCGCCCGACCGGCTGTATCGGATCTATGCGCGCCAGTGGATCTGGGCGACCGGCGGCTACGTGGTGAACCTGCCGTTTCCCGACAACGATCGGCCGGGTGTGCTCGCCGCGCGCGCGGTGGGCCGGCTGCTGGTCGATCACGGCATCCTCGCTGGCGACAAGGTCGCGATCATCGAGGACGCGGCGGTGGCTGATGACGTCGGCGCACTCGCGCGCGCGTTGAAGACGGCGGGCGCCGAGGTGATCCGGGTCCCGCTCGCAGACGTCTCGGGAACGCGTGGCCGCGGCTGGGCGTCGGGCGTCGATACCAGGAACGGCAAGATCGACTGCGACGTGATCGCCGTGGCCGCCACCCCTGCGCCGGCCTCGGAGGGCCCGCGTCAGCAGGGCTGCACCGTGATCCTCGACGAGTCGGCCGGCGGATTCCGGGTCGTCGTCAACGAGCTCGGGCAGACCACCACGAACAACGTGTGGGCGTGCGGCGATGTCACCGGCTATCAAGGCACCGCAGCGTCGGCCGAGGATGGCGCGCGCGTCGGGACCAACCTGCTCGAGGCGAGGCTCTGATGCCGGGCAAGATCGTGCTGTGTCGCTGCGAGGACGTCACGCTGGCGGACGTCGAGCACAGCGTGTCGCGCGGCTACAGGGACATCGAGGAGGTCAAGCGCTACACCGGCTTTGGCACCGGACCGTGTCAGGGCAAGGAGTGCCTCGCCGTCGTCGCGCTGCAGCTCGCGCGGATCACACGGCAGGAACCCGGTGCGATTCCGCCGTTCACGTCACGCCCACCGCTCGCGCCCACGCCGCTCAAGCTGCTCGCGAAGGATCCAGGAGCGTTCCGGTTCCCGGACGAGGACGAGGGAGAAGGCTAGATGCAGGGCGGGATCGAGGACGAGGAGGACGAGACGCGGGCCGATGCCTCCGGAGAGATCCGGCTGCCGGCGACCCTCGAGGGCACCACCGGCCCGGTGCCCGCGTCCGCCGAGATCGTGATCGTCGGCGGCGGCGTGGTCGGGCTCTCGATCGCGTATCACCTGGCGAAGCGCGGCCTCTCCAACGTGGTGGTGATCGAGCGCGGCTATCTCGCCGAGGGCGCGAGCGGGCGCAACGGTGGCGGCGTGCGCCAGCAATGGTCCACCGAGATCAACATCCGGCTGATGCAGGAGTCGGTCGAGCTGTGCCGGCGGTTCGCCGTGGACCTCGGCGTCAACGTCTGGTTCCGCCAGGGCGGCTATCTGTTCCTCGCGCGCAACAGGAACGAGGTCGCGCGGCTCGAGAAGAACATCGCGCTGCAGAACCGCTGCGGCGTCCACACCCGCATGCTCGAGCCGAAGGCGGCACTCGACATCGTGCCCGAGCTGAACCTCGACGGTATCGTCGGCGCCTCGTACAACCCGAGCGACGGCATCCTGTTTCCGTGGCCGTTTCTGTGGGGCTACGCGCGCCAGGCGGCGGCCTACGGCGTGCGGATCTTCACGCAGACGCCGGTCGGCGGGCTCGAGCCGATGGCTGGCGGCGGCTACCTGGTGCACACGCCGCGCGGTGCCGTGCGTGCGCGCCGCGTGATCAATGCGACGGGGGCGTGGTCCCCGAAGCTCGCGCAGCTGATCGGCGTGCCGGTGCCGACCTGGCCGATCCGCCACGAGATCTGCTCGAGCGAGCCGCTCAAGCCGTTCCTGCGGCCGATGGTGTCGGAGCTCGCGAGCGGGCTGTACTGCAGCCAGTCGATGCGCGGCGAGATCGTCGGTGGCGTCTCCTTGCCGGGGCACGGCTCGACGTACGCGATGGGCTCGACGCTCGAGTTCCTCGCCACCTACGCGCGCCGGCTAGTGCGGCTGATGCCGGTGCTCGGCGACATCAAGATCCTCCGTCAATGGGCCGGCCCTTACGACCAGTCGCCCGATGGCAACCCGATCCTCGGCCCCGCGCCGGGACATCCCGACTTCTTCCTGGCGTGTGGCTTCGTCGGCCACGGCTTCATGATGGCGCCGATCATCGGCAAGCTCTACGCGGAATGGCTGACCGGCAGCGAGCCTCACGAGATCTTCGCGCGCTCGTCGCTCGCGCGGTTCCAGGACGGTAGCGGCGCCCACCACGACAAGGAAGACTTCAACATCGGGTAACCTTCCCGGTCGATGGTGGACAGCGAGTCCCGGCGCGCGGGATCGGAGACGTTGCGGCTCGTATGCTTCGAGCTGCGTGGACAGGAGCTTGCGCTGCCGATCGGCGACGTGCGCGAGACCCTGCCCGTGCAGCCCGTCACCCGCGTGTTCCTGTCGCCCGCATGCCTCGCCGGGGTGTTCAGCCTGCGCGGCGAGATCGTGCCGGTGATCGATCTCGGCGTGCTGCTCGGCCTCGCGCGCACCGAGATCGGCGAGGACAGCAAGATTGTCGTGGTCGAGCATGCGGCCGGCACGGCAGGCGTGATCGTCGATCGCCTGCGTGACCTGCGAACCCTCGATCAAGCGCTCGAGCCGGCACCGACGAACCTAGGCGCCGAGATCGCGGCGCTGCTGCTCGGGATCGCGGCGACCTCCACGGGAACCGTCCGCGTGCTCGATGCTGGCGCGGTGCTCACCGCCGAACCTCTACGCGCGATCGCGGAAACGTCTGATGAAGGTAGGACTGCATGAGCGGCAAGACGCGCCAGCTGCGGTTTCCGATGTTCTTGAAGTTCTTGTTCGCGTGCCTGTTGCTCGCGGGGCTGTTGCTGTTCGGCGGAACCATCGTCGTCAAGCAGAAGTCGCAGTTCGGCAATCGCGGTGCGTTCCTCGTGAAGCACCTGCGTCGCTACGAGTTCTTCCAGACCCGTGCGGGTCGTGGCCTGACCGGGATGACCGAGCTCATCGTCGGCGACGTCAACCTGCGCGAAGGACTCGCCAAGGCCGCCGGCATCGCGGTCGAAGCCGTGGACGTCGACCTCGGCGTGGCGTCGCAAGCCCTGCTCGATCGGATGTCGGGTACGAGCGGGATGCGCCCCGAGCTGTTCGTCGTGTTCAACCCCGCGGGCAAGCTGATGTGGGCACCGCGCGGAGCACCGATCACGGCGGCGCAGCTCGCCACCATCGCCGCGGTCGAGAAGGCACGGAGCGGTGGCTCGTTCGCACATCAGATCCAGGTCATCGACAACGTCGCCTACCAGGTCACGGCACTGCCGGTGCACGCACCGCAGGGCGAGCAGGTGGTGGGCGGCGTGATGGTCGGCCTGAAGCTCCAGCGCATGGTCGACGACTACTCGGATCAGACCGACGAGGATCCGACGCTGCGCTATCGCCCGGTCCTGATCGATGGCAGCACCCTGCTCGCCTCCGCGCTCCCCGGCGAGCCCGGGGAGGTCGCGCGCGCGATGCAGCCCGACAAGCTCGTCAGCATGACGGTCGGCGACGATACCCGCGACGTCATCCGGCTCAAGGACTTCGACTACGACTTCTATTGCGAGCCGGAAGATGGCTACAAGAACGGCGACCCGGGCACCGTCGGCAAGCTGTGCGTCACCCGCAGCCGCGCGCACGTCATCGACCCCGCGAGCTCGCTGCCGTGGCTCGAGATCGGTGTCGGCGTGGCGCTCTCGCTGTTGATCGCGTCGGGCCTCGCGTTCTGGGTGACCCGGCCGATCAAGCAGATGGTCAAGCAGTCGAGCGACCTGCTCGCGGGAGATACCGATCTGACGCAGCGGATCGTCGTCAACTCACGCGACGAGACGGCGGACCTCGCCGACAACATCAACCAGGTATTTGCACGGGTCCACAAGCTCGCGAGTGGCGTCCAATCCGCGGCGTTCCAGGTCGGGGCATCGAGCGCCGAGATCAGCGCCGCCTCGCGCGAGATGCTCGGTGGCCTGAAGGATCAGACGCTGAAGATCGAGAGCTCGACCACCGCGGTCACCGAGCTCTCGGCCTCGATCCAGTCGGTCGCGGGAAACGCGGCGCAGGCCACCGATGTGGCCGAGCAGTCGACCACCGCGGTGAACTCCGCGGTCAATGCGATGACGCAGATCCAGACCTCGGTCGATGATGCCGCCGAGAAGATGCGCGAGCTCGCCGAGAGCAGCAAGCGGATCGGAAACATCGTCGAGGTGATCCGGCAGATCAGCGAGCAGACCTCGATGCTCGCGCTCAATGCTTCGATCGAGGCCGCGCACGCCGGCGAGCAGGGGCGCGGGTTCGCGGTGGTCGCCGACGAGGTGTCGTCGCTGGCGCGTCGCGTCGGCCAGTCTGCCAAGGACATCGAGGCGCTGATCCAGACCGTGAAGGAGCAGACGCAGGCAGCGATCACATCGATGGAGCACGGCGCACGGGAGGTGGGCAATGGCTCCTCGCTCGTCACCTCCACGCTCACCGGCCTCGGCCAGCTGATCAGCGTGGTCAAGGAGACCGCGTCCGCGGTGCAGGAGCAGGCGATGGTCTCCGACGAAATCGCGCGCAACATGGATGCGGTCCGCCACATCGCCACCGAGGTGCTCTCCGGCTCCGAGGAGTCGGTGGTCCAGGCGGAGCGGCTGCACGAGCTCGCGTTCGAGCTCGAGGAATCGATCGGTGGCTTCAACCTCGATGGCAGCCGGATCAGCAGCGCATCCTCACGGCGGATCGACGGCGGCACCGCCAAGCGTGCGCTGCCCTCCGGCGCCCGGTCCGCGGCTCGACCGGCGAAACCCGCGCCGCGCTCGGACGGGGCGAGCGACTGACGCGTGGGGCTCGCGCCCGACATTCTCGCCGGTGTGACCCGCCGGCTCGCCGAGCACGCGGGGCTGCAGCCGCCCGCGTGGGTCATCGAGGCGCGCACCAGCGCCCGGATCGCCGCGCTCGGAATCCTGCCCGACGCGTACGTCGAATTGATCAACAGCGGGCGGGGAGCGGCGGAGCTTCGCGCGCTGGTCGAGGCGGTACGGGTCGGCGAGAGCAGCCTGTTCCGGCACAAGCCGCAGATCGCGGCGTTGATCGACACGGTAGTGCCGATCGTGCGCGCACGCGGCAAGCGATCGCTCAAGGTGTGGAGCGCCGGCTGCGCCACGGGCGAGGAACCGTACACGCTCGCGATCGTGCTCGCGGCCGGCCTGCCCGACCACGCGATCACGATCCACGCCACTGATATGAGCGCCGAGGCACTCGCGGTGGCAGCGCGCGGCGAGTTCGCGCGTGCGGCGCTCGGCGACGTGCCGCCCGAATGGCACGATGCGTTCGAGATCGGAGACGATCGAGTCCGCGTCCGCCCCGAGCTCCGGCAGCTGGTCACGTTCGAGCGAGCGAACCTGATCGATGCGAGTGCGCCGCGCGGCTGCGATGTCGTGTGGTGTCGCAACGTCCTGATCTACTTCTCGCCCGAGGCTCGCAAGCGGGCGCTCGATCGGCTGCTCGGGGCCACGGTCCCGGGCGGGTTCGTGTTCGTCGGGTACAGCGAGTCGCTGCGCGATGTCGAGGGGCTCGAGGCCCAGCGATCGGGCGATGCGGTGTTCTATCTGCGGCGCGACGAGGACCGGCCGGGTGATCGCAAGACCCCAGTTCCCGAGCGACGCACCCCGGTGAGCGTCCCGATCGTCGAGATCCCGCGACCTGCCGTGGTCCGCGACGAGGATGTCCTCGTGCTCGCAGGCACGCCGGAGGCGCTGGTGGTGACCGCACAGATCGGTGAGCGGCTCGCGATCGGTGGCTTGCGCCGGCTAGTCATCGACCTCGATCCTGCGGACCTGCTCCGTGATGACCTCGCGCCGGTGCTCCGGCGTGCGGTCGCGGCCGCGCGCGCCGCCGGGGTCGAGATCGTGCTCCAGACGACGCGGCCCGGTGCCCGGCGCTGGCTATCACGTCATGGCTTGCCCGAGGTGCTGCGATGAGCGGCGAGGCCCTGTGGGAGCGGTTCGTGGCGGCTGGCGTCGCGGACTCGGCGATCCTCGCCGACGAGCTCGGGACCGCCGAGCGCGCCACGACGATCGCCGCCGATCGACTCGGCGGGCTCGCCCATGTCGCGTTCCGGATCGGCCTCTCGGCCCTGCTGATCGGCGCGGAGGAGGTCGGCAAGCTCGCGCTGGCGATCGAGCACGCTCTCGATCGAGAGGGCAGCGCGAGCAGCGCTCCGGTGATATCTGCGATCGGAGCTCTACGCGCGGCGTTCGTCCAGCTCGCGAACGCCGACAAGTCTGGTGCACGAGTGGAGGGGATCGATCTTGCCGACGCCGTGCTCGCGCTCGAGGCGGGCGGGTCCGGACCGACCCGGGCACCGCGCACGTTCGTGGCGCCGCCGCCTGCCTCGGGTCCCGTTGGACTGCCGAGTACGAACAGCTTCACGTGGACGCCGGCCGTCGAGGAGGACATGGTCGAGCTGTTCTTCGACGAGGCGACCGAGCGCGTCGAGGCACTCGCCGGAAAGCTCGTCGACATGGAGCGCCGGCCCGAGGACGCCGAGCTGCTGCGCGACGTGTTCCGCGACATGCATACGATCAAGGGCAGCTCCGCGATGGTCGGCCTCGTGCCGGTCAACCAGCTCGCGCATGCTGCGGAGGATCTGGTCGGTCAGATCCGCGACTCCGGCCGCGCCGCGGATGGCTCGGTGGTCGATGCGCTGCTCGCCGCGCTCGATGGGCTGCGCGACATGATCAACTTGGCCCGCGTGCGCGCACCGATCACCGTCGATCCCACCCCGATCGTGGCGCGGCTTCGCAACCCCGGTGCGCCGGTCGCGGTCACCGCACGCGCTGCCTCGGGACCCAGCGTTGCAGCCCCCTCGCCCACCAGCTCCCACCCCGGTGCCGAGACGCGCGCGACGATCCGGGTGGACTTCGACAAGCTGGATCGATTGATGAACCTGGTCGGCGAGCTGGTGCTTGGCCGCGATGGGCTGCGCGGCGCCGTGGCGTCCCTCGGATCGATCACCTCCGAGCTCGCCATCGACCGCGGCGTGGCGCGCAAGGTGTCCAACGCGCGTGGCTCTTCGGGTGGGAGCCTGGCGCGCGGGCTTGACCATCTCGGCGAGGAGCTGTCGCGGGTAGAGCGCGTGCTCGCCGAGGTCACCACGGATCTCGACCACGGCACCGATCGCCTCGATGCGATCTCCGACGAGCTCCGCGAGCAGGTGATGCGGCTGCGGATGGTCCCGGTCGCCGGCGTGTTCCGCAAGCACGTGCGAACCGTGCGCGACCTCGCGGCGAACCTCGGCAAGCGCGCGCGGCTCGAGCTGATCGGCGACGAGACCGAGCTCGACAAGCTGCTGGTCGAGGCCGTCGACGAACCGCTGATGCACCTGGTCCGTAACGCCGTCGATCATGGCCTCGAGCTCCCCGACGTCCGCGCGGCCGCCGGCAAGCCCGCCGAGGGCGTGATCCGGCTCGCTGCTGCGCATCGCGGCAACCAGGTCGAGATCCGGGTCAGCGACGATGGCAAGGGCCTCGATCCGGACAAGCTGAAGGCCAAGGCCCTCGAGAAGGGCGTGATCAGCCAGGCCGAGGCCGAGGTGATGGAGGATCGCGCGGCGCGCGAGCTGATCTTCCGCGCCGGGTTCTCGACCGCGGCGCAGGTCAGCGAGGTCTCGGGCCGCGGCGTCGGCATGGATGTCGTGCGCCAGACCATCGTCACGCGTCTCAAGGGAACGATCGAGGTCGAGTCCACCCCAGGCCAAGGGAGCGCCTTCGTGCTCAAGCTGCCACTCACGCTCGCGATCATCCAGGTCCTCGTCGCCCGCGCCGGTGGCGAGACGTTCGCGATCCCACTCGATCTGGTGCAGCGCGTGCTGACCATCAAGTCCACCGACGTCGCGATGATCGGCGACCGGGAGGTCTGCGTGGTCCGCGGCAAGCACGTGCCGCTGGTCCGCCTCGAGCAGGTGCTCGAGCTCGATGACAACACCGATGCCGGCGAGCTCCAGCTCGTGCTCGTGGATCACGCCGGTCACAGCTACGCACTGGTCTGCGATCAGCTGATCGGCAAGCGCGAGATCGTGATCAAGTCGCTGGGCAAGCTGCTCGCCGGTGCGAAGTGCATCGCCGGCGCAACCTTGCTCGCCGATCGGGTGGCGCTGATCCTCGATGTCCCGGCGATCATCGCGCGCGGCCTCGCCCAACCGGCGGGCGTCCGCAGGTCGGTCCGGCCGGCAGTGGCCGCCGGGGGCAGCGGCTCGCACGTGCTGCTCGTCGAGGACTCCGACATCGTTCGCGAGTCGCTGCGCCGGCTGCTGGTCGACGCCGGGTACGTGGTCACGGTCGCCGTCGATGGTGTTCACGGCCTCGAGCTCGCCCGATCCCGGAGGTTCGACCTGGTGTCGACTGACGTGATGATGCCGCGGATGGACGGCTACGAGCTGACCCGCGCTCTGCGCGCGACGCCGGAGTACGCCGAGACGCCGATCGTGATGGTGACCAGCATGGGCGAACGAATCGATCGCGTTCGCGGCTTCGATGCCGGCGTCGACGAGTACATCACCAAGCCGCATGACCGCACGCTGCTGCTCAAGGTGGTGCGCAAGTTGCTCGGCCACGCCACGCCCGTCGACGACGGAGCGCCCGCATGAACATCGTGATCGTCTCCGACGAGCCGGTGCTCGCCGCGCTCGCCCGCAGGCCGCTGGAGCCGCTCGGCCACACCGTGACCGCGGTGGCGTCGATCGCGGAGCTCGAGGCGCGGATGACCGAGCTCGCGCCGCGCGCCTGCCTGTTGCCGCGCAGGCTGCCCGATCGCTCACTCGCCGAAGCGGTGGCGCTGCTGCGCGCGAGTGCCGAGCCTGCGGCCGCGATCGTCCTCGGACTGTCCACGGCCGACCGCCGGATGGCGCGTGAGGTCGATGCAGATGGCTTCTTGCTGGTGCCGTTCTCCGACGCCGAGGTGCTCGACGTGTTCGGCACCACGACCCGGGCGAAGCGGCTGATCGTGCTGGCCGATGACTCTCCGCTGATCCATCGCCACACGGTGCCGATCCTCGAAGATGACGGCTACGAGGTGGTCTCTGCGTACGACGGCGAGGAGGCGGTTACGATCGCCCGCGCGCAGCGCCCGGACCTGGTGATCACGGATGTCGAGATGCCGAAGCTCGATGGCTACGGCGTGTGCAAGGCGCTCAAGTCTGATCCGGGAATGGCGCACGTACCGGTGTTGATCTGCAGCTCGCTCGGACAGGCGACCGATCTGGAGCGCGGCTTCGATGCTGGCGCCGATGACTACCTGGTGAAGCCGGTGATCCCCGAGGAGCTGTCGACCCGCGTCCGCGCGCTGGTCCAGGGCTCACTCCCCGCGTCGCGCGAGCGGGTGCTGGTCGTCGACGATTCGCCGGCGCAGCGCCACTACGTCGCGGATTGCCTGGCGCGCCAGGGCTTCGTGGTCACCACCGCCGAAAACGGCAAGATCGCGCTCGACAAGGCGCAGCAGCAGCGGCCGGCGCTGGTGGTCAGTGACTACGAGATGCCGGTGATGACCGGCTTCGAGCTGGTCCACGCGCTGCGCAGCGATCCCGAGCTGCGCCAGATTCCGGTGATCATGCTGACCGCGCGTGACTCCAAGCGCGACATGGCGCAGATGCGCGCGGCCGGCGCGTCGGCGTACCTGGTGAAGCCGTTCTCCCAGGACAAGTGTCTCGCTCTCGTCGAGCGCACGCTCGCCGAGCGGCGCCTGATGGCCTACAAGGAGGCCTCGTCGCTGTTCATCTCCGAGGGGGCGCGCGCCGCTGCCGAGGATCGGGCGCTGCGCGGCGAGACGCTCGCGTTCCGCGCCGACGAGCGCAACGTCTCGGTGATGTTCTCCGACCTCGTCGGGTTCACGCCGATGTCGGTCAACTTGACGCCGAGCGAGCTGATCACGCTGCTGAACGACTATTTCGATGTGATGTGCCCGATCGTCAAGCAGCACAACGGCGACATCGACAAGTTCATCGGCGATGCGATCATGGCGATCTACGACGAGGTCCGCGGCCAGCCACCACCGGCCGTCCGGGCCACCCGCGCCGCGCTCGCGATGCAAGCGGCGATGCCGTTCTTCAACAAAGGTCGCGAGATCAACCTCGTGATGCGGATCGGGATCAACACCGGCCCGGTGGTGCGGGGTGACCTCGGCTCGCGCGTCGTGCGCCGCGACTACACGGTGATCGGCGACACCGTGAACCAGGCGAACCGCTACGAGGCCAAGTGCCCGCCCGGCGAGGTCCTGGTCTCGGCATCGACGCGCGCGGTGCTCGGTGCTCGCGCGACGGTCCGCGAGTTGCCGGGCCTGCAGCTGAAGGGCGTGGCGACGCCGGTGACCGGATACGTCGTCGAGGACCTCGCCGAGGAGCTGGAATGAGCAAGAAGATCCGCGTCTTGATCGTCGATGACTCGCTGTTCATGCGAGCCGCGATCAGCAAGGCGCTCGCGCGGGAGCCGTTCGAGGTCGTCGGCCAGGCCAAGGATGGCAACGATGCACTCGCGCAGATCGCGAAGCTCAAGCCCGATGTGGTCACGATGGACTTCAACATGCCGGGCATGAACGGCGCGCAGACGGTGCGCGCGGTGATGCAGCAGCGTCCGACGCCGGTGGTGATGTTCTCCGCACACACCAAGCAGGGTGCGAAGGAGACGTTCGACGCGCTCGCGGCGGGCGCGGTGGACTTCGTGACCAAGCCCGCGGGAGAGGTCTCCACCGACCTTTCGAAGATCGCCGAGGATCTGGTCGCGAAGCTGACGATCGCGGCGAGCGCTCGACCGCGCGCAGCGATGCCCGCAGGTCCGGTGCGGACGTCGGGGGCGATCAGCACGGTCAAGACCCCCTTGCCGCTCGGTGTGCCGAGACTATGCGTGCTCGCGGTATCGACCGGAGGCCCCGCGGCGCTCTCCGAACTGGTTCCGTCGCTGCCCGCCGAGCTCAAGCTCGCGCTGGTGATCGTCCAGCACATGCCGGCGGGATTCACCGCAGCGCTCGCCGAGCGGCTCGATGCCGATAGCCGGATCAGCGTGCGCGAGGCCCGCACCGGCGATCGGCCGTTCCCCGGCACCGTGCTGATCGCCCCCGGGGACCATCACCTCGAGTTCGACGACCGCGGCCACGTGGTGATCACGGAAGGGCCGATGGTCAACGGCTGCCGGCCCGCCGCCGACGTCACGATGCTGTCCGCGGCGCGGATCTACGAGCGGCGCTCGCTCGCCGTGGTAATGACGGGCATGGGCAAGGACGGCGCCGCCGGAGCTCTCGCGATCAAGCGCGCGGGCGGCAAGACGCTCGCTCAGGACCAGGCCACCAGCGTGATCTACGGCATGCCGAAGGCGGCGATCGATGCCGGCGCGATCGACGAGGTCTGCGCCCTCGGCGACATCGCAGCCTGGCTCCGCTACGCCTGACCAACACCGCCCGTGCTACACCCTATCGGGTGTCGATCCTCGCCTCGCAATCGATCGGATTCATTGGCGCCGGCAACATGGCCGAGGCGTTGATCCGTGGCCTGGTACGCGGCGATCACGTGGCGGCGAACCGGATCCGCGCCTCGGCGCCGCGCCGCGAGCGGCTCGACGAGCTCGTGAAGGGCTACGGCATCGAGGTCACCTCCGACAACCGTGAGGTGGCTCGTGGCGCCGGCATCATCGTGCTCTCCGTGAAGCCGCAGATCATGGACAAGGTCCTCCGCGAGATCGGCGATCAGGTGAAGTCCGGAACGCTGGTGATCTCGATCGCGGCAGGCGTCGATACCGAGGCGATCGAGACCGCGTTCACCGATGGCGTGCGGGTCGTGCGCGCGATGCCGAACACCCCCGCGCTCGTCGGCGCGGGGGCGACCGCAGTGTCCGCGGGCAAGCACGCGAGCCAGGATGATCTGGCCACGGCGAAGGCGATCTTCGACGCGGTCGGCATCACGGTGGTGCTCGACGAGGTTCACCTCGATGCGGTCACCGGCCTGTCCGGATCGGGCCCCGCCTACATCTTCCTGATCCTCGAGGCGCTCGCCGATGCCGGCGTCAAGGTCGGACTCTCGCGTCGCAACGCGCAGAAGCTCGCGGCACAGACGGTGATGGGTTCGGCGAAGATGCTGCTCGAGACCGACGAGCACGTCGGCCGGCTCAAGGACATGGTCACCTCGCCGGGCGGCACCGCGATCGCCGGTCTGCACACCCTCGAGGAGGGCGGCCTTCGCACCACGCTGATCAACGCCGTCGAGACCGCCACCAAGCGAGCTCGCGAGCTCGGCCGCGGCGGCAAGTGAAGCTGACCGAGCAGGCCGGCGGTGTGACGTTCGACGTCCTCGTCCAGCCCCGTGCCTCGCGCGCGAAGCTCGGTCCGATTTACGATGGGCGGCTCAAGGTCAGCGTCACCGCCTCTCCGGTCGACGGCGAGGCGAATGCGTCCATGATCGAGCTCCTCGCGAAGTCCCTCGGCGTCCCCAGGGGCGCGGTCGAGGTGATCGCGGGCACCTCCTCGCGGCGCAAGACCGTGCGGATCGCGGGCGTGGCCGCCGCCGCGATCGAGGCGCTGGTCGCGTGACGCGGCTCGCAGCACTGCTGCTCGCGCTCGCCGCCTGCGAGGGCACCACCGGCACGATCAGCCTCGATCTCACGACCGCACCGGGCTCGACGCTGCTCACCCAGGTCCATCGGTTGCGACTGCGGTTGACCAATCCGGCGGTCGACCAGGAGACCACGAGGAAGGCCGACGGCAGCTTCGATCTGTCGCTGTCGATCGATGCCAGCGGGGAGGTCGGTGCGCTGATCGTCGAGGGCTATGACGCCGGCGACGCGCTGATCGCGACGGGCTCGTCCCCGCCGTTCCAGCTCGGGCCGACCAACGCGCACGTCGTGATCTACGTGGCCCTCCCGCTGTCGATCGCGGCATCGCCCGCGGTGCTCAATCCGCCGCGGCGCGACATCTCCGGCGTCGCCCTGCCCTATGGCGCGCTGTTCGCCGGCGGTGCGGATGCCGCCGGTGCCCCGAGTGATGCGATCGCGATCTACAACGCGTACGACCACTCGCTCGCCGGCGGCGCACCGATGCCGATCAAGCGCTCCGGGCTCGCGCTCGGGGCGAGCTCCACCGGCGGCGCCGTGTACCTGATCGGCGGCACCGGGACCGACGGTGCGCCGGTCTCGACGATCCTGCGGTTCGACACCACCGTGCAGCCCTCGGGGGCCTACACCTCGGTCGGTGAGTTTCCGACCTTCGCGCGCGCCGAGACCGCCGTACCGATCGGCCCCGAACGGTTCCTGTTGACCGGCACCCCACCGGGCGAGCTCGTTGGCAGCGAGCTGGCGGCGCGCACCGAGCTCGCCACGCTGCCTGCCATCGGCGCGGTGATCACACCGGGCGATGGCATCCTGACCGCCGTGTTCGTCGGCGAGTCCGGCCTGATCCGGTTCCGCGCGGATCGGTTTGACATGCTCGCTGGCCCAGGCCGCCTCCGCGCCGCGATCACCACGCTGCCCGGATCCGGTCGGTTCGTCGTCGCGGGTGGAGGGAGCGCCACGCTCCCGGCTCGCGATGTCCTCGTGATCGATCCATCGACCGGCATGGTCGAGACGCACCCCGACCTGCTCGCGACGGCGAGGTTCGATCCGGCGATCGCCGCGACCGAGCGCTACCTGATCGTCGCCGGCGGTACCACCACCGCGGGAGACCTCGCATCGGTCGAGATCTTCGATGCGATCACGCTCGCACCGATCGCGGTGTTATCGATGATGGCGGCGCGCACTCGACCGCTGGCGTTCGCGCTGCCGAACGGTCAGATCCTGATCGCGGGCGGCGCGCCGGTCAGCGGCCTGCTCGAGCTGTTCACCCCGCCGCCTGAATAGTCAGTTCGCCGGCATCGCGAGCTGGAACTCGACGCGGCGGTTCTTCGCGCGTGCGGCGGTGAGCTTGCCGCCCTTGAGCGCACCGGGCTCGACGATCGGCTTGGTGTCGCCGTAGCCCTTCGCCGCGATCCGGCCCTCGCTGATGCCCTTGCTCACCAAGTACGCGCGAACCGACTCGGCACGCGCCTGCGAAAGCTCGAGGCTGTCCGCGAACGTGCCGCCGCTCTTGATCGGCGAGTCATCGGTGTGGCCCTGGATCTCGAGCTTCAAATCCTTGTACTCGGCGAGGACGAGCACGGCCTTGTCGAGCGCCTTGCTCGAGGCGCGCAGCAGCTCCGCCGAGTTGACCTTGAAGTTGATGCCCTGGATGACGCCGGTGAACTGCTTCACCTTCGCGGGTAGCTCGTCGGGGCAGCCGTCCTCGTCCTGGAAGCCGTTCTTGGTCTCGGGGACCAACGGGCACTTGTCGGCGGCATCGAGCACGCGGTCGCCGTCATTGTCGATGTCGGGGCAGCCGTCGGTGTCCTCGAAGCCGTCCAGGTCCTCGGCGTCCATCGGACACTTGTCCTGCGCGTCGAGGATGTGATCGCCGTCGTTGTCGGGGTCGGGGCAACCGTTGTCGTCCTCGAAGCCGTCCTTGTCCTCCGGATCAATGGGGCAGCGATCGGAAGCATCGAGCACGCCGTCATTGTCGTTGTCGGGATCGGGGCAGCCGTCGTCGTCCTGGAACGCGTCCTTGTCCTCGGCCTCGTTCGGGCACTGATCCTTGGCGCCCACGATGCCGTCGTGGTCAGGATCGAGGTCGACAGGCGACTCGCGATGCGTGGGCTCGGACGTCGAGCTGTCCTTGGTGCCGATCCGGCCGATCGTGAACAGACCGCGATACGACGGAATTCCAAGCGCCGTGGTGAGCCCGACCCCCCCGCCGGCACCGAGCACCCAGCCACCCGTCCGGTAGCGAACGCCTGCGAGGACCTCGGCCGGCGGCGTGGTGCTGAACATCTGCTCGCGTAGCTCCTTGCCGACCGCCACCTCGGCGAGGACGCTGAGGCCCCTCGCCGTGGGAATCTGGGCGCCGACGTGGCCCTGCACCTCCGAGCCGATCGCATTGCTGGCGAAGTTGTTGCTCGGCCGCAGCAGCACGCCGACGTCAGCCGCCAGCGTGATCGCATCGAGCGCATACGAGGCGAGCGCATGAAGGTCGGCGCCGACCCCGCCGTCACCGGTAAAGTCCCGCTGGCTGCCGACCGGAATCAGCAGATCGAACTGCACGCCGAGCGCGACCCCGGGACCGCGATCGCCGAACGCGCGGACCGCCGCACCGACGCGGCCGTCACCGACCGCGGCGGACGAGGCGCCGAACGTCATGTTGCCGGAGACCCCGGACTCGGCATTCTGATTCAACGTGAGCGGCAGGTCGGCCCGAACCTGGAACCGATCCGCGAGACCGAGCGCGACATCGAGGTGAGCCGCAAGCACGTTGCTGACCACGTTCAGATCGCCGCTGGTGTTCGACGTCGACTTCACCACGAACGGACGGTCGGAGTAGTCGAGGGTGAGCCCGGCCGAGTACTGCATGTTGTCGAGCACGGTCGGCAGCGACATCCCGATCCCGTCGTCGAGCGACGGCGGTGCCGCGAACCGGTTGATCACGAACCCATCGACGTCGGCGCGCGCGGACATCGGCAGCGCGAGCACGATCAGCAGGACGGCGGCCCCGGCGATCTTGCCGCGCTTGCGGCGTCCGATCACGAGTGCGCCGACCACGAGGAGCATGGTCGCCGCGCCACCGCTGCCGCCGCCCGCATTGTTCTGACAGGCGCCGCCCTCGGCGACTGCCTTGCCGATCGAACAGTCGCGCAAGCAGCCGAAGTACGGGTCCTGGCCGTTGGCGGCGCCAAGATCGCATTCCTCGCCGACATCGAGCAGGCCATCGCCGCACGCCGCGCGCTTGCAGCTGGTGCGGCAGGCGCCCGGCAGCGTGTTCGAGTTCCGGTCGCCATCGTCGCACTGCTCCCCCGCCGCGGTGTTGAGCACGCCGTCTCCACACACCACGTTGGTGCAGTCCAGATCGCACGCCGCGTCGGCCGCACCGTTGGAGTCACAGACCTCGGTCCCGTTGATGATGCCGTCGCCGCACCCACCCATCGTGCAGGTGGGCGAGCACAGGTCGTTGCCCATCGTGTTGCCGTCGTCGCACATCTCGACACCGCCATGGACGTAGCCATCGCCACACTTCGCGAGCTTGCAGCGGGTCCCCGGTGCGTTGATGCAGCCGTCCGTGTTGTCGGTGTTGCCGTCGTCGCACTCCTCGACCCCGGTCCGCACGAAGCCATCGCCGCAGCGCGGCAGCAGACACGTGTTGAGACAGCCATCGGTGTTGCTCCCGTTACCGTCGTCGCACTGCTCGCCCGCCTGGACCACGCCGTCACCGCAGGTCGGCAGCGCGCAGATGTTGGTGCAGCCGTCGGCGTTGTTCGTGTTGCCGTCGTCGCAGGCCTCGAAGCCGGTGCGCACGAAGCCATCACCGCAGGTCGCGATCTGGCAGGTCGTTCCGACGCAGCCATCGGTGTTGTTTGCATTGCCATCGTCGCACTGCTCGACGCCGGCGTGGACGACGCCGTCACCACACGCCGGCGTCTTGCAGGTCGTGGTGCAGTTATCGGTCCCGATCTGGTTCCCGTCATCGCACTGCTCGCCGCTCTGCACGAAGCCGTCGCCGCATGCGGGCAGCCGGCAGGAGGTGGTACACGTGTCGTTGCTGCTGCTGTTGCCGTCATCGCACTGCTCGCCCATCTGCACGAAGCCATCTCCGCAGCGCGCCATCTCGCAGAGGTTGGTGCACGAGTCCAAGTTGCTGCGGTTGCCGTCATCGCAGAACTCGGCCAGCGGGTTGACGAAGCCATCTCCGCAGACGTTGGTCTGGCAGCTATTGAGGCAGCTATCGCTGTTACTGGTGTTCTGGTCGTCGCACTGCTCGCCGGCCTGGATCACGCCGTCGCCGCACAGCGCGGTCCCGCAGGAGTTGGTGCAGCTGTCCGAGTTGTTGGTGTTGCCGTCATCACAGGTCTCCACCCCCGCGTGGACGTAACCGTCACCGCACAGCGCCAGCTTGCACAGCTTGTTGTTCGCGGGGTCGATGATGCAACCGTCGGTGTTGTCCGTATTGCCATCGTCGCACTGCTCTCCCGCCTGGACGGCGCCGTCGCCGCAGACCGGAGTGGTGCACGCGTTCGTGCAGCCGTCGAAGTCGAGCTGGTTGCCATCATCGCACTGCTCGACGCCGACCTGGATGAAGCCATCGCCGCAGACGGCGATCCGGCACAGTGAGGTACAGCCATCGCCGTTGTTCGAGTTGCCGTCATCGCAGAGCTCGCCGGCCTGCACGATCCCATCGCCGCAGCGTGCGTTCCTGCACGCGTTGGTGCATGCATCGTTGTTGATCGAGTTGAGATCATCGCACTCCTCGACGCCGGCTGCCACGATGCCGTCCCCGCACACCGCGTTGCGGCACAGATGAGTGCAGCTGTCGGTTGCTACGAGATTGCCGTCATCGCACTCCTCGCCCGGATCGATGATGCCATTGCCGCAGGCGATGTTGCTCACGCAGGAGTTATCACAGCCATCGATGTTGATCCGGTTGCCGTCATCGCACTGCTCGGGCGGCCGGCCGCAGTCTGACCCGCCGAAGTTGCAGTCGAAGCTCGGATGCAAGTACTGCACGCCGTCTCCGCAGTAGGCGTAGATGCAGTTCTCCTGCTGACCGCTGCCGTTCAGCCCGTTGGTGCAATCGTCGTGGATGTCGGTGTTGCCGTCATCGCAGTGCTCGATGGGCTCGGCCTCGCCGGAGCCGATGTTGCCCGTGCTGAAGTAGTGCGTGAGCCCATCGCCGCACTTCGCCCACTTGCAGGTCGGCACGCAGTCGCCGCCCGAGAAGTTGGAACCGAGGTCGCACTCCTCGAGCGCGCTCGCCCTGCCGGACCCGATGTTGCCACTCGTACTCGAGTGCTTGTAACCATCGCTGCAGCGCGCCCACTGGCAGCTCAGCGTGCAATCGCCGGAGTTGCTGTTGGCGGACCCGAGGTCGCATTGCTCGCCGGAGCCGACGCTTCCGTCACCGCAGAAGCACTGGCCGCTTCCACAGTTGATGCCATGGGCGATCGGATCGGACGTTTCTTCCGCTGGCGTGGAGCAGGCGAAGAACAGCCCGATCAGAGCACCGGCCACGACCGCACAAACCCGTGTCACACGTACGCGCATAAGACCCCCGCTCCCCACACTCTCACAAACGGCCCTCCAGCGTCATGGCGCGCACAGCAGATCTGCGCGCGGCTCAGCGCGACGGCTTGGTCGGCGGCGGCGCGATCGCGGTGTCCTCGTCGCCGATCGGGGTGTGCAAGGTGTCTCCCGGCGGCGCTTCGAACCCGAACGGCAGCAGCATCACGCCGATCAGCGCAGCGAGCGCGGTGGCATCCGGGAACCGGCGGTCCGGATCTTTCTCGAGGCAGCGTGCGAACACCATGTCGACCTCCGACGAGAGGTCCGCGCGCACGGTGGAGGCGGGCTCCGGAACGATCTGGATGTGCGCACCGACCAGATCTCCGTAGGTGCGCGCGCGGGGGAACGGATGGTTCCCGGTCACCAGCAGATACCCGAGCACCCCGAGCGCGTACAGATCGCTGCGACCGTCCACCGGCCTGGACAGCAGCTGCTCCGGCGACATGAACTCGATCGCCCCCACGGTCTCGCCAACCGGCGACAGATCGATTCGCGCGGGTAGCAGCTTCGCGAGCCCGAAGTCCATCACCTTCACGAAGTCCGGGTTGCCGGCGCGTGACTCGAGCAGGATGTTCTCGAGCTTGAGGTTCCGGTGCACCACGCCGAGGCCGTGCGCCTCGCCGAGCGAATCGCACAGGCCCGCCAGGATCCGCAGGACACGCGGCCACTCGAACGCGCCGTCCCGCCGAACCGCCTCGGCGAGCGTGATGCCGGAGGTCAGCTCCATCGCGATGTAGGGCGTGCCGTCCGGATCGCGGTCGAACTCGTAGGTGGTGACGGTGTGTGCCGATCGCAACTGGCAGAGCACCTCGCCCTCGCGGCGAAACCTCTCGGTCAGCGTTGGATCCTGCAGCGCCTCGGCCGACAGCAGCTTGATCGCGAGCTTGCGGCGCAGGCTGACCTGCTCCGCCGCGTAGATCACGCCGAGCGAGCCCTCGCCGAGCCGTTCCTTCAACGTATAGCGACCACCGATCAAGCGACCGACGTTCGGATCTGCGATCACGCTGCCGCACATGCCA
This sequence comes from Myxococcales bacterium, assembly GCA_043753855.1. Classification (GTDB taxonomy): domain Bacteria; phylum Myxococcota_A; class Polyangia; order Haliangiales; family Haliangiaceae; genus JABFXX01. Next base: position 34,085 of record JAYUVX010000382.1, on the reverse strand, counting down.
CAGAAGCGCGCGGTGGCATCGAGCCGCTCGCCACAGCGCTGGCAGCGAATCTTCATCGCTCGCAGAGCGTAGCGCAGTTCAAGCGATCGAGTGCGCGTCGCGCGCAATCGTCGGGGGCCTGGCGTTTGTGCTCGCGGGTCGGCGCGGACCCGCGAGAGCGTCGCCGCGATGACCGGGGCCCATCGAACGATCGCATGTGTCGTGCTGCTGACGTCGGCTGCGTGTGGCCCCGAACGGCGCGACCCGGGAGGTGTTGGCGTCGGTGGCGTCGATGGACCTCCCAGCAGCGGCGACGACTGCGCGGATGGAACCGAGCTCGTCTACACGATCGATCAGAACAACCAGCAGCTCTCGCAGTTCGCTCCCTCGACGAAGCTGTTCCACGACCTGGGCACGCTGGGCTGCGCGGCGATGCTCGGTGCGACACCGTTCTCGATGAGCATCGACCGATCGGGTATGGCGTGGGTACTGTACACGTCGGGCGAGCTGTTCAGGGTGTCGATCTATGGCCTCGCCTGCACGCGCAGCACGTGGGCGTCTCCGAACGGCCTCGAGGTGTTCGGCATGGGGTTCTCCACCGATCAGCCGGGTGGTTCGGCCGAGAAGCTGTACGTCGGTGGCGGTGCATCTCAGACCGCCTCGTCGTTCACGGTCGCGGCTGTGGATACCGCGACGATGATCGCGACGCCGCTGGGCACGCAGCCGCTGCTGCCCGAGATGACCGGAACCGGTGGCGCCGAGCTGTGGGGCTTCATGCCCGATGCGTCGACCGCGCGCGTCGTCAAGTTCGACAAGGTCAGCGCGACGGTCGCCAAGATGTACGCCGAGCCCGCGCTCGCCGGCAGCATGGCGGGCTACGCGTTCGCGCACTGGGGCGGTGACTTCTGGGTGTTCCTGCAGAAGAGCACCGAGAGCTCGACCAGCATCTACCAGGTCGACGGCATGACTGGCGTCATCAAGAGCACCACGCCCGCGCCCGGTCGCACGATCGTCGGTGCCGGGGTCTCGACCTGCGCGCCGCTCGTGATCCTCTAGTCCGTGGCCCGTGATCGCTCCGGCGAACCTTCGATGGAAGGTCAGTTGTCGCGCGCGCCCTCCCGGATCCAGACCAGGATCTTCAGATAGTCGGAATCCAGGGCGCTGGCGAACGTGATGTTGGGGTGACGATCCGGGGGCTCCTCGCGTGATGGATAACGGAGCACGAGGCTGTTGTCTGGCGTCGCGGTCTGCACGCGGGTGTTCGGCTGCTCGAGCACGAGCTCCTTGTAGGCGCTGTTCGCGCTGCCATCGAGCTTGAGACCGCCCAGCTCCTTGCCGATCCCACCGCCCGAGTGGCATGCCACGCAGCCTCGGTTGGTGAAGATCGGATACACGGTGTTCGCGAACGACACGTTGGTCGGCAACGGGACCACCCCGTTGGTCACCTTGGCCTCGGCGAGCGTCACCAGCCCCGCGTTGATCGGCGACGTCGCCATGTCGAGCGTGACGGTCGCGCCCGCGGGGCTACCCAGCGCCACCGCGCCGGCGGGGACCTCGAAGAACACGGCCCAGCCAGACGCCGAGCTCGCGGTGGCGTTCGGCTGTGCAGACAGCTTCGCATCGAGGAACCTCGGTCCGATCGCGCCGCCGATCACGAGGTTGTTGCCCGCGATGCCCGACTTCGCCGCGCCGGTCGTCGCATCGACCAGATGCACGAACAGCACGCCCTTCGCCGCGCTTGGTGTGACGCCGAAGCCGGCCGCCAGCTGCTGCAGCAGTGCTTCGCTGACCGTGGGTGCGTTCACGCCATCGAGATCGGAGCTCGTCAGCACCACGGCCGCGCTGTACGTCCCGCGATGACCCGGAGGCGCCGCAGCGAGGATCTGAAACGTCGAGTTCTCCGGGATGCCTTCGATCGTGAAGCTCACGCCCTGCGAAGTCACCCGAGGCGCAGGTAGCAGCCCCGAGGTCGAGACGCTCGCCGCACTCGAGATCGCGGCGCCGGTCTGGAAGTCGACGACCTCACCTGTCACGGTCAACGAGCCGCCGATGGATTCGCCTGGTCCACTACGATTCGACGAGCACGCGATCACGCCGATCGCGAGCGCGCTGGTGAGGAGGATGCGCTGGGCCATGGTCCTCAGTGGGGACCTCCAGGCGTTTCGTTGCAACTATCGTCCGCTGGCACGTCGGGTGGACGAACTTTGCACAGCGATTGATCAGCGCGAGATCGAACGTTGCCTTTGACGCGCTCCGCTCGCATGACTGAATCCTGGATGCGTGGTGCGACGTGTTGATGGAGGGAAGAAGCTCGGCCAGTACGAGGTCGTCAAACATCTCGCGAACGGGGGCATGGCCGAGCGGCTCATCGCGCGTACTCGTGGGCCTGTCGGGTTCGAGCGTCACGTCGTGATCGCCGCCGCGCGGTTCTGGGTCGGAATCTCCGACCTCACCACGGAGAACACGTTCGTCACCGTGAACAATACGCCGCAGACATTCTTGTCGTGGAAGCCTGGCGCCCCGAACAATGGACCGCCTGCCGAGCACTGCGTGGAGATCGTATCCGCGACCTCGCAGATCAATGACGCGCGCTGCAGCACGCAGTACGTCGCGGTCTGCGAGTGCGAGCCGTGACTCACGACCCAGCGTGCACTGTAGTGTGGGTCGCTGTAACCGTGGTCGTGGCTCGCGCGCCTCTGCTACCCTGATTCCATGAAGCCACGCCTCGCCGTCGTGATCGCGATGATCCTCTCGTCGGGATGTCTGGTCCGCACCAACGCGCCGACCTCGGGCCGCTCGAGTGAAGTCCGTAGCTGCCCGCCCGCGCATCACTGGGAGGACGGTGAGTGCCGGCACAACGGCAACCGTGACCATGATGGCGACGGCGACCATGGTCGCGGACGCGATCATCGTCGCTAGCGCAACGCGAGGTGCGCCACGCCAATGAAGTGGCAGGCACATCCGAGGATGATCATCACGTGAAACACCTCGTGGAACCCGAACACCTCGGGCCACGGATCGGGACGGCGAAACAGGTAGACCATCGCGCCGAGCGTGAACCACACGCCACCGCCGAGGAGTAACCAGAACGCCAGCGGATCGAGTCCAGCGTGGACCTCGCGTCCGTACGCGATCACCACCCAGCCCACCGCGACGAACAGCGCCGACGTGATCCAGCGCGGCGCATGCGGCCACAGCGCGGCGCGCAGGATGCCGAGACCGGCGGCGCTCCACGCGAGGATCAACAGCCGCGTCCCGGCAGGCTCTGCCATCCCGAGCACGCAGAACGGTGTGTACGTGCCCGCGATGCACGCGAAGATCATCGCGTGATCGGCACGGCGAAGCCAGGCGAACGCGCGCGGCCCCCAGTCGGTCCGATGCAGCGTTGCGCTGACGCCAAGCATCCCGGCGAGCGACAGCGCATAGATCGCGGTGACGATCCGGCTGCGCGCATCGGGAGCGCGGGCCACGAGGATGACACCCGCGATCGATGCGAGGTAGAACGCCACCTGGTGGGTCACGCCTCGCAGCTTCGGCCGCGCTCCGGGCATGACCAGCGCCATGTCTCATCATGCGGCGCCACGAGCCACGCGACGACGACACTTCGGTCATGCCTCGGTCAGCTGATCGGAACGCCGGATCGAGTGGAGACCGCCGAGCCTGTCGCCTCGCAAACAGATCCGGTAGGGTCCACCGCTTGGTTCCCTGGAAGGCGCTGGCCACCGTCACGACCAGCGAAGGCGAGCTCCAGCTCCGCCAGCGCGGGCCACGCGAGTTCTTGATCACCATCGATGGCCGTGTGCTGATGACCAGCAGCGAGCGAAGCTCCGAGGAGGCGGTCGCCACCCTCGCCTGCCAGCAGCTCACCGGTCGCAGCGCCCCGCGCGTGCTGATCGGCGGACTCGGCATGGCGTACACCGTGCGCGCCGCCCTCGATGCCTTGCCGAAGCGCGCGCAGGTCACCGTCGCCGAGCTCACCGCCGAGGTCGCGACGTGGTGCTCCGGTCCCCTCGCGGTCCTCACCCGCGGTGCGGTGCTCGATCCGCGCGTGCGGGTGGTGATCAAGGATGTCGCGCGCGTGATCGAGAGTGCGCGACCGGGTCAGCTCGATGCGATCATCCTCGACCTCTACGAAGGACCGCACGCGGCAGCGAAGCGCGAGAACGATCCATTCTACGGACGCGCCGCCCTCGTCCGCAGCTTCGCGGCACTCGCGCCCGGTGGCGTGCTCGCGATCTGGTCCGAGGAGGCCAACGTGGTGTTCAAGCGCCGCATGGCCGAGGTGGGGTTCGAGACGTCGCTGCACCACCCGGGTGGCAGCCGGGCCTACGTCGTCTACCTCGGCAGGCGCCCCATCGACGAGCCACGGCCGCGTACGCCCCGCCGGTGACGGTGGGAGATGTGGTGCATGGTCGGAGGACGTTTCTTGCGACCGATCCGGACGGACCACGCACTAACAGAGCATGAGACTACTCCAGCTCGTCTTGCTCGCGGCGCCTCTGTTCACGGCCTGCAGCGATAGCAACAACATCAATTCCGACGAGGAGGCACGACGTGCCTACTTCGGCCTCGATGCATCGATCGGCAAGTCGATCACGCTCGGCTTCGCCGGCTTCAACAGCGCATCGAGCGCGAACATCTCGCCACAGGCCGGTGTCGGGATCTCGGCGGGGACGCTGATCGTGACCGGTCAGGTCGATCAGGGCTCGTCGAACAACAAGGGCATGCGGCTCAAGGTTGGGATGGCCGGCTACACCGATGGCAAGCTCGTCGTCGATGGCAAGCAGCTCGACTTCAACATCACCTACGACACTTCCCCCGATGTCACGCTGCAGCCGGCGCTCACGATGTCGCTCAAGGGCATTCCGACCGGGACGCTCGACGGTACGCTGATCGGCGACTACACGATGAGCGGCGACCTGAAGGGAACCGCAAGGCTGGACCTGACGTTCACCGGCAAGCTGATGGACGGTGGCGGAGGCAAGGTCGTGCGCGTGCCCGGGATGACCCACGTGACCGGCACCGCCGATAACGGTGACGGCATGTTCCTGGTCGACCTCACGCTCTGACGCGCCGAGAGGCGGCTACACTCGCGCGATGTCACGCCCGAGCCTGCTGCTCGCCTTCCTCGTCGCTTGCGCGCCCAAGCCGCCCGCGGCGCCCAGATCGGATCCGCGCGTGGCCGAGCTCGAGAAGCAGCTCGCCGATACCAAGGGCGAGCTGGACAAGGTCACCGCACAGCAAGAACCGCGCGAAGAACCGGCGCATCGAGATCGTGTTGTACCCACGCGCGAAGATCTCACCTAAGTGAGGCCCGCCGATCTGATCGGACGCTGGACGATGGTCCGATCGAGAACCGAGCAGCCCACGCATGCGATCGAGTTCACCGTCGCAGGTGACCTCGTTTACTCGAACCCGCGCAAGAGTGGGATCGAGCGCGTGTTGCTGACCTTCGAGCTGGACGGCGAGGAGCTGATCACCGACCAGCCGTTCGCCCCGCGCGCGGAGCGGATCTCGGTGCGGCTCACCCCCGAGGGCAATCTGGTGCTCGGCGAGGACGATGCGCAGGTGTTGTACGAGCGCGAGCGGAGGTCGTCCGACGAGGATGCGCTGCTGCTCGCGATCGCAGGCCGTGCCCTGCGCCATGCCGTGGACTCGGCGATCGAGGACGAGCCGTTCTTCCCGTTCCTGTGGTGGCACGATGACGTGGGCTGGCACGTCTACCGGTTCCTCAACGACAGCTCCAACGATGCCGAGAGCACGGCGCGAGCGCTCGCGATCTCGCGCGGCCCTGTCGTACAGGCCTGCGCCTTTGTGTTCGATGGCTACTCGACGATCGCCGAGGTGCGTCACGACACCGCGTTCTGCCAGGTCAGCCGCCGCCATCCATCACGCGGCCTGGTCGCGGCGCAGCCGTACGCCCCGGGGCCGCGCGGAGGAACCGCGATCGGGGGCATTCAGATCACGCACGCGGTCGGGTCCTGGCTCGAGGATCCGACCGAGTGCGGATGAATCGGTACTGACTACTTCACCGACGCGCCGGCGCCGCCGTTCACGCCCACCTCGCCGGCCTTCTTCTTCGCGCTGGCGCCTGCCTTCACGCCGGCCTTCTTGGTTCCAGCATTGACGCCGGCCCCGGCCTTCACGCCGACCTCGCCGTCCTTCGCCTTCGCGCCGAGGCCGGCCTTCACGCCCGCTTCCTGCTTGTTGGCATTCACGCCGACGCCCGTATCGACGCCGACCTCGCCGTTGTTCGCGCGCGCGCCCACGCCGGTGTGGATGCCAGCGCCATCATCGTTCGCATGCACGCCGAGGCCGCCGTTCACGCCGGCCTCGCCGTTCTTCGCCTGCGCGCCGACGCTGCCGTTGACGCCCGCTTCGTTCTTGCCGGCGTTGACACCGACGCCGGACTTCACGCCGACCTCGCCGTGGCCCGCGATCGCGCCGACGCCGGCCTTCGCGCCCGCTTCGTTCTTGCCGGCGTTCACGCCGACGTTGCTCTTCACCCCGACCTCGCCGCTGCCGGCATGGACGCCGACGCCGGCCTTCGCGCCCGCTTGCTGCTTGCCCGCATTCACGCCGACGCCGGTGGTGACACCTGCCTCGCCGCCCTTAGCCTTCGCGCCCACCCCGGCGTTGATCCCGGCTTCCTTGGCGCCCGCATTGACGCCGATGCCGGACTTCACGCCGACCTCGCCATGCGCCGCGCCTGCTCCAACGCCCGCCTTGACGCCGGCCTCGTGTGTACCCGCGTTGACGCCGGCGCCCCCGTTGACGCCGACCGCGCCGCCGCCGGCCGACACGCCGACTCGGGTCTTGATGACTGCGGTGTCCTTGCCGGAGCTGACGCCGACGCCGGTGCTCACGCCCGCCTGACCATCCTTGGCGGTCGCACCAAAGCTGCCGCCGATCCCGACCGGCTTGTTGTCGCCGACCTTCACGCCGACGCCCGCCTTGACTCCGACCGCGCCGCCACTGGCCTTGGCATCGGCATCACCGGTGACCGAGGTGTTCTTCACCGTCTTCACGACGGCCTTCGCGCCCGACTTGATACCCGAGCCGACCTTGACTACCGCCTTACCGGTGGCCTTGGCTCCGGCCTGGACGGCGCCCCCAACCTTGGTAGCGGCTTTCACCACGGGGCTGGCGTCGGCATCTGCCTTGACCTCGACCTTCGCATCTACCTTGGCGCCGGCCTTCGGCGGATCGTCGGCGAGGGCCGGGGCGGCAAGAGCGCCGAGAACGAGAGCAACGCGGAACATGGTGCGCATGGGACTAAGCTCCTTTTGGGCTTCCTGGTAGTGCAGCGACCGTGCCGGCCCGACGGTGGATCCCTCGCGATCGGAGCTCCCTCAGCGAGCGAGTACGCCCACCGTGTGTGCGCGCCGCAGCTCCACGCGCGTTGCCGCGGCGCACCGCACTCGTGCCCACCGCAGTGAAGGCTCAGAGAAAGCCGCATGCCTTGAGCTCGCCAGCCTAGGAGCGGGCCCTGACATCTAGCGCGATCCCGCGCGGGCGACGCCTTCAGATCAGCAGCAGATACCCGACGTATGCCGCAGTCGCAGTCGCAGTCGACACGAGGACGTGCGTGAGAACGGCCGGGGCTCGTGGTACGCGGGCAGGAGGTGTCAGCTGCAGCGTCGCGAGTGCGCGCTTGGCGGCCTCGAGTTGTGCGTCCGCCGTGGCCTGGGCGACCTTCTGCCGCTCGAGCTCCGCGATTTCGTCGATCAGTGCGTTCGCGCGCGCGGCATGCCCATCATCATCGCGGTAGGTCACTTGAAGCCCTTCTTGCTCGCGACACTCCGCGTCGACTTCATCAGCTCGCTCTCGAGCGACTGCACCTTCCCGCCGGCCGTACGCTCCGCATCGAGGAACGCGGTCCGCGCCGCTTCGAGCTTCGCGATCTTGCCCTGGAGCTCGGCGCGCTTCGCCGCGTTGGCGGTGACGATCCGCTGTTTCTCGGCGAGCGTCTTGCCGCGCAGCTCGGTGGGCAGCTTGTTATCCGGTGCCTCCGCGAGGAACGCGCGATTGTTCTGCACCGCATCCACGACGTCCCAGCTCTCGTTGCGATAGCCCCTCTTGCCGTTGAGCTGCGCGCGCTCCAGCGCGACCTTCGGACTCAGCTTCGCGGAGGATTCATCGGCGCTCGCCTGACGCGCGATCGACGCCCTGCCCTCGTCGCCATACGCGATGTACGTCTGGTTGAGCTGGTTGCCCAGCGCGAGGATGTCCGCGTCGTGCGGCGATGGAACGTACTGGGCGACCTGGTCCTGATCGATGGTCACGAGGTCAGACTTCGCGAGCTTCGCGGCGGCCTTCCACGTCGGTTCGTCGGTGCCGGCGAAGATCAACTGGACAGTGATGTCCTTCGCTGCCGCCTCCTTCATCGCATCCGCGGCGGTCACCGGCCCCTGATCGAACTCCTCGTTGCCTGCCACGAACACGAACTTCATCGCGCCGGGCTCCGTCGTCCAGCTCAGGGACTTCACCGATGTCTGGATGGCCTGACCGACGAACTCCGAGCCGCCGTCGGTGAACAACGCGTGCAGCTTCTCGAAGACCTTGTCGAGGTCCGTGATGAACGGCAGGACCTGCCGGATGTAGCCGGACTTCACCGACAGCGTGTCATTGCCGTACTCGTAGAGCGGCAACCCGGTGCAGGACGCCGGGTCGTCGGGATCCGGCGACCTGCGCCCGCTGCAGTACGGACCGGAGCGCGTGCGACCGCCGACCCCCGATGGCCACCCATCCGGTGACCATCCGGTGACCATCCATCGATCTACACACGCGACACACGCCTGCCACGCGTCCCACGGTATCGGCCCCGCACCGTTGTTCTCGATCGCGGCCCGCGGCCGAGGTGGGCATGAAAATATCGTCTGCGATCTCCGCCGAGCGGTCCATCGCGAACGCCTGTGCTCGGGGCGACCGAGGTACGACATCGTCACGCCTTCGGTCTCGGATTTCTGATGCTACGGCCGCCAGCCGAGCCACCGAGAATCGCCCGCCCTGGCACGCGCCGTGCTCCACCGGCGGCATGCGATGCTACCAGCTCCTCCTCGTGTTCCTGCTTCCTGCCTGCGGTACCGACCCTGCTCCCAACGCCACGCTCGCGGAACTGCCGAACCTCCGGTTCTCGATCCAAGGCTGGGGGCCCAGCGACCTCGAGCCAACGCCCGGATTCGTCGCGCTGTCCTATGACACCGCTGCGTTTCGCGCCGCCCACGGGGATGCGTGTGCGATCCTTGACGGATCGTTCCGCGGCACCGTCAATGGCACGACACTTCGCACGGATCCGGGTGGTGGTCCTGACGATCTGGACGATTGTTCGCCGCCGGCCCTCCAGCTGGTCGACGCGTCTGCCGGCCCGGCGAGCTTCGTGGTCGACGACGACTCGCTCACGATCACGGCGCAGTTTGCCGCGGAGGCATTCGCCCCCCACGTGCCCGCGCTCCGAGCGCCCAGCGTGTGGAAGTTCGCGAGCGACCAGGCCGTCACCGTCGGGTGGTCGCAGCCCGCGGATCTGGTCGGGCTCGCGCCGGAACCGTGGCAGGTCTACTTCCACACCGGGAAGTTCGAGAACAACAACTCGTTCGACCTGACGCCCAGCATCTCGGGCGACGAGATTCGCTTCACGATCCCGCGGCCGGCACCGGTCACGGGCGATGGCCTGATCGTGTTCCGGTTCGGCTACTCGAACGGCTCCGCCACCACCTGTATCGGCGCGGCCAGCTGCCAGTACTCGTCGACGCGCGGCTATCAGCACAGCGTCCACATCGACCCCTGAACGTCGGCTCGACGCAACCGCCTGGCCGCTTCGTACAGGCGCACGATTGTCGCGCCCACCGGTAGCGAGAGCGTCACGACGGCGGAGGAGCTCCGACGGTGGTCGCGTGGATCCGCCCATCGACGAGCTCCACGATCCGGTCGCATCCAGCCGCGATCCGCGGGTCGTGGGTCACGACGATGATCGTGGTGCCTAGATCGCGATTGAATCGTCGCATCAGCGCGAACACCTCGTTCGACGATGCGGTATCGAGGTTGCCGGTGGGCTCGTCGGCCAGCACCAGGTGAGGCCGATGGATCAACGCGCGCGCGATCGCCACGCGCTGCTGCTGTCCTCCGGATAGCCGGTTGGCGCGGTAGCTCATCCGATCCGCGAGCCCCACCTCGCGCAAGATCTCCTCGCCCGCCCGCCGCAGCTCGGGCGTCGGAAACCCGGCATCTCCCCATCCAGGCAACATCACATTCTCGAGCGCGGTGAACGCGGGCAGCAGGTGATGAAACTGGAAGATGAACCCGAGCTTGTGCGCACGCAGCGCGGTCAGTTCGTCGTCGTCGAGCGCGAACACGTCGAGCCCGTCGAGCAGCACGCGACCCGAAGACGGCCGATCGAGCAGGCCGATGATGTTGAGGAGCGTGCTCTTGCCAGATCCGGAGGGCCCGACGAGTGCGGTGAGCTCGCCGCGACCGAACCGCACGGTCACGCCATCGAGCGCGCGCGTCTTGACCGGACCACCGTACTCCTTGACCACGGCCTCGACGGCGAGCACCGGCGTCGACGTGGGATCATCCATTGCGGATCGCCGCCACCGGATCGAGCCTCGCCGCGCGGCGCGCAGGGATGACCGCCGAGATCAGCCCGACGCCGGTCGCCAGAACAGTCGCGAGCACGTACAGCGAGAGGCCGAGCTGCACCGGGAACCGAGGTGCACCACCGGGGCCGCTCGTGAAGCTCTCGAACAGCCGCGCGAACAGGGTCCCCAGCGCCGAACCGATCACGGAACCAACCAGGCCGAGGAGCCCGCCCTGGATCAGAAACACGCGCTGGATCCGCGGCGGGCGCACGCCCACGGCACGCAGGATTCCGATCTCGCGGGCCTTCTGCACCACCGAGACGATCAGCACGCTCGCGATCCCGAGGGCGACCGCGACCACCACGAAGAACTGGATCAGGAGCTTCGAGCTCGATTGCGCCGAGAGGCCCGACAGCAGCTCGGCGTTGACGGTCATCCAGCTCTCGACGTCGAGCCCGGTCCGATCGCGAAGGGTCGTGGCGATCGCCTCCGCGCCGAACACGTCGGCGACCTTCAGCTCGATCGAGGTCACGCCGCCGGGCAGCGCGAACAGGGATTGTGCGTGACGCATCGACGCGAGCACCCAGGTGCGATCTACCGCGTCGGTTCCGATCCGGAACACGCCGCGCACCGTGGCGACCGACTCGACACCTTCGCTGGACGTGATCCGCAGCTTGTCACCGACATCGATCCCGAGATCGTCCGCCAGGCGGGATCCGATCGCGACGTCGTCTCCCTCGATCTCGAACCGGCCGGCGATGATCCGTCGCCGGATATCGATGATGGCGAGGAACCGATCCGGGTCGACTCCGCGCACCACGATCGGACTCTTCGCACCCGCGTGGACCGCGAACCCTGATCCGCTCACCGATGCAGACACCGCCGTCACACCGGGCGTCTTCTCGGCGAGCCGGATCATCGCGGGCCACTGATCGATCGCGCGCAGGCGCTGGGACCGGTGCTCCACCGTGCGCGCGATCGCCAGCGCCGGCCCGGCGATCACGAGCGGGTGCGGGTCCTCGCGCGGTACGCGCATCGTCACGTGCGCCTGGCTGCCGAGCGTCTTGTCGATCAGCGAGACCTGCAGCCCGCCGATCAGCGCCGACAGGAACACGATCACACTGACGCCCACGGCCACCGCGGCGAGCACGAGCGCGGTCTGCGCCCTCGCGTCACGCATATAGCGAAACGCGACGAACCACTCGAACGGCATGTCAGTCGGACTCCGTCCGGATCCGCGAGCCGGGCGTGATCGGGCCCCCACCGGTCAACAGCACTTCGTCCGCTTCGGAGAGTCCCGACACGATCTCGATCGTGTCCTCGCCCCGCACCCCGAGCCGCACGTCCTTCCTCACAGCACGCCCGCCCACCACCACGAGCACCCAGGGTGACGCCAGGTAGCTCCCGGTGACCGCATCCGCCGGAACTGCCAGCGCGGCGCGCTTGGCCGCGACCGTGAGATCGATCGACACCGTCATGTCAGGCCGGAGCTGCGGCGGCAAGGCACGCACGTCGAGGTGAACCTCCACGCTGCCGCGCTGCGCATCGATCGAAGGCGCGATGTAGCTCACCGTCGCATCGAACACCGCATCCGGATACGCATCGGCCGATGCACGCGCCTGCTGCCCCATCCGGATCCACGCGAGGTTCTTTTCGTCGGGGTGACACTCGAGCTGGACCGGCCCATCCGCGGCGAGCACGAGCAGGACCCGCGTCGCCGGCACGACCTCGCCCGGCTCGACGGTACGGGTCAGCACCACTCCGCTGTGCGGCGCGACGAGCCGTGTCTGCGCCATCCGCACGCGGGCGCCCTCCAGCTGCGCTTGCGCTTGCAACAGCGCCGCGAGCGCGATCCGCGAGTCTGCGCCCAGCGGCGCGGCGGCAACCTGCTGCGCCTGCGCGGCGGTGCGCTGCGCGCGCGCGACGGCGAGTGCGGTCCGTGCGGTGTCGAGCTCGGCGGCGGGTAGCGCGGACGAGGCCACCAGCTTCTCGGTACGCGACAGCTCGAGCTCGGCGCGGCCGAGCGTGCTCTCGGTCTGGCGCAACGCCTCGGTGGTCACGATCGCGCCCACCCGCTGCAGCTGGTCGACTCGGGCACGAGCCTGTCGAACCGCGGCTTCGGCCTGTGCGGACGCTGCACGCTCGGCGCTGTCGTCGAGCTGGACGAGGAGGTCCCCGGTCTCCACGCGCTGTCCCTCCACGGTACCGACCGCGACGACGAGGCCACCGACCTGCGCGGAGACCTGAACGCGCATCGGCACCCGTACCAGACCGCTGGTGACCAGGTGCTGTTCTAGATCGCGGCGAATCGGATGGATGCTCCGGACCAGCGGACCACGCGCGCGTAGAATCAGGACCACCGCGGTCGCCACGGCGATCACCAGGGCGAGCCACAACGTCGGGCGGCGGAGCAACTTGCCGGCGGCGGACATCAGCTGTCGATCTGTAGCACCTCGGAGATGTCGCGGCGCGGCACGCAGGCCCGGGCTCTCGAGCACCTGGTTGAGAAACGAGGCGGAGAGCCCGAGGGTGCCTTGCCGCAGGGCGAGATTCCGCGCAAGGCCGTCGCGCCGACTGGATCCCATGCAAAGCGTGCGCGTTGGCGAGCTTCCTCCCCCGGAACCGGCTAGGCTCATCCGGCGTCCAGGTCCCATGGCGAAGAAGATCGGTGCCCTGATCGGCTTTATCGTGCTGTGCCAGCTGGCGGGAGCGAGCGGCGCCGTGGTCACCGATGCGAGCTGGTATCTCGCGCTCGATCGCCCGAGCTGGGCCCCCCCCGGCTGGGTGTTCGGCCCGGTGTGGATCTCGCTCTACACGATGATGGGCGTCGCCGCGTGGCTCGTCTGGCGCTCCAACGCGCCGTCTCGGCGATCCGCACTCGCCTGGTTCGCGGTGCAGCTGGTGCTGAACGCGGCGTGGACGCCGGTGTTCTTCGGCGCGCGCTCGCTCGGCGGTGGCCTGATCGTGATCGTCACGCTGGTCATCGCGATCATCGCGACGATCGCCGCCTACCGGCGCGTGTCGCGCGCGGCGGCCGTGCTGATGATTCCCTACCTCCTGTGGGTGAGCTTCGCCACGGCGCTCAATGCCGCGTTGTGGCTGAGAAGCGGAGGCTAGACGCTGAGCGAGTAGCCGGCGATGCCGTAGCTGCCAGTCAGCGCGCAGCGAACAACGTGCAGCCGGTGATGAACAGGTCCTCGATCACGCCCGCCTGCTGCGTCGTGGCCCCGTAGAAGATCGTCCCGACCGACGTGTCACCAGCGCCGAGCTCGATCACCGTGAGATCGCGCATCGACGCCGTGTGCCGATAGGTCTGCACGTTGATCTGGTGCTGATCCGCGCGGGCGATGCCCTGCTCGACCGTGGTCGTTGGCCCGTAGATCCGCTTCAGCGTGACGTCTGCCTCTGCGCGCTCTGTGCTCGACAGCTGGTTCGCGACCGTGATCACGCGTAGCGCGCCGTGGGTGAACCCGGAAGCGGTCTTCATCGCCTGGTAGTCCTCGGGCAGCTCGCAGGTCTCGCGATGCACCGTACAGTTCTCGAGATCGCCGTCGTGGATCGATGTTACTAGCGCACCGGTGACGTTGTCGAAGATCGCGCCATACGAGTTGTCGCCGGCGCCGTACTCGTACGCGGCGAACTGGCGGCGGCTGGCGGGCTCGCTGACGTAGCTCAGATTGACCTCGCCCTGATCCACCGCGGCGACGGCCTGTTCGGGTGTCATCACGTCGGTATGCGACGACTGCTGAACGGCGACCACGAGCCTACGCTTCTGCTCGTCGGTGTACGTCGAGAGGGTGGCGGCCGTGATCGACTGCGTGAAGTCGATGTGCAGGGCCGGACTGGTCGCGATGTCACCATAGGTCGACCCGAACAGACAGCTCGGAGGCGGTGCGCAGCCATCACCGGTGCACCCCACGGTCAGCCTGAACGTGCCGGTGGTCGACGCGAGGTGGCCCTTGACAAGCGCACGGTAGCGGCCGGCGGTGAGCGAGCGAGAGATCTTCGAGTACACGGAGCTACCGTCGTCGTCGTTCCGGGCGAGGAACGCGCCCCAGCCGCTCGCGCCCTCCTTGTAGAGGTAGAGCACGGTGTCGGTCTTGCGCTGCCCGAGCACCGCGTAGCTGGTGGCGAGGTTGACCTGCGCATCGCCCGTGAGCTCGAACGTCCACGCGTGGAAGTGTTCGGCGGACGTCAGCGCCGAGCTGGCGGGCATCGTGAACGCGATCGCACCGTGATCGATGGATGCGCGGAACGAATCGTCCTTGCTGCCGTCGGGCGGCGACTCCTCCTCGGGCTCCTTGTTCTCCGAGACACACGCCGTACTCGTGAGTGTGACCAGACCGAGGCCGAGGACCGAGGACAGCAACGAGACAACGAGTGAGGGCATGGCGCCGTGCAGTGAAGCAAGGCGTGCGCCGTCGACTGCGGCATGTTCGTCACACGACACCGCGTCATCACGAGCACTTGGACGCTCACGGAGGACCACGCACTCGGATGGCCACTCGCCTCGCCGGCGCGGACGGACCGGCGTGGCAACTGCAGTAGCCACCTACCGCTGTGCTTGGTCGATGACGAGCCGGTTCGCGGGTCACCGCCCGGATCGACGAGCTGCTCACGGCGGCCGGCGCACGGCGGACCGGGGATGTGCGACGCCGTGTTCGACTCGCTCGCCGCGGCGCGTGCCTACCTCGTGGTCTGGCTCGTCCCTGGCTCGTCCCTAGACCATCGCGAGCATCGCCTCGGCGGCAGCGCGGTCGGCGGGCGTATCGACGTCCTGCCACGACTCGACGCCGATATCGGCGACCCGCGCGCGCCGTTCGCTGGCGAGCAGGCGAACACCCTCCGTGAGCGAGCAGTCTCCGGTCTCTGCGCGGACGATCGCGAGCCTGTGGATCAGGCGCGGGGTCGCGCAGAACACGCCGCAGTCGATGCGGTCGTAGTCGGTGAGCTGCTTCCCGATCGCGACGATCGCGCCACTGGCGCTCTTGACCTTCGTGGCGTCGTCGAGGTCGAGGACGTTGCGTACCCGTGGATCCGTGGCGAGGTACAGATCTGCGGCGGTCAGGTCCTGGCTGCCGACCAGGCGTACGATCGCCGGCGGGTAGATGTGGTCCGCCATCGACAGGATGAACGGTCCGCCGAGTATGGCGCCGCCGACCATGACCGAGATGCCATTCGACTTCTCGAACTCGGCGTTGTGCGCGCACACGACCTCGACGCGGGGACGTGCGCGAGCCGCGAGCGTGGCGCGAACAAGCTCCGCGCGGTAGCCGGTGACGACCACGATCCTCCGCACCCCTGCGCCCGTCAGCGACGAGATCGTTCGCTCGACGAGCGAGACGCCACCCACCTCCTGCAGTGGTTTAGCAGATCGTCCTCCCACCGGCGGAGTCGTGTTCCCTTGCCAGCGGCCAGGATGACGGCGCTCTCGATCATGACGCCACATCCAGGGACGCCGCGCGGGCGATCGCCTCGCGGTTGCGCACGAGCTGCGTGAACAGCACCAGGAAGAACGTGAACGCCCCGGCGGTGAACACTCCGAGCACGATCTCGAGGTGGCCGATCGCCGCCATCATCACGAACGCGATGAGGATGGCTGGGACGTCGTGAAGTCCTGTCACCGCCGGGCGGATCACGCAACCACCTGAAATGTGCCCACGACCTCGTGGCAACGAAATTCGGTAACCATCGTGCATCCAAACCCGTCTGATCGACGAACCTACGGGGACCGCGATGCACTCTTCCCTCAGCGATCCGGAAGTTCTGCCGGCAGGCAGCCTGGTCGGTGATTACGAGCTGCTGGGCCTGATCGGAGTCGGCGGATTCGCTCGGGTCTACCGCGCTCGCCATCGGGTGCTGCGCACCGAGGTCGCCATCAAGATCATCTCTCGTGCGCTTGCCCTCGACGAGGAAGCAAGTGAGCGGTTCGTTCGCGAAGCGCGAGCGGCAAGCCGCATCCTGCACCCGAGCGTGGTCCGCGTGCTCGGCTTCGGTACGCTCGCGGATGGCCGAGCGTTCCAGATCATGGAGCTTGTCGAGGGCTGTTCGCTGGACGAGCATCTGGCCGAGCACGACGTCACGGTCGAGGAGGCGTTGAGCATCCTCGGCGTGATCGCGAACGCACTTCACGCCGCACACGCGGTCCACATCATCCATCGTGACCTCAAGCCCGCGAACGTGCTGATGGGACCGCAGGGCGAGCCTCGCCTGGCGGACTTCGGGATCGCCAAGGCCCTCGAAGCGGACGAGGACCCGCGCATGACCCGCACGGGTGTCACGCTCGGAACGCCGACCTACATGTCCCCCGAGCAAGCGCTCGGCCGCAGCGTCGGGGTCGCGAGTGACATCTACTCGTTCGGTGTGGTCGCGTTTGAGCTGCTGACCGGAACGGTACCGTTCGAGGGCGAATCCCCGTTCGAGACGATGCTCATGCACGTCCAGCGCGATCCTCCTCGGGTCTCGGAACGCAAGCCGGCAGTCGGGACCCGATTCGATGCAGCGATCGCTGCGCTGCTCGCCAAACATCCCGAGGATCGACCGACCTCGATCGAGAGTGCGGTGGCCACACTCCGCGATGCGCCTGCGCCCGAGGCCGCGCCTGCGCCTGCCCTCCCCGTCGCGGCGACGTCGCGGATGCGAGCTCGGATCGCGGTCGCCGTGGCAATCGCGATCGCGGCGGCGATCGTGATCGTGTTGACGCGCGCTGACGACCCGGCACCGAACCAGGCCGCACTCAGGGTCGCGCCGGCTCCGGCGGTCGTACCAGCGACCCGCTCCGAATCTACGACGCGCGCGGCAACCACACCGACGGTGCCAGATCGCCCCCCCCCCGTCGTCGTCGCTCCGGCGCCGCCCCCGCGAGTGCCCGCGGTGCAGAAGCGTCCGCGCGACACCGCCCCGGCCAACCCCCTGCCGCCCGCCCCTGCGAAAGACTCGTTCGAAACGCCCGCCGACTACCAGGAGCCATGATGACCTGTCTACAAACTTCGCTCGTGCTCGCGTGCTTCGCTGCAGGTGCGTGTGCTGATCTCGAAGAAGTACGCGAGGGAATCTGCGGCAACCTCGTGGTCGAAGCGAGCGAGCAATGCGACGGTCAACCCAACTGTGGGAACGACGGCGTCGCGGCATGTCGATTCACCTGCGAGCGAGGAGTGACCGGGTGTCCCGGCGAGCTCGCGTGCGCCGCGGAAGGCGTGTGCGTGGCACCCACCAATCGATTCCCCGCGTACGCCGATACCCTCAAGCTCGAGTTTCCGTCGGATGACGTCGTCGTCGGAGACCTGGACGGCGATTCCCGCGATGACCTGATCGGCGTCGGGCGTTCGCTGCGCGTGCGGTGGGGCAGCGGCAGCTCGCCGCTTCTCGAGTCGTACGAAAAGTCGATCCGGCCGCCGACCGGAGCCGCCACGTTCGGACAGCTGGACAACGTTGCCGGCCTCGACGTGG
This sequence comes from Myxococcales bacterium, assembly GCA_043753855.1. Lineage (GTDB taxonomy): Bacteria > Myxococcota_A > Polyangia > Haliangiales > Haliangiaceae > JABFXX01. Next base: position 16,080 of record JAYUVX010000382.1, on the reverse strand, counting down.
TGATCCCAACCTCGGACGGCGTGTTCACGTTGCTTGGCCGCGGCCGGACACTCGAAGCAGTTCCATACGCCACCGCCCAGGCGCTTCCGGACGATGCACCTCGCGCGTGCACGCCCACGCCAGGGTGGGCGGCCTGCCGACGTGGAGACTTCGACCGCGATGGTCGGCAAGACCGCGTCGGGTTCACGGCCAACCGCGACAACATCCAGATGGAGCTCGCGCGCGGCACCGGCTTCGTCAGCGTGGTCATCGATACCGAGGACATCGTGACCGACGTGACGACGGGGGACCTCGACGGTGATGGATTCGACGACGTCGCGTTCTCGACTCGATCTGCGAACGGAGTCACCGAAGGTACCGTCCAGGTGATCTACGGTGCCCCGCAACCACAGACGCAGACCGCGGTCACGGTGTTGCGCGCGCGCGATGTCACCGGCATCGCAGCGGCGGACCTCGATCTGCCACCCGATGGCATCGCGGACCTCGGCGTCGCACGCACCGTCGGCGGCTCGTCGGGCGTGTCGCTCTACCTCGGAACGTCGTCGCGCGATCTCTCGGCGCCATTCCGCCTCGACCGTTCGCAAGGGCAGCTCGATGTGCCGTACGCCGTCGTCGTTGGTGAGTTCGTCGGCGGCGCCGGCTCGGGGATCGACGTGATGGCCTACGCGCGCAGCCCGTCCCAGAGTGGCGCGACGTATTTCTGGTGGCTGCGCGGCCTGGGCAACGCGCAGCTCGAAGTCGGCGCGGTGGATCCGGTCGACGCGAGCAAGCTGCAGTTCCTCACCAATGATTGGAAGGTCGCCGACCTCATCGAGGATCCGGCGGCTGCCAATGGTCCCGATGAAGTCGTCGGGTTATCTCCGGTGGCGCCCGCGTGTGCTGGCCCGGCGATCACGACCGCGGTGCCCAGCGCCCGGTATACGGCGACGGAGCTGCTCCAGAGCGCGTGTCTGGCGGTCCCGGGCGGGGGATGGTCCGCGCGGCGGGTCAGCGTCGTCGGGCATGGAACGTCCGCACGCACGGTGGCGCTTGCCCAGCGCAGCGGGGAGTGGTGGTTCGGGGAGACCGACCAGCTCGCCGTCTCGCTCGCCCGTCGAACGTTTGCGGGGGGAGCCCTCGCGATCGGCGACAACTGTCGCGACCCGCAGATCTGGTCGCAGACTCCCTCGGTTGGCAGCTTCGTGTCCTGGGTATGCGATCGCGGCGCAACGGCGAGCCTGGTGGGTGTGCGGCGCTCGATCGACGGCGAGACCCGGGTCGAAACACTCGCGACGGTACCGTACGGCGCGACGCACTTCGTGGGCGACTTCGACGGCGATGGCTTGACGGATCTTGTCGTGCGAACCGGTGACACCGTCGGCTTACTCGCGCAATGCTCGGCGGACAAGCCGCGTCCGGGGTGCTGATGCGTGGTGCGGTGTTGGTAGTGGTGCTGAGTGCGGTCGGGACCTCGCACGCCGAGCCGGATGGCCGCGCTGATTTTCGGGTCGCTGCGCAGGCGTTCCGTGCGAACAAGTTCGCGGTCGCTGCACGCTCCTTCGAGCAAGCCTACGCTCGGGATGCGCGGCCCGAGATCGCGTTCTCGATCGCGCAGGCGAATCGGCTGCAGTATTACTACGACCGGATCGCGTGGCGACTGCAGCGCGCGGTGCAGATGTACGAGGCGTACCTCCGAGCGTTGCCATCCGGCCCGCGCGCCAAAGACGCGATCGATCACATCGCCGAGATCACGCCGATCCTCGAAGAGGTGCGGCGGCGAGGCGAGCTCGTGCTCTACGCGCCGCCGGTGAGCACGCAGATCGTCGTTGGGGCCGATGTCGACAAGGCGGAGGTCACGGTCGATGGCAAACCGGCGACCCTGTGGGAAGCCGTCGATGTCGCGGAGGGAGTACACGAAGTGGTCGTCGTCGCGGCGGGATACGAGGTCGCTCGACGCAAGGTGCCGATCACCACCGGGCGGTTCGTGCCCGTGGACATTCCTCTCGTCGAGAAGCCTGCACGGCTCGCGATCACCGCTGAAGCGGGCGCGCGTGCCTACGTCGATGGCAAACCCGTCGATCCAACGCGCGTGGTGGTCGCGCCGTCCGGATCTCATTTCGTGAGTGTGACCCGGCGGGGACGGCAACCCTGGAGTCGCTCCGTCGTGCTCGCGCGCGATCGCGAGTTGCAGCTCACCGCACCGCTCGTACCGACGACCCAGCGCAAGATCTCACGCTGGGTGCTCGGGTCTGGCGCCGCACTGGGCGTGGGGGCCGGAACGGCGGCGCTTTGGAGCTACGCGGCCCGGCGGGACGCGGATCGTCTCGACGAGGCACGCCGGGCGCTCGATGCGACCGGCACCGACCTGACCCGCTACAACGAGCGCGTCGCGGACGTCAGGTTTCGCGATCGACTCTCGCTCGGCATGGGCATCGCCGCCGTGGGCGTCACCGGTCTCGGCCTCGCGATGTGGCTATTCGACCACGACCCACCCGCCGGCGATCCGCGGCTCGACGTCCAGCCTGCGATGTCAGGCGACAGCGCAGGTGTGACCGTGCGCGGAACGTTCTGAATCAGCGCATCTCTGCGACAACATGCTCGCGCTGGGAGACGACCGCTCCGCGCGCACCCTCGAGCGTGACCACGAAGCCCGTCGCCGAGCCGATCGGGAGGCGCGACGTGAACGGAACCTCGACCGTCGCGCCGCTGCTGTCGAACATGCCGCCGTCGACCGGAAACCTGGGATCGCGATCACGATCGACGATCCACACCTGATACCGCTCGCGCGATGGATCGTTCGCGGGCAGCGCGACGAAGTGCAAGCGACCTGCTTGCTGCTCGCCGCTCCACACGACGTCGCCGGCCGGCGCCAGCACGAAGCGCTTGGCATCGCCGCGGTGTTCTCGGATGTCGGCCGCAGGCGAACCAGCCGACGCCGGTGAGCGCGTGGTTGCGTAGACGATCGCGCTGGCGGCCGCGGCCAGACTCGTCGACGCGACGAGCCACGGTATCCAGGTCCGCGCTCGCGATCGCCGCTGACCCAGCTCGTTGCTGGCGGAGCTCGCAAAGCTCGCGATTCGCTCCGGTAGTTGCGCGGCCACCGCGGGAACTGCGGGAGCGGTGAACGTCTTGCTCGAGACGAGCTCGAGCCCACGCGCCACGATCAGGTCGGCGAGCTCCGCGGGCATCTCCTCGACGAGCGGGAGGGTGGAGACCTCGATCGCCGCCGCGGCGAGATCGAAGCTGTCGATGTCCTCGACGCCGAGCTCGACGAGCTCTGCGTGCAGGTCTGGCTCGAGCCCGTCGGTGGCGCGAAGGACCAAGAGGTCTTGCGCGCGCACCAGCTCGAGGTCGCTGAGCTGCCGCTTCATGGCTCACCGACTTCAAGTGGCGCGCCTAGCGCGGCCCGCACGGCGAGCAATCCGCGCCGGACGTGCGCCTTGACCGTGCCGAGAGGGAGCCCGGTCTCAGCGGCGATCTCGCCGTGTGACCAACCGTGCACAGAAAGCATGATGACCTCGCGTTGCTCGGGTCGCAGCTGCGACAATGCTTTGATCGTCTGGGCCCCGAGAGTCGTCAGCTCCGGGCCGGCCTCGGCGCCGGGCACGCTGTCAGCGGCCATCAGTGGCAGGCTCGGGGGCCGACGACTCCGCTTGCGGGATCGATCGATCAGGCGCCGACGTGCGATCATCGACACGAACGCGACCTCCGGGGCCTTGGTCGCATCGAAGCGCGGAGCTGCCCGCCACAGATCGACGAAGATCTCCTGCACCGCGTCATCGGTGTGGTCGCGATCCGACCGACGCGCAAGCGACCAGATAAGCCCGCGATACCGCTGGACTACCTCGCGCACGGCGTCGCCGTCGCCGCTTGCGATCCGCGGCAACAGGTCGGGTGGGGCCTCGGGGGCAGGCTTGGGAACCATCGCGGAGCCCCACTGTAGCCACAAAGGCGCGACAGGGCCTTCTCCGTTCGTCGCCAAGCGGTTCGCAGCGCGCCACACGTGCCTGGTTACGCAACCCCGTCGGGTTTGGATGCAGCCGCCGGCACTCTCGATGATGAACCCCTTACGGCGCGGGCCACACGGCGCCAAACGCGCGACCCTCACCCAGGCGCGGCGCGAAGACCCGGGCCCACTGTTGCGGCGAGTACGCGTTGGCGATCCCCGGAAACCGCGCTGCGATCGCCGCCCGGTCCACCGTGGCAGAACCGAGGACCTCGGTCTCGAAGGCCGCCCGAGTCGGGTCCGGAATCCCGCGCGCGAGCACGGTGCCGACCAGAAAGCGAAACCGTGCCCCCTCGGGATTGGACGGATCGAGGAGGCGGTGGTTTCCGTTCTCCATCGTCGCCTCGGTGAGCTCGTGCTTCGGGATGGCCATGTAATCGGGGAGGCCATCGCTGACCACGGTCGGAAGTCCAGCGACGCTCGCCAGCTCGTACGCCATGTAGGCCTTGAGAACGCGGCCATCGCTCGCCGTGATCATGTACATGTTCCACTCGCTCGTCCGGTAGCGCGGCTCGGCCTCCCACGCGTCGTGGGTCTCTGCGCCCCACGAGGCGCGGGCGCGAACCAGCTTTGCGGCCGCGTTCGCGGGAAGCGATGGACCCACTTGCGGATCGGCGCTCGCGAACGCCAGCACGGCCGTCTGCGCGGTGGTCGTCAGCGCAGCCACCTCGATGCGACCCGCGACGATCGGTTGATTCCACACCTGCGGGTTGTAGACCCCCGACGCGTTGTGGTTGTCGTTCCAGATATCCACCCGGAGCCCGGTTCCTCCCAGCAGGACGTACTCGGCGAGCGCCTTGACCAGCGAGTCCGGCTTCACGAACGAGTCGATCAACGTCGCGTCGGCGATCCCGAAGCTATAGGAAGCCGCCATCATCGAGTTGCCGAGATCTGCGCGGCTGACCCACTGCCCGAAGATCCACAGGCCGCGCGCGCCTACCGCGCCTGGGGGATCCACGAGCGCGTTCAATCGGTTGTCGAGCGCGTTGTAGGTCCAGCCCTGGCAGATGCCCGCCCAATCCGGCGTGTTCGGGCTCGGGTCGAAGAACACCGGGCTGTGTGAGATCCCACCGAAGGTATTCCACTGATCGAATCGCAGCTTCGAGACCGTCGCTGCCTTGTCGAGCGCAGCGTCGGGACCCTGTTGGCGCAGCTGATCGGTCTCCTGCCGGCTCGACGTGCTCGCATAGTCCGGGGCTTGCGACCCGTGCCGGGTGAACAGCACGCCATCGCGCTTCGCAGCGTAGCCACGGCTGTGGCTGACGATGCCGGTTTGAACCTCCTTGAAGCCGTTGCCCTGGAGGTAGAGGGCGTCGTCGAACAGAAACGTCGGGTTCGCGCCTGGAACGACCCGGTAGACGTCGTTGGCGAGCGGCACGTCACTCGCGCGCTGCCCCGTGAGCGCGGTCGTCAGCCGCGCCTTCGCGGGTGACGTCATGTGTGGATCGACCGCGACCACGGACTGGAGGAACGTGGCAATCCGCTCGTTGCGGCCCTGGTACCTCTTGAGGAAGGGGGTGAGGGTATCGATCTCGGCAACCGTGATGCTTCCGTCGCGGGTGGCATCCGCATAGAGGCGGCGAACCGCATCCTCGGCCGGAGATCGCTGACTCGGGTCGGTGGAGTCGCACTTGCCCGTCGCGCACGATGCGTCGTCGTCATCGCCGGGAACCGTGTCATCGGTGGCACAACCGCTCAGCGCAGCGGCCACGGTGACGGTCCAGAGGCAGGTGCGAAGTGTTGGCTTCATGCTGCGGCTAGCAGCAAGCAGCAGGCCCGTTCGTGGCGGCGCTAACCCGCCGCAATCACCAGAACTCGACCCGGCCACTTCGGTTGCCCGACCGGCGTAGTTGCCAGTCACACGTTCGACTTTCGATGCGTGCGGGCCAGCGCGGCAAGCTTGCTGACCAGCGCAAACGGCCGGGGGCTTCCGGGTTAGAGTCATTGGCTGGATGTCGATCGTTGGGTTGCTGATCTTCTTGCCGATCGTTGGCGCGATGATCGGTTACCTGTGCAAGTGGGTGGCGATCCGCATGCTGTTCGTGCCCGAGCGGTGGATCGGCCTTGGCCCGATCGGCTGGCAAGGCGTCGTGCAGCGACGCGCACCGAAGTTCGCGGCCAACGTCGCCGACACGGTGACGCAGACGGGCGTGACCGTCGAAGGGATCATCGCCCGCCTCGACGCCGAGCACATCGCCCAGCTCCTCGTACCGACCATCAAGGACCGCACGCCGGCGTTGGTCCACGAGATCATGGACCAGCTCGGGCCCGGGACCTGGGACGCGCTGCCTGATGTGGTGCGCCAGCAGCTCGTGGCACAGGTCGAGGCCGAGAGCCGCCGGATTGTCCCGGCGCTGGTCCGCGCACTGGCGCCCCAGATCGCTGCCGCCATCGACCTGCGCGGGCTCGTCATCGACCGGCTCTCCGGCGTGAACGCGAGCCGGCTCGCCCGGCTGTTCCAGCGGGTGGGACGTCGCGAGCTGCAGGTCGTGATCTACTACGGCGCCGCGCTCGGCTTCCTCATCGGCCTCGTCGAGGTGGCCGGTTACGCGCTCATCGAACGCTGGTGGTTGCTCCCGTTGATCGGAGCCGTGGATGGTCTGGTCAACAACTGGTTCGCGATTCAGATGATCTTCCGGCCACTCGAGCGCACTCGCTACGTGGGACTGGTTCCGTTCCAGGGCCTGTTTCCTGCGCGGCAGGGCGAGATCGCCTCCGAGTACTCGGCGATGCTCGCGGCAGAGGTGTTGTCGCCGCGCGATGTGTATCACCACGTGCTGGGGCGCGACGGCAAGGCGTTGACGACCGCCGGGATGGCGATCATCGAACGCGAGTCCGAGGCGCTGTTTCAGCTTCTCGGCATGATGAAGCCCGGGTCGCTGACCCCGGAGGCTCGTGCACGCATCCTCGCGCTCGTCGGCACCCACATCGCCGCCGCCGAGCAAGAGGTGGTGCCGCTCCTCGACGAGCACCTACGCGAGCCGCTCGCCATCGCGGCGACGATCGAAGCTGCGCTCCGTGCGATGACCAAGCTCGAGTTCGAGCGGGTGCTGCGCGGGATCTTCGAAGAGGACGAAGTGACCCTGATCATCCTGGGCGGCGTCCTCGGCGGGTTGATCGGATTCTTGCAAGCTGCGTTCGTCTTGGCCACGACCTGACCGACCGTCGCTCCATCGATCCCCAAGCGACTGCGTCAGAACGGGATCCTCCCCGTGGAGAGTCGCGCGCGAAGCTCCGGACCGTGCTCGTGCCGGTCGATCCGCGCGAAGCCGCCGCGTTCCATGGTGGCCCGCAGGTATTCGACGAACGGACCGACGATGTCGCTGCGCAGCCGGACGACTCCGTCCGCGCCCTGACCGAACGCCTCGAGCTCGTAAGGCCCATCCTCCTGTTGATCGGTGTCCCCTTTGCGCTCGGTGGACATCGCGAACATCAGCCGCTCCGGCAGCCTGAGCGCTGCCGGCCACTTGCGCCTGGATGCTTTCGCGGCCGTTACGACGAAATCGCGCGTGATGGCGGATGGCGGATGGCGCGACCTGCAACGGATCGCTCCACGAAAGGTAGTTGAACGCCGACGATGCCATCGCGGTGGAGTGCCGGCGAAGATCGACCGGGCCCACGATCTCGTGAAACGCGCGAAACGAGAGCGGCAACGGGGAGCCGAGCGTCTTCTCGATGGCGGTGAGATCCATCGCGAGGCCCTTGCTCGGGCCAGGCAAAGGGTCCTCGGCGAACGGGTAGGAGTCGGCGCGCAGGATCGCGACGACGCGCTCGATGTCCTGCTTCACGCGGCGCATCGTGGCGGAAGTGACGCACGCAGCGTCCTCGAGCTCGAACGCCGCCGTGCCGATCTCGCGCATCTCGCGCCACACCGCCGCGCGCTCGCCGGCCTCGTAGCGCTCGAGCCAGCGCGGCGCCGCAGGGACAGGTCGCCTCATCGCATTCGCGGGACGCGCCACCAGCGCGGACAGCTCCGGCTCGGGCACGTGCTTCAAGACCTCTCGAGCGAGGTCGTCTGCGGGCCCACGGAGCAGCGAGCCTGCTACGCTCGCCCAGCGCTCGAGCACGGGAACGAGCTTCTTGGCCGGGAGACGCGCGACGGTCCCCAGCGCCGCCCGCGCTACGGACAGGCCGAATCGAGTCGCGACGACCTCGGGCGTGAGATGGCGAGCGAGGGCCGCGACATCGGATGGGTCGATCGTGACGAGCCCGCGGACCGCGAGCGCCGCGTGGCGAAGGTTGCGCTCGGTGGGCTCCGGGACGTCGTTCGCGGCCAGGCAGGAACAGCGACGTCGCGGCCGTCGGGTCCACGTCCGTCACGACGAGCAGCGCGAGCGACTGCGCCGTTGGATCGTCGCGTCGACGCATCGTGGCGACCAACGTCTCGCCGGAGCTGATCTTCGATAGAGCGGCAGCGAGCGAGGTCTTCAAGGCCGGGTTGCGGTCGAGCACGCGGTTCATCGCCGCGAGCTGCTCGTCGGGCGCGAGCTGGGACGCGCGCGCGAGGGCCACGTCGAGCAGCGGGAGGTCGGGATCGGCAGGGGGCATTCTCTGCACGGGAGGTCCGTAGTCTCGACCGTCGCACGAATCGCATCACGCCCACTTCGAGGTCGGCCCGCAACGGTCGGGCGGTCGTGCGCGCCGAGCCTGGCGTCTACTGTGCGTTGCAGATCGTCGACCTGGGTTGTCACGGCTTCGGTTTGCCGATCGACCTAACTCCTCGCTTATAAACGTATCGCTGCATGGCGCATGCCGTGCACTAAGTCGGCCCAGGTGAATCATGAACAACGCGACTTCAGACCTGGTGTCGATCGATGAGACCTCACTCGCTACGGTGAACGGTGGTGGGGCTGACCGCCCACACTCGGCGGCACGATTTCCCGAGCAAACGGCCCAGCACAAGCTGAGCGCCGACCGCGCTGCGGCCTCGAAGCGCTACGGCCGTCCGCCCGAGACCGCATCCGGGCAGTTCGCCCGGGACATTCTGTCGTTGGTCCCCGGCGTGAACGGTGAGATCGTCCATCGCGTCATGCGCGGTGTCGTCGAAGGCACGGCCTGGAACGGTCTGGTGCCCGGCGCGCTGTGATCAGAAGCTCGTGGGGTCAGGGTGCAATCCGGTAGATCGCCGCGGACCGCGCCGGGAGATCGACGGAGAGCGTTCCGTTGGCGATCGTGACCTGTGCGGGCGCGCCATCGCCCAGCTCGTCGACGAGCGTCGTTCCGCTGGCGAGGTCGTTGACGGGAATCGAGACCTTGCCGCTGTTGCGCCCGCCGTTGTTGACGACGACGACCCGGACTCCCGCGCCGCGACCGCGCGAGAACGCGAGCACGTTGGGGTTCGCCGCGCCGTTCTGACGCCACAGCTCGCGGTACTCCCCATCGGCGAGCACGGGCACGGTCTTGCGCAGGGCCGCGAGCTTCTGGACTCGCGCATAGACGATCGAGGCACCGGCGACCGCGCTGCCCGGGTGTGGTTGCGCGCGCCCGACCGGATCGCCAGCCCACGCGGGGAGGTCGCGGCGATTGTCGGGATCCCCGGCACCGTACATGCCGAGCTCGTCTCCGTAGTAGAGCTGCGGGATCCCGGGGAGCGTGAAGATCAGATCCAGCGCAAGCATCAGGCGTCTACGGATCTCGTCCTCCGATACGCCGATGCCCGGGATGTTCGCGAACCGCGGCACGTCGTGGTTGTCGAGGAACAGCACGAGATCGAGCGCACGATCGGGACCGACCTTCGCGATGCCCTCGGCGATCGCCTGCGCGATGCGGTCGGTCGAACCACCGCGTCCGATCGCATCGGTCAGCGCCGCGAACAGCGGGAAGTGAAACGCCGAATCGAACCCGGCGTCGAGGTACGGCACGAACGTCGCGGTCGATCCGGGCTCGAAGATCTCCGCCACCGCGAACAGATCCGGCCGGGCGCCGCGCAGCGCGGGAAACAAGCTGTCGCGGAAGTACGAGGCGCGCACGTGCTTTGCCGTGTCCATCCGGATGCCATCGACGTTGAACTGCGTGACCGCCTTGGCCTCGAGCGCCGACAGGTATGCAGCGACGTCGTCACGCTCCTGCTTGAAATCCGGATGACCGTCGAGCGGGCAAAACACTTGCGGTGGTCCGAGCTGAGCGCACGTCCGGGGATCGTGGAACCAATCGCCGTGCTGTTGCCGCAGCGGCGACGTATCGCCGGCGTGGTTCACGACCATGTCGAGAACGAACCGCATGTTCGAGGCATGGAGGTCGGCGGTGAGGCGCGACAGATCGCCCGCGTTGCCGAGCTCCGGCTGGATCGCCCCGTCCGCGGGGTCGACGTAGTCGATCCAGTACCCGTGATAGCCACACGCGCCTCCGCTCGGACGCGACTGACGATTTGGCGGCGTGATCCACACGGCCGTCGCGCCAAGGTCGCGCACGTAGCCGAGGTTCTGCCGCAGCCCCTCGAGGTCGCCGCCATGAAAGTGCCGCGGGTTTCCCGGATCGAAGCAGTGCGTCGCGTCGTTGTTGCCGGGGTTGCCGTCCCGGAACCTGTCGGGGATCACGAGGTAGAGCACTTGCCTGCGCCAGCCGGCCTGCGCGGCCGCGGTCTCGATCACCGGATCGGCAGACGCACCTCCCGGCGCGTCGATGGCGCCCCCGGGTGCCGGCGCGCCGGCCTCGCACGCCACGAGTAGCAAGGAGATCAAGAGCGGAGCTCGATGGAACTGCATGCGCAGACCATGCGCGCCGCGATGCGCGGTCACCGCTCCCCGACCGTCAACTACGGCGGCGTGACCGTCGCACCGGAGGCGCACCGTGCGCGGGCAACCGCTCCACCGCGGCGACGGCGGGCCGGGCATCCGACGGCGAGACCCCGAACTGCTGGCGGAACGCCGCCGCAAACGCCGATGGGTTCTCGTAGCCGACGCGGATCGCCACCTCGGTCACGGCGTAACGCCCGGACTCGAGCAGCTGCAGGCTCTCCTCGAGCCGGCGCCGGCGCACGTAGGCCAGCGGTGACACGCCGAGCTCGCGCCGGAAGGCACGGAGCAGCGTCGACTCGCTCGCGTGGCAATGGCGCACGAGCTCCGCGATCGGAAACCGCTCGAACAGGTGCTCCTCGATCCACGCGCGGGCCCGCTCCGCCCGCGCGTCGCCCTCGAACAGCACCGAGCTGCGCGTCCGCCGGTCGAGCTGCTCGCATCCGAGGAAGAACAGCTCCTTGGTCAGCTCGGTTTCGAGGAACTGCGCCGCCTTGCTGCCGCGGCGCTCGCACACCGAGCGTTCGAACACGTAGCGCTGGACGAGCTCGTCGACCCACCGCGTGCGCGACAACAAGCGAGCCGCGGCGACCACCTCAGCCAGCCGACGCGGGTCGACCTCGGGCGCGTACTCGCGGACGGCTGCTGCGCGGAGCTCCTCGGAGATCAGCAGCGTCACGACCGCGGCAGTTCCAGACTGCGGCAGGGCGAGCTCGTGCGCGGTGCGCGCCGGGATGACCGCGAACGATGCGCGATCCAGGCGCTCCTCGAGCTCGCCAACCCGCAGCGTGACGACGGTCGTCTCGAGCGGGAACACCAGGGCCGGCGCAGCGTGCACGCGGATCCGCTGCAGCGCCTGGGCGTCGCGCTCGAGGTGCAGCTCCATCCTCTCGGTCGCGCGGGTCGGCATGGAGAGATCCAACCTCGTTTCGTCGGTGACGGATAGAGGTAAGATTCCTGTTCACACCGCGCATCTACGTGGCGACACCGCAGCGATTCGCGCGAATCGCATGTAACGCAAGCTCACTCCGCGTGCGTTTGACGCGTTTGAGGATTTCATCACTGCGCACGCCGACCAGAACGCCCCCCAACGAGCGCATTACCCACCCTATCCGCGGCGACGTGTATAGAGTGAGCGGTTTCGAAGGAGCTTTGATCATGATGACGCGAATTGGGTCGGTGTTGGTGCTGGGAGTTGTTGTGCTCGCTGGATGCGGCAGCGTCTCCGGGGACGCCGTTGATGCGGCAATGACCGCGGATACGCCGAATCACGTGGACATCGACGCTGCGCCGGATGCTGCACCGCCGCCGCTGGGTGCGATGGCGCAGCGCAACTACATCAAGGCGTCCAACACAGGGACGAACGATAACTTCGGCGGCGCGATCGCGCTGTCCGCGGATGGCAACACGCTCGCCATCGCGTCGGCGGCGGAGTCGAGTGCCTCCACCGAGGCAGACAACAGCGCCCCCGGTGCCGGCGCGGTCTACATCTTCGCGCGGACGGGCACCACGTGGACGCAGCAGGCCTACGTCAAGGCGTCCAATCCGGCCACTCAGGACACCTTCGGCACGAGCGTCGCGCTGTCCGCAGATGGCTCCACGCTGGCTGTGTCCGCGATCGGTGAGGACAGTGCGGCGGTTGGAATCAATGGCAACCAGGCCAGTAACGCAGCACTGGGCTCTGGCGCAGTCTACGTCTTCACGCGCACCGGCACGACGTGGGCCCAGCAGGCGTACGTCAAAGCATCGAACACCGAGGCCAATGACGCGTTCGGCACCAGCGTCGCACTGTCTTCGGACGGCGCAACGCTCGCGGTCGGAGCGAATGGCGAGGACAGCCAGGGCTTCGGCAACCAGGCCGACAACACGTTCTCCAATGCAGGAGCAGCTTACGTGTACGTGCGGAACGCCACGACGTGGAATCAGCAGGCATACATCAAGGCGTCCAATCCAGGGTCGGGTGATAGCTTCGGTGGCGCGGTCGCGCTCTCCGGCGATGGCTCGACGCTCGCGGTCGGCTCCTACTTCGAAAGCAGCGGCTCGGTCGGCGTCAACGGCACGCAGAACGAGACCGCCGCGGTCTCCGGTGCGGTCTACGTGGTGACGCGCGTCGGTTCCACGTGGTCACAGCAGGCGTTTGTCAAGGCGTCGAACACCGGCTCGGGAGATCTGTTCGGTGCCACGGTGGCGCTATCCGCGGATGGAACGACACTCGCCGTGGGCGCATTCGGTGAGGAGAGCGCCGCGACGGGCATCAACGGGAACCAGGCCGACAACGCCGCATCGCAGGCCGGCGCTGTTTACGCATTCACGCGCGTAGGCCCGACGTGGAGCCAGCAGGCGTACATCAAGGCGTCGAACACAAACGCGAGCGATTTCTTCGGCCGCTCGTGCCTGGCGCTATCGGGCAATGGTTCGATCCTCATCGTCGGCGCATTCTTCGAGGACAGCGCCGACGTCGGCATCAACGGGAACCAGGCCGACAACAGCGCATCGGAAGCAGGCGCGGCCTACGTCTTCATGCGCGCCGGCACGACGTGGAGCCAGAGCAATTACGTCAAGGCCTCCAACACCGCGGCCGCAGACCGGCTCTCGATCGGTGGCGCAGTATCTGCGGACGGCGCGACCGTCGCGCTCGGCGCACCGCTCGAGGACAGCGCGGCGATCGGTATCGACGGTAACCAGGCAGACAATGCCGCGTCGGAGTCCGGCGCGGTCTACCTGTACCGTTGAGCCGCGTTGCATCGCGGTCGGTCACGGTGCAATCCGGTAGATCGCCGCGGACCGGGCCGTGATCGAAACATCATCGCGCGCACCATCTACTGGCGGCTATTCAACACGTCGTCGGGGTCGGGTCCCTTGGGCCCCCGCGGCAGCGGTTTGTCGATCTCGTTCCCGCGCACCGCGCGAAACCATGCGCGAGCTGGCCGCAACGAACTACTCGGCGAGCTCGCGATGAACTCAGCTCCGAGGCAGCCGGTGGTCGCCTCGCTACGTGGCGATACAGCGCCGGCGGCGTTCGGGCGGCGCCGCAGCGAGCGCCTGATCCCGCGCCGCGAGCGCCGGTGCCGCGTTCCACAGTTCGAGCAGCGATGCGTCGAGCAGGTTGCCGAGCGGAGGGCCGGCGTAGTCGACCAGGTGTACCGTCCCGTCGGGGTCGATCGCGGCCTGCTCCCACGCCGCCCGACACGGCCGGAACGTCGCGCGGTTCGCGAAGTCGTCGGCTGCGCGGAACGCGAGCGCTGCCGGATCGCCAGTGCAGACGCACGCTCCGGGCGGCGCGAGGTGATCGACGAGCACGAGCGAGCCGCCGGCGACAGTGTCGCGGAGCGCCGCGAGCGCCGCCGCGATCCGCGGGTCCGCCGGGGCGAGGAGGAGGAGATCGTGGCGCGCGAACGCCGTCGCGGGATAGGTCTCCTCGACCTTGAGCCAGTCGACACCGAGCTCGGTGCACAGCCGTCCGAGCGCCGGCAGCTCGGCGACATTCGAGGCGCCGACCACGGTCGAGACGCCGAGCCGGAGGTCGATGCGGTGCCGGGACCGCCACGCCACCGCAGCGGCGAGGTTCGCGACCACGCGATCGAAGCGCCCGAGTACGCGGATCCGATCGTTGGTCTCCGCGGTCGCACCATCGAGGGAGACCATGATCGAGGTGACGCCGAGGTCGACCAGCGACGCCACGCGCTCGCCGTCGAGCAGGGTCCCGTTGGAGACCAGGTGCACGTCGGCTCGCCCGGGCCGGCGGCGGCGCGCGCGCTCGATCCGGCGCAGCACCTCGGGGAACAGCGGCGCGGTCAGTGACTCGCCGCCGTGGGTGAACGCCACGTAGTCGGCGTGACCGAACGCGTCGTCGAGCGCGTCGAGGGCCCACGGCCGCAACGCGCGCGCCCGTCCGGAGCTCGTGCGCGCCGGTGCGTCGGTGATGCAGTGAACGCACCGGAGATTGCACGCCTCGGTGACGGTGATGTAGAGCCGCGACGGATAGGCCGGGCTCGCGACGTGGCCCGCGACGAACGCCTCGGCGGCGAGGGCCGCATTGTGGGTCCGGAGCTCGACATCGTGAGCCGCGGCCTGGGGGCGCCGATCGATCACCGCGGCGGCGCGTGGCCCGAGCCGGAGGCGCGCGCCGTCGTTGAGCACGACATCGCCGCAGGCGAGCACCAGCCGCGCCGGGCCCGGCGGCAGCTCGAGCTCCACAGACTCGGTCCCGCGGTGGAGCACGAGATCGATCGCCGCGCCCAGCCGGTGGCGACGCACGATCAGCACGTCATCCCCCCGCGCGCGCACGTCCTCGTCGCCGCGGCGGAGCAGCTCGTCGTCCCGGCGCAGTGCGAGCGCGGCGCGCACCAGCGCGCGGGTGTCGGCATCCCACGCGGCCGCGTCCCACGGCATCGGCTGCCGATCGGGCCACGAGTCCTCGAACTCGCGCGTCACGGCCGCTGCGTCGGCCACGAGCCCGACCTCGTCCCCGTAGTAGAGCAGCGGCACACGCGCACCGAGTGCGACCGCCAGCAGGCCGATCCGTGCGAGCGCGGGATCTCCGGTCACCGTCCCGATCCGCGGCTGATCGTGGGTCCCGGTGAACCCGAGCGAGTGAGCCCCCGCCGCGCCCCGCGCGCGCTGCGCGGCTGCGAGCTCCTCGACCCGGCTCGCGGGCACGGTCTGTGCGAGCCAGCCGACTACCGCCTCGCGGTGCGCGAAGTCGGTCGCGGCATCGAGTGCGCCCGGGACGAACCGATCGACGCTGGCCGGCACCACCTCGCCGAACACGATGGCGTCGGGGCGGATCGCCCGCACGGCCGGACGGATCCTGGCGAGCAGGGGTAGCGGGAGATCCGCCGCCGCGTCGACGTGAAGTCCGTCCACGCCGCGCCGCACCCAGCTCGCGAACCACCCGACGATCGCGTCGGCGACCTCGGGCTCGGCGAGCTCGAGCAACGGCTCCTCCCACTGCCCCTTCTGATAGTGCGCGTAGCCGGGATCCGGACCGTCGACGAACGGCCAGTGCCGCGCCTGAAACCACCGCCAGTACGGCGACGCCGGGCCCCGGTCGCGGACGTCGCGGAACGGCGCGAAGTCGCGGTGGACGTGGGCCGCGGCGACGTCGACCAGGATCCGGATCCCGCGCGCGTGCGCCGCCTCGAGCAGTCGCTCGAACGCCGCGTCGCCGCCGACCGCGGGATCGATGGCGACGGGGTCGATAGCATCGTAGCGATGGACCGAGGGCGCGACGCAGATCGGCGTCAGGTGCAACGCATTCGCGCCGAGATCGGCGAGGTACGGCAGCGCGTCGATGATGCCGGCAAGATCGCCGCCGGCGTGCGTCTCGCGGGCCCACGCACTGGGATCGCGCCACGCCGC
>JAYUVX010000381.1:0-3441 GCA_043753855.1 Myxococcales bacterium | reverse complement strand
CCGGCGGAGCGCGATCGGCCAGCGGGGGCCAACGCGCTGCTTGAGCGTCACCGCGTAACCGGAGAACGGCGCGCCGGCGACGGCGAGCTCGCGCTCCTGGGGCAGCGGCGCGACATGCGCGGCGCCTTGGCCGCGGGGCGGCCGGTGCTCGACGAGCGTCTTGCGCTGTTTGGTCGTAGAGATCGCCTTATCGTAAACGGCAACCTCGCGTGGCCCGAGGAACACGCGGATCTTGTCCTACCGGGCTGCACCCTGATCGGTGGGGCCGTGGGTCATTCGACGGCATCCGAGCAGAACCGTCAGTCTGCATGATCGCCTTCGACATCGTAAAGGATGGGTACATCGTATGTACCTCCCTCGAACGGATCGATCGTCATCAGCGACCAACTCTGTGGGTACGACGTCTTCGACGCGACCAGCGGCCGCCTGCTGCGAACGCTCGTCGACGCGAGCGGTGAGTGGAAGCGGTTGAGCGAGGGCTGTGCTGTCCGCGCGCTGCTGCCGCGACCCGATGGGGTGATCGCCGTGCGCGTAGACGGACCGAGGTCTGCGACGATCATCAAGCTGAAGCAAGCGCCATGGCCCTCTGACGGATCACCGCGCCGCTGGTCATTCGCGCTACCACCCATGGCGGTCAGCTTCTTGCCGGCTATGGCAGCTTCCACACGCGCTGCACTCCGGCGGCGTCTTCAGAGAACACCCAGCCGTCGCCGGGCGACACGACGATGCGCACGATCCTCGCGAAGTGGAGCCGCTTGACCGTCCTCTCAGTCGGCGACGACGCGATCTCGATCGCGCCGTCGATCGTGCCGATCAGCACACGCTTGCCCGAGTGGTCGAAAGCGATCGCGCCCGATGCCTGCGCTGCGAGCTCGGTTGGCCGATCGTTTGTAACCTTGATCCGCCAGGAAACACGGGCCGTCTTATCGAGCGAGTACACCCGGACCACGAAGTCATTCCAGCACGAACCCGTGAGGTCAACTCTGCAACCGCTCTCGGTCTGATGCAGCACATCTTCGCGTGGATCCGAGGTGCCCGGCTCTGGAAGCTCCGGGCCGCGCGACATCAGTGCGAGCGCAGACGGTGCGAGCGCCCCCGCGACCAGTTCGCGCGCGTACTCTGGCTTGTCGATGCGCGGTTTGTCGACGGCAAGAGTGCCGATTGACTTGCCCGTAGTGGCGTTGAACACGGTCGCCACCATTTTCGCGACCGCGACGGCCCAGCCGTCGCCAAGCACCCACCCAGGCGCGTCCTCAGGGCATGCCGCCTTGAGCGTCTTGTCGCCGCCCCTGGCTGTCCACACGCGGAGCCTTGCCGCGCACGCGCCACCGCTCCGCGGCTCCGCCGCGATGCCGCTCGCCTGCCACGTCGCCCACGCTGGTGCGCCGTCGACGCGGTCGACTGCGGGCGCCTTGTCGAGCGCGCTCCATACCTGCTTCTCCAGCGTGACTTGCTCGAGCGTTCCCGCCCGCTGCGTTGCGATCACGCCTTCTGCGACCCAGCCCGCAAACCGTGACGGTGCGTCGTACGTGCGTGCCGCTTTCCCGTTGAAGACGTGAATCCGTCCGCCTTCGACGTACGCGAGGCTATCGCCGTCGCTCGCGAACGCCAGGCGCTGCACGGGTATCGCTGCCTTTTCGAACCAAACGACCTTCTTCGTTGCGACTTCCAGCACGCGGACTTCGCCGCTCTGGACGAGCGCCACAAGCACACCATCCGCGGAGACGGCGCCTGTGAGTGCATCGCCGACCGTCGTCGCCTTCCCGGTCGCGAGTTCGACGACGGCGGCGGTACGATTGCGCGAACCCGATGGGTGCGATGATACGAACGCGTGAGCACCACCCGCGGCGAACACGACGTTCGTCATCTCGTTCGTGCTTGTGTAGACGGTAGCCATCTTCCCACTGTCGAAATCCCATCTGACGAGCTCGTGATGGGTCGCCCACACCACCGTCTTATCGTCGGCGGTGAACTGCGCGGCCTGCACCATCTCGATGGTCCCGCGGTCAGGTGCCTTCGCGACCAGCTTGTTGTCGACTACGTTCCACACCAGCGGAGCGCTCGCG
Source organism: Myxococcales bacterium (assembly GCA_043753855.1). Lineage (GTDB taxonomy): Bacteria > Myxococcota_A > Polyangia > Haliangiales > Haliangiaceae > JABFXX01. Next base: position 1,375 of record JAYUVX010000381.1, on the reverse strand, counting down.
AGACACACGAGCTGCTTCGCGTCGTGCGAGAACGCTCCCGGCACGATGCACGGGCCGATGTTGATGTCGCGCTTGCCCATCACCCGCACTTGCTTCGTCGAGCCAATCGCGAGCGCGCTGCCATCGTTCGCGAGCGAGATCTGCGGCGTCTGCGCCGCCGGGTTGTCGTCGATCGGCGGGATTACCTTGAGCGGTTGTCCCGACGTCAGGTCCCACGTGCGAACGGACTGCGTGTCCTCGGCGACGATAATGTTGCCGCGCATCGACAACGCGACGGCGCCCAACGACGTGTCGCTACCGATGTGCAGTGGCAACGCGCCGATGGCGATCGCATCGCTGCCGAACGTGACGTCGCCATGCCCAGCCGCGACCGTGACGAGGGGCGCAGCCGGCGCAGCCGGCGTCGGCTGCGCAGCCGCCGACCCGTTAGCCATCGGTGCGGGAGCCGCCTCGGTTTGCGATTTCGCACAACCAGATAGCACCACGGCCACCGCCAGCCACTCACCGCTACCTCTTCGCAGAGTCCTTCTCATGCAGCGCTCCCTCGGGACTGTAACGCGTTTGCTTACTGTTCTCGCCGCTGCGACCGCCCGGGACTGCCTTGTTATAACCCTCGATGAAGTCGAAGTGCATCGTGTCGCCGAAGGCCGCGCCCGGGCTCCATCCGAAGCGCGCGAGCGTCGCGATCACCTCACCGTCGAAGACCTTCTTCTTCTCGCCTCCCGGGGGACGCTCCGGCATGGCGTCGTTGCGCACAGTTCCGTGCTCAAGTACTTGCATCAGCGGGACCTGTGACGCGTCGTACTTCGACTTCCAGTGGGTCGCGTGTGTGTGCTCCTTATCCGACCACTCGACCGCTACGCCCTTCCCGAACACGAAGGCCGGGTCGGTGAGCTTGCTTTGGTACCACTTGAGTGCGGTCAGATCTTTGATCGCGTCGCCCTCATGGCTAGCCATCACACTCTGGGATTTCTTGTCGCGCGCCTTGAGCTCGGTGGTCAGTGCCGCCTTGAACGTCTTTGCGTCCTTTTGATTCCACTTCTTCTGCTTCTCGAATTCGGTCAGCTTGTTAGCTTTCGCAAAGTCGTTCAGCTTGTCCTTCGCGCCCTCCTCGGCTGCATCGATCGCGGCGAGGTCCGATTCTTCCTTCGTCATGGCAACGCGAACGACGTCATCGTTGGTCTTGATTGCCGAGTCGGCGTCGATATCGGACTGGGTCGATGCGATCCAGTCGTCGAATACTTCCTTCAACATCGAGATAACCGTGAGCTGCGCCTTAGCACTACTGCGTTACCCCTCCCTCGCTGCTGCCGCGGCGTGATGGCGTGACCGTGTCGGGTGCGCAGCGTGGCAAACGGGGCAGCGCGGGAGCCAG
>JAYUVX010000380.1:0-30952 GCA_043753855.1 Myxococcales bacterium | reverse complement strand
GATGCGGCTCCCCTGAGTCCGCGCCGGAGAGCTGCGCGGGCTGCAACGCCGTTGCCGCTTCGGTCCACAACTTCGCCATGCTTCCGCGGTTCGAGTGCCGCGGACTACCCGGTTTCTCGTCGAGGAAGCGGGCTTGGCTGCTCGCAGATCGTCATTCTGACGCGGGAACTAGCTAACCCGCGGAGAACACTCGGCCCCACGGCGATCAGGGTCGTTTCATTTCGCGCAGATGGCGAGACGCCCGTACAGTTCACAGGTGAGCCGCCAGGAGGACCTCAACGATCGGACGCAGGTCCAGATCCACGATCCGCTGGTCGGCTCGACCTTCGACGGCCGGTTCCACATCGACTTCCGGATCGCGGTTGGCGGGTTCGGCGCGATCTATCACGCCACCCACAAGAAATCGGGCCACCAGTTCGCGCTCAAGATCCTCCACGCGCGGCTCGCGTCCGATCCCGGCGTGATCGCGCGGTTCCGCCGCGAGGGCGAGACGCTGACCCGGCTCCGCAATCCACACACGATCATCGCATACGAGATGGGCGAGGCCGATGACGGCACCTTGTTCATCGTGCTGGAGCTGCTGCACGGCGAGAGCCTGTTCGATCGATTCCGTACGCGCGGTCCGCTCGGGTGGAAGCAGGTGGCGGCGATCGCGCGCGGCGTCTGCTCCTCGCTCGAGGAGGCGCACGAGCTCGGCATCGTGCACCGCGATCTCAAGCCGACGAACATCAACCTCGAGAGCAAGGACGGCGACGAGAGCTTCGCGAAGGTGCTTGATTTCGGGATCGCGAAGATCATCCGCGACACCGGCATCGACAACGCGGACCTGACGAGTGCGGGCCAGATGATCGGCACGCTCGATTACATGTCGCCCGAGCAGATGGTTGGCGGCGCGTGCACCGGGCAGACTGACATCTACACGCTCGGCATCGTGATGTACGAGATGATCTGCGGGCGCCGGCCGTTCGACGACGCGAACAGTCCTGCAGCCGTGCTCGCTGCGATGCTGCGCACGGTCCCCGCGTCGCTCTCGTCGATCGTGCCGGTGCCGAGCGGTGTCGACACGATCGTGATGAAGTGCCTCGCGCGGGATCCCGAGCAGCGCTGGTCCACCGTCATCGAGCTCGGCGATGCGATCGATCGCCTGCTGCGTGGCGAGGAGATCGCGGACGGCACCGAGGACGTGACGCGCAGCGTGACGCTGCCGGATGGCGAGGAGTCGACGGTGTTCGAGCAGCGCCGGCCGCTGGTCACCTCGCCGTACCCCGCACAGCTGGTGGAACCGAGCGTGCAGAGGCTCGGCGAGGCGCCGACCGAGTCCGCGCCGATCGTCGCGCGTCCTCCGAAGGCGACGAATCCGCTGAATGTGACGCTGCCGGGGCGTCCTGTGCGGCCGTCGACGGTCGAGCGCACGCCGCCGCCGGTGACCACGCCAACGCCGCCGACCGGAGCTCCGCTGGTGGGTGGCGCGACGCAGCCCGCGCTGCCGACTCATGGCGGCCGCGGCAGCGAGCCGGTGTTTGCGGCTGCCGATCGCGAGCCGGGTCCGCCGCCGGCCACACCGATCGCGAGCTCCGGCCTCGCGTTGTTTCCTCCGCAGCAGCCACAGCCCGGGCAGCGCAAGCCGCCCAGCGGTCCGACGCCAATGGCGGGGCGCCCCGCTGGCGCGAGTGACGCGATGATCAATCTGCAGAGCTTCGTACCTCCGGCACGGATCGCCAGGACGCCGATGCTGCCGCCGCTCGGGCCCGGGCCCCGGATGCCAGGATTCGACACCGCGCAGACCGCTGCACGGGAAGCAGCGATGCGGAGGATCGTGTGGATCGTGGTGCTGGTGGTCGGTGCGCTGATCGGCGTCGTGGTCGCCAGTCAGCTCTAAGGTGCGAAGTGCAGCCTGTGCTGGGTGACCGTCATCGCGCGGCACCGCTCGAGCCGATCGTGCTCGGTGGTCGCGACGTACACGTACGCCACGTCAGCTCCGCGCGGAACCTCGACCGGGATCGTGCGGCACTCGAACGATCGATCGCGCAGCAGCAGCCGCTGCTTGCCAGCGGGTAGCTCGAATCGGATCTCGCGCCGGTTGCTGCGGGCCTTCCCGGGCATGCGGACCTCGATCGGCTTCTCCGAGGAGTTGAACACCACCAAGCCATCGGTGCGGGGCGGCGCCGTGACCGTGCACTGGGTATTCTCGCCGGGGCCGAACTTGCAGTCCTGCGAGCCGAAGCTGACCGCGGTCACGACATCGACGATGTGCTTGCCGCCGCGCAGATCGATGCCGAAGCCCTCGCGGTAGCCGTAGGGACCGGCGTGGATCTCGACACCAGGCTGTTTCTTGATCTCGCCATCGACGATGATGTACGCGCTGGTCAGATCGATCGAGCTCGGATCGCTCGCCGGCGCCGTGGTCACCCACAGCATCCCGGGCGTCTTCTGGAGCCTGTCGAGCAGCGCCTCGACCTGCTGCTTGTCGGCCGCGGTCGGAGCGATCAACAGATAGGTCTCGTAGCTCTTGAGCGCCTGCGGGAGCTGGCCGAGCCGGCGCTCCAGATCGGCGATGTTGTAGATCGTGCTCGGGTGCGGCGAGATCGCGAACGCCTTCTGGTACAGGCCGAGCGCGGTGGGCAGGTCTCCGTCCTTGTCGGCAGCCACCGCGGCCTGGAACGCCTCACCCGCGGCCTTCGCGAACTTGTCGGGGCTCGCTTTACGCACTGGCGCATCGGAGTCCGCGGCGGCGATCCGCGCGAGCAGCGCGAGCAGCAGGGTGGCGCGCATCATGGCGGAAAGCTCAGCTTCTTGACCTTGACGGTCAGCTTCACGCACGGCGGGCGCGGTGCGCCATCGGCGGGCTCGTCGGCATCGACGTAGACAAAGGTCACGCCATCGCCCTTCGCGATGTCGAACACGATCGAGTCGCAGAAGTCCCTCGAGCCGAACGGCAGCGTCTCGTAGTGGCCCGGCGCCAGCGTGAACCGCCCAGGGATCTTCCACTCCTGCGAACCATCCCGCCACGTCCCAGAGCGCCGCAGGCTCGCCGACAGCACCACGTTGCCGACGTTCTCGCGGTTGCTGTAGCCCGAGACATGACGCACGTCGAGCGGCGCCAGGTCCTGGCGCTGATGCTCGAGCGACGCCGGTCCGATCCGATCGAAGGTGTGACCGCCCGCCGTGAGCTGCAGGGTCTGCGGGGACGGGCCGACATACTGGCCATCGACGAACACGACCGCGCGCGGATCCTCGCCATCGATCGTCACCACCGGAGGCGACTGCTGCAGGCGCGCGATCAGCTTCTCGACCTCGCCGCGATCGGTGGCGTCGGGCGCGGCCTCGAGATACTTGCGGTAGGTCTCGATCGCGTCCCTGGTGCGCTCCATCCGGCGCTGCACGTCCGCAAGGTTGTAGATGCAGCCTGGCTTGCTCGCGCCATCACACGCGCGGCGATAGCGATTCTCCGCGGTCTCGAGATCGCTGGCCTTGTCCGCCATCACCGCCTCGGCGAACGCGGACAGCTGATCGCCCGTATAGGTCACGTTCGCCGGCTTGCGCACGGGAGGTCCGGGGCGGGCAGGGGGGCCAACCGCTGGCCCGGCGGTCGCGATGCCGCCTGCCAGCGCTGCGCCGAAGATCAGGTGGATCGTCCGCATCCAGCGCGAGTATGCCACTGCCGATCGAGATTTGTCGGATGACGCTCCGGGACGAGTACCATGGGCAGGTGTCGGGGCTCGTCACACCGTGCGGTTGCAGCGATCCGGCCGGAGTCCCGACCGCATGACGCCGTGGCTGGTGCGGATGATCGAGGAGCAGTTCCATCGCGATGACGAACACCGCCTGATCCGCGAGGGCCGAACGCCACCCGATCGGATTCGGCCCGGCGAGATCGAGTACAGGATCTGTCCCTACGCTGGCAGCCGGCACCAGCACGCCTCGCCGATGAACATCTCCGCGCTGCGCCAGATGTCCGCGCACTGGGATGACATCCTCGATGCGTGCGCGGTGATGCGGATGGCGTACGCCGAGCGGCGCGGTCCGCACACGCCCGAGATCCCGGACGTGATCGATCTGTGGCGCATCGGGCAGCTCGGCTCCGCGCTGCCCTGGTTCTATCTGCTCCGCGGCGAGGGCCAGCCGCCACCGGCGTTCGCCGCAGCGCTCGCGAAGGTCACGCTCGGCGTCGGGTTATGGGCGCAAGCGCGGATGGTCGACACGCTCGCAGGCGGCTCGATGCCGGGGGAGCTGACCGCGCAGGCGATCTACGACTCCTCGGAGGCGACCGGCGCGCTGATCGGTGCCACCGAGGTCTGCTCGGGGCCCGAGAAGATGATGCTGCGGTTCTTCGAGGTGCTGATCGCGGGCACACCGCGTGGTGCGAGCCCGGCGATCACGACGCTGATCGCCGAGCGCGATCGCGCGCTGTTGTTCGGCGCGCACTACGCGAACGTCAAGCTGGTGCTGTGGATCCACTTCCTGGCGCGGCGCTTCGTGTATGCCGATCTGGTCGCCGCGCTCGGCCCGTCACGGGAGAGGACGGAGCTGACGGAGTTGATCGATGGTGCCTGCGAGCCGCCTGACTTCCTCGTGGTCGGCCCGCCCGACCTCGCGTCCGTGCCGCCGACCAGCCGCGCGCTGTGGATCGCTCAGCTCGCGAAGCTCGTGATGCCGATGGCGCCCGACCGCAGCGATGCACCGTTGCTTACCGCCGCAATGTCGATCGGCCTCGCGCTCGGCACCACGCAGGCACCACCCGAGATCGCCGATCCGCACGCCGCACTCGCAGCTCGCGCGCTCGCCACCTACGAGCGACTCGACGCGATCCTCGGCGACGCGGCTGCAGCAGCCGAGGATGGCCTCCGTCGCAGCGATCCCGCCGCATTGCCGTTCGGCGCGTTCGATGCCGGGATGCGGGACCGCCTGCTCGTGCAGCCGCCGCGGGGGCTGATCCACCGGATCCGCCTCCTCGAGGTTACGTCTCCGGGTGACGCCACGTCGCGGTAGCGCTTCGAGGTCAGGTACTTGGCCGCTGGGAGCGGTTGGCACACCGGGTGCTTTAGGACTCATCACACCAAGGAGCCCCCGATGTCCACCCCGAAGACCGATACCGCCGAAGCATTCACCAGCGTCGATCCCCAGCAGCTCGCCACCGTGGCCGGCGGCGCCAGCCGCGTGTCCAGCCGCTCGAGCGGCGGCGACGCCGAGCTCACCGCGATGCTCACGCAGATCGGTAGCTCGATCAAAGACCTCGCCGCGGCGAAGAACACCAGCAGCGGCGGCGACACCATGCAGCTCATGATGATGATGATGATGATGGGCGGCGGCGGTGGTGGGGGCGGGGCACCTGGAGGCTTCACGCCTCCGGTCGTCAACATCTCGACCGGGGTCTCCGGCGGCGGCTTTCGACGCGGCAAGAAGGGCTGGTAGCCGAGCCTCGCCATCCCCCGCGGCGCTGGCTATCCTGCGCCGGTGAGCCCTTCGTCGCCGGTTCGGGACATCGCGCACCTCGCGTTCACGGATCACTTCGTACGCGAGCTGCCCGCGGATCCGCGCAGCGATAACTCCCTGCGCCAGGTGCTGCGTGCGTGTTATTCGCGCGTCGCACCGACCCACGTAGCGAAGCCCGAGCTGCTCGTACTGGTTCCCGAGGTGGCGTCGTTGATCGGCCTCGATCCGACGCCCACCCCGGAGCTCGCCGAGGTACTCGCAGGCAACCGCATCGTCGACGGCATGGCACCGTATGCCGCGTGTTACGGAGGCCATCAGTTCGGCACCTGGGCCGGTCAGCTCGGCGATGGCCGCGCGATCACGCTCGGCGAGGTCACCGACCCGGGCGGCGAGACCTGGGAGCTGCAGCTGAAGGGTGCGGGACCCACGCCGTACTCGCGTCGCGCGGATGGCCGCGCAGTGCTGCGCTCGTCGCTACGCGAGCTGGTCTGCAGCGAGGCGATGTTCCACCTCGGCGTGCCCACGACCCGGGCGCTGTCTCTCGCGCTGACCGGAGAACCGGTGCAGCGCGACCTGCTCTACGATGGTCACCCGAAGGCCGAGCCAGGCGCGGTGGTGTGCCGGGTCGCTCCGTCGTTTCTGCGGTTCGGCAGCTACGAGATCCATCGCTCGCGCGACGACAAGGAGACGCTCGAGAAGCTGGTGCGGTTCACTCTCGAACGGTTCTATCCGCAGCACCTCCACGGCGAGCGCCTGGACATCGCCGGCTGGTTCAACGAGGTCATGCTGCGCACGGCATGGATGGTCACCGAGTGGATGCGCGTCGGGTTCGTCCACGGCGTGATGAACACCGACAACATGTCGATCCTCGGCCTCACCATCGACTACGGGCCGTATGGCTGGGTCGAGTCGTTCGACCTCGACTGGACACCGAACATCACCGATGCGTCGGGGCGTCGCTATCGGTTCGGCGCGCAGCCGCAGGTCGCGCACTGGAACCTCGCGAAGCTCGCCACCGCGCTCGCGCCGCTCGTCGAGGATCTCGATCCGCTGCGGCGCACGCTCGATCGCTACGTGGCGGAGGTCGGCTCGCTCTACCGGCACACCATGTTGCGCAAGCTCGGGCTCGCGGGCCTGCGGATGTGGGCGACCGAGGATGATGACCTGCTCACCGATCTCGGCGCGCTGCTGGTCTCCGCCGAGATCGACCTGACGCTGTTGTTCCGCCGGCTCGCCGAGCCATCGCCGTCGTTCGCGACCCTTCGCGATGCGTATTACGCGCCGGCCGGGGTCACGCCGGTTGCGCGCGCGCAGCTCGATCGCTGGCTCGTCGCGTATGCCCACCGGGTGCGCGCCGAGGGCCTCGACCAGGCCACGCGCCACGCGCGGATGAACGAGATCAACCCGCTCTACGTGCCGCGCAACTACCTCGTACAGCAGGTGATCGAGGCCACGGAGGCGGGCGATCGCGCCGCGCTGCTCGAGCTCCTCGAGGTCCTGCGCCATCCGTACACGATCCAGCCCGGCAAGGAGCGGTTCACCGAGAAGCGCCCCGATTGGGCCCGTCACAAGCCCGGATGCTCCATGCTCTCGTGCAGCTCGTAGGAGGAGACGCGATGCCCGTGCTCGAGATCGTGCAAGTCGGACATCCGGTGCTGCGCATGCAGGCCCGGGAGCTCACGAGGGCGGAGATCGCCAGCCCGGAGCTGCAGCAGCTGATCGTCGACATGCGAGACACCATGCGGGCCGCACCCGGCGTAGGTCTCGCGGCCCCGCAGGTCGGCGTCTCGCTCCAGCTCGCCGTCATCGAAGATCCCGCGGAGTTTCACAAGGGCTTCGATCCCGAGCAGCTCGCGCAGCGCGAACGCACGCCGGTCGACTACCACGTGCTGATCAACCCGAAGCTCACGATCGAGAACGACGATCAGGTCGAGCACTTCGAGGGCTGCCTCAGCTTTGCGTCGTTCAACATGGTGGTGCCGCGCGCCCGCAAGGTCCGGCTCGACGCGCTCGACGAGCACGGGGCGCAGTACACGCGTACCGCGGTCGGCTGGTACGCGCGGATCCTCCAGCACGAGGTCGATCACCTGCACGGGATCGTGTGCTGCGACCGCATGGACCCGCGCACGCTCGCCACGCCGAGCAACTACTCGCGGTTCTACGCCGGCAAGACCGCTGCCGATGCCAAGGCGGTCGTCGGTCCCAAGCCTGGGCCGTAGTGATAGGCGCTGACGCGGAGCCCGGCGTAGGTCTTGTTGTAGCCGACCGTGCCGGCGTCGTCGCCCGCAGCGCCGACGATGACCATCAGCGGCAGCAGGTGCTCCTCGCGCGGATGTGCGCTGCGCGCTTCGGGGGCGGTTGCCCACGCGACCAGCTTCGCGTCGCGCTCGCCGGGAGCTGCGGTGGCGGCGTCGCGCAGCCACGCATCGAACACCTCCGCCACCGGCTGCGCACGCGGATCGCGGAACCCGCGCATGTTGTGATAGCTGAGGCCGCTGCCGACGATGAACACGCCCTCGTCGCGCAGTGGCGCGAGCGCGCGGCCGATCGCCAGGTGCTCCGCCGGATCGAGCCCCGCCTTCAGCGAGAGCTGGAGCGTCGGGATGTTCGCGTCGGGGAACATCAGCTTGAGCGGCACGAACACGCCGTGGTCGAATCCGCGCTCGGCGTCGGTGGCGCTCGCGATGCCGGCACCCCGCAGCAGCTCCTGCACGCGCCGCGCGACGTCGGGCGCACCGGGCGCGGGCCACTGGATCTCGTACGACTCCTGCGGGAAGCCGTAGTAGTCGTAGAGCATCGGCGGCTTCGCCGAGGTCATCACCGTGGGAACGTTCTGCTCCCAGTGCGCGGAGATCACGAGCACCGCCTTCGGGGTGGTCCCGGGCAGCGCGCCGAGCGACTCGAGGTACGCGCGCAGATCGAGGTCACCTTGCGGATCGAGGCCGACGTCAACCCACGGCCACGGACCACCCCCATGCGGGACGAACACCGCGGGCATCCGCCGGTCTCCGACGTTCAGCTGCCTGCCGGTCCCCGATTCGCGCTGGTTGGTCATGGAGCACCAGTATGCGCATCACGAGCCACACCGGTAACCACGAGACACGGAACCCACTGTTGCAGGATCACGTGGCGCTCGAGTCCTGCCGCGGCATCAGCGCCTTGAGCTGCCACGCCTGGATCTGGAGGTTGCGGCGGACCCCGCGGCGCTCGGTGTCCTGGATCCGCGCGAGCAGGGTAGCCATCCCGATCAGCGCCACGATGTAGAGGACGAGCCCGAACAGCGCGCCCATCGCGTCCAGCTTCCCGGCGGTGGTGCGGAAGATGAAGCTGTCGCCTTCGATGAAGGCGTGCCGCGACAGCACACCCGCGAGCTCGAGGAGCCACGGCGCCAGCGTCGCGAGCACGGTGAGCCCGGCGAGCAGCCAGGTGTTGATCAGCCGGCGATGATTCGCGAGCAACATGACGATCACGGTGGCAGGACCCGCGCCGATCAAGAACGGGCTGACGATCCGCGACAGCAGCGCGATCATCAGGAGATTTGCGGCGATCGCGAGGTAGCCCGACCAGTAGGGGTTCCTCGGTGCGACGCCGAGCTCGACCGCGACGATGAACGCGCACAAGGCGGGTCCGGCGATGTGGTACCAGCTCTCGCGAAATCCGATCCAGTACAGGATCGGGAAGAAGCTCAGGTACGCCAGTGCCGCGATCGTGGCGAACCGCGCGCTGTTCTTCAGCGACTCGTGATCCGCCCTGGCGAGATCGTCCTCGACCTCCTTGGGAACGGTCGTCGGTGGCTCGAGCATGAGTCGCCCGAGCAGATCCGCCGGTTGTGGCGAGGTGGGATCGAACGCCAGCGCGCGCGCGGCGGCGCGGATCGCGGTCTGTCGCGCGTGGTCACCGTTCCCGGAGGCCAGTGCGTTGCGAGCGACCAAGATCTCGGTACGCGCGAGCTCCCGGCGCAGGACGAAGTCACGGTCGCCATCGAGGAACTGCTGAACCGCCTCGGACAGCGCGCGAGCGGTGGGGTAGCGGTCGGTCTTGTCGACGGCGGTGGCGCGCACGCAGATCGCGTCGAGCTCCGGCGGAACCACGCGATCGATCGCGCGCAGCGAGGGCCGGGCATCCACGCCATTCAGCGCACTCGCGATCGCCGCCTCACCACGCGGATGCAGCGGGTACAGGGTGAGGATCTCGAACAGGATCGTGCCCAGCGCGTAGACATCGGCGCGGCCATCGAGATCGCCCTCGCCGCGGATCTGTTCCGGCGCGATGTAGCCCGGCGTGCCGAGGATCGCTCCGGCCGCCGTCTCGTTGTACGCGGGCTGCTCGGCGACCGTGCCGACATCGGCGAAGCTCGGCCGATCCTCCTCGGTCATCACCCGCGCGACTCCCCAGTCGAGCACGTAGACCTCGCCGAAATCCCCGAGCACGATGTTCGCGGGCTTGAGATCGCGGTGGACCACGCCGCGGGTGTGCGCGAACTCGATCGCGAGGCAGACGTCCGCAAATGCGCGGAGCAGGCGCTGGCGGGAGAACTGCTTCTGCGTCTCGGGCGAGCCGACCGCGAGCTTGCCGAGCACGTCACCGAGCGTGACGCCGGTCAGCTGCTTCATCACGAAGAAGGGCCGGCCGCGATCGTCCTTCCACAGCTCGTGGACCGGGACGATCGCCGGGTGCTCGAGCCGGCCCTGGATCCGCGCCTCGCGGAGAAACCGGGTCAGCGCATCGGGAGATGGTTCGTTCATCCGCAGTCGCTTGATCGCGACCGGGCGTCCGATCTGCTCGTCGTGCGCGGAGAACACCTCGCCCATGCCACCGCGGCCGATGATCGGTCCGAGCGTGTAACGGTGCGCGGACGTCCCGAGGCCGAGATCGACCGCTGGCGCGGGAGCCAGGTCGCTGCCGGTCGGCCAGGTCTCGGCGATCGTCGGTGGCGCCGCGCTCGCGCCCCGATCGTCAGCGGAGGGTGCCAGCGGCGCCTGGAAGCCGACGATCGTGATGCGCCTCACCGGCGCGCTGTAGACGTGCGCCGTGACGCCATCGGGCTCCTGAGGCACGTCGAACAGACCGGTGTGCTCCTCGTCCTCCCGCTTCATTCGACCATCGTAGCGTGTGGAACGGACCGGGTGGCACGCGTTACCCTGTGTGGCGATGTGCGAGCTGCTCGGGATGGAGTGCAACGTCCTGACGGACATCGTGTTCTCGTTTGCGGGGCTGTCGGCCCGAGGAGGCCGTCACGGTCCGCACGCCGATGGCTGGGGCCTCGCGCTGTACGACGGTCCGGTGGCGCGCGTGTTCCTCGAGCCCGCGGCCGCCGCCGACTCCGCGCTCGCGACGTTCGTCCGAGAACATCCGATCAAGACGCTGCTCGCGATCGCCCACGTCCGCCGCAAGACCCGCGGCAAGGTCTCGCTCGCCAACACGCATCCGTTCACGCGCGAGTTGTGGGGCCGGCACTTCGTGTTCGCGCACAACGGCACGGTGAAGGACGCGTTCGCGCTGAAGCTCGGGCGGTTCCATCCGATGGGCAAGACCGACAGCGAGCATGCGTTCTGCGCGCTGCTCGGCGCGCTCCATCACGAGTTCAAGGACACGCCGCCACCGCGCGCGGAGCTCGCCGAGGCGATCGCCGCGTTGTCCGGCAAGATCGGTCGTGGCGGAACCTTCAACATGCTGCTCGGCGATGGCGAGCAACTCTACGCGCGCTGCGCGACCAAGCTCCACTACCTCGTGCGCAAGGCGCCGTTCAAGAAGGCCACGCTCGCCGACGAGGACATCAGCGTCGACTTCGCAGCGGTGACCACGCCCAACGACCGCGTCGCCGTGGTCGCGACGATGCCGCTGACCCGCGACGAGACCTGGACCGTCGGCGCGCCGAACACGCTGTGGGTGTTCCGCGCGGGGAAGCTCGCGAAGACGCTGGCGTCGTAGCGCCGGCGCGACGTCCGCCAACCGAGCTAGATCAGAAGATGACCGTCGGGGCGCAGGTCGAGACGCCGGCGCCGACGATGTGGCGGTTGGTCGTCGGGGTCATGCCCTTCAGCACGCCGGTCGGGCTGACCTGATAAACCGTGGTCGGCTGCTGGCCGCCGAGTAGCTGCGTCTTCGCGAGGAAGATCCAGTAGTCGCCGCCATAGAACGCGAACGCCCAGGCCGCCGGATCCCCCTTCAGCGCCTGCGGAAGCGGCGCGGGGGTGATCGCGGCACCGGTGGCCTTGTTGACCCCCTGGATCTTCGGGTTGGTCGGATCCGGGAAGAATGCCCACAGCTCGGCGTTCGAATTGCCGGTCAGCTCGGGCGAGCCCTGGATCGTGCCGTTGGGGACCGGCGTCGTGACCATCGTGCTCACGTCGAGCGTCGCGAGCATCGACATCGAGGTGGTCGACGCGGTGTTGCCGCCCGAGATGAACAGCTGGTCGGTGGTGCCGCCGGCCGTGCTCGTGGAGAATCCCATGCCGAACTCGAGCATCGTGCTGAGCGGGGTGAAGCTCGTGGCGGTGCAGGGCAGGCCCGTTGCCGTGGTGTCGACCTTGAAGATCTTCGAACCCATCGGCGCGCCCGTCGTCTGATTCGCGTTGACGTAGAGGACATACGCCGTCGCGTTGCGATCGACGCCCATCGAGAACGGCTTGAAGCCGTCGCCGGCGGGGCACGTGAGCGTGCCGAGGTCCTTGAACAGCTTCGTCATCGGGTCGAACTGCGAGAGCTGGTTGTTCGAGTCGACCACGTAGACGAGCTTGCTCGCATCGGAGCAGTTGTCTCCGTTCGAGCCGCTGCCGCTGCCGTCGCCGTTGCCGTTGTTATTGCCGCCGTCGGGGCCGCCGCCGCCGCCGCCTCCACGGCCCGAGGGGCCACACGCAACCAGAGTGCAGGACAGGAGAAGGAAGGCCGTGGGGCGCATGCGCGGGACGCTATCACGCGCGCGCGGATGTCACGTCCGAAAATACTGGGATGGTTCCGCCCCAGCGGAGACCCCTCCACGAACCAGGAGGATTCGCCGCGAATCGGCGATCTCCGCGCAATCGATCGTCCGCAACCTCACGGTCACCCAACGCAGGTCTGGTACTAAGGAAGCGAATCATGGCCGACCACGACCCCCGCATGCTGGGTGAGCGCGCTGCACGCCAGCTCTCCAACACCACCAAGACTCCACCGTACTGGGTGGGGAGCACCCCGCGCTGGCTCGTCCAGCTCCTGCCGTGGACGCCGGTCGAGGCCGGGGTCTACCGCGTGAACCGTGTCGTCAATGCCGGGTTCGCCGTCGAGTGCAGCCCGGATGACGCGGCGCTGCTGCCGGTCGCGCTGATCGATTACGCGGAGAAGCCGCGCGAGTACACGCTGTCGTCGGTGACCACCACCGTCGAGGTCCACACCCGGATCTCCGATCTGTTTCGCAGCCCGTACGATCAGGTCAAGGAGCAGCTCACGATCGCGGTCGAGCGCGTGAAGGAGAAGCAGGAGGACGAGCTGGTCAATAACGGCGCGTACGGCCTGCTCAACAGCGTGCACGACACGATGAAGGTCAAGCCGCGCGGCGGCGCGCCAACGCCCGACGACATGGACGAGCTGATCGCCCGGGTCTGGAAGGAGCCGGCGTTCTTCCTCGCGCATCCTCGCGCGATCGCGGCGTTCGGTCGGGAATGCACGCGTCGCGGAGTTCCACCCCCGACCGTGACGCTGTTCGGCACGCCGATGCTGACCTGGCGCGGCCTGCCGATCGTGCCGAGCGACAAGCTCCACGTCAGCGGCAAGAAGACCGACATCCTGCTGATGCGCACCGGCGAGAAGAAGCGCGGTGTCGTCGGGCTGTTCCAGCCCGGCATCCCGGGCGAGATCAGCCCGAGCCTGGCGGTCCGGTTCATGGGCATCAACAACGTCGGCGCGGCGCAGTACCTCGTCAGCCTGTACTGCTCGTCGGCGGTCCTCGTCGAGGATGCGATCGGCTGCCTCGAAGGCGTCGAGGTCGACCGCTACCATGACTACGGATAGCGGATCGGGGTTCGGGCCTCCTCTGGAATTTCGAATTCCACTGGGGACGGTCGTGGACCCCGGCGGCGCGGCACTCTCGGTGCTGACCCCGCCACCGGCACCGAACGCGATCGTCGGGGGCAGCCCCGGGCTCTCGCACGGTGCCGCTGCGCCTCCGGTCGCGCCGTCGCTCCCCGATCCCAGCGATCCCCAGGCCATGGCGCTGCTGTTCGCGAAGATCGCCGGCGAGCTATTCGGCGGATCGTCGGTGGTGCCGACGCCGAGCCCATCGCAGCTGATCACGGGCGGCGGTCTCGCACCCCTCGGTTCGCCGGGTATCTCACCGACCCTGGTGCCCGGCGTTGCCGCCCCGGGTCCGGACATGAATCCCGGACCCTCCTCGTCGGGCGCTGCCTCGGCGGGAGCTCCGGCCGGCCTGGGCTCCGGGTTCGGCGGCGTCCCATCGCGGTTGCCCGGGAGCTCAGCCGCTGTCGATCCGGAGGCGGGCGTTGGCCGCTCGCCGCCCGGATCTGCTGGTGGGTTGACGCTGCCGGGTGCCCGTCCCGATCACGCCGGCATGCAGCCCGCGACCGGCGGTCGATCGCAGCCCTCGTACACGATGGCCGAGCGCACGGCGGCAGCATCGGAGTTGCCGTCGAGCACGCAGCCGTTTTCGGTGCCGCTGGTCGATGGAGATGGCGGCGGCTCCGTGCCGACCGCGACGTCGACGCCAGGTGGAGTGCCGAGCTTCACCGGGTCGCCGTTTGGTGCTCCGCTCGATCTGTCGTCGATCGGCGGCATGCCGATCATGTCGATGTTCGTGCTGCCCGAGCCGTCGATCGGAGACGTACCTTATTTCATCCCCGGCGCCGACGCGCTCGGGCTCGAGTCCGTTGGTTCGCCGTCGATTCCCGTTACGCCGCAGCGTGACGATGCGCTCGCGCGGGATCTCGGTCGCAACGCGTTCGATCCGTATGCAGTGCGCAAAGACTTCCCGATTCTCGAGGAGCGCGTCCACGGCGGCAAGCGCCTGATGTGGCTCGACAACGCGGCGACCACCCAGAAGCCGCGCGCGGTGATCGATCGGATCTCGTACTTCTACGAGCACGAGAACTCCAACGTGCATCGCGCAGCGCACACGCTCGCGGCGCGCTCCACCGATGCGTTCGAGAAGGCCCGCGAGAGCGCGCGCCGGTTCCTCAACGCACCGTCGGCGAAGGAGATCGTGTGGGTGCGCGGTGCCACCGAGGGGATCAACCTGATCGCGCAGAGCTGGGGACGCCGGCACGTCGGCAAGGGCGACGAGATCGTGATCACCCACCTCGAGCATCACGCGAACATCGTGCCGTGGCAGATGCTGTGTGCCGAGAACGGCGCGCAGCTCCGGGTCGCTCCGGTCGATGACCGCGGCGATGTGATCCTCGAGGAGTACGAGAAGCTGATGGGACCGAAGACCAAGCTGGTCTCGATCCCGCACGTCTCCAACGCGCTGGGAACGATCACGCCGGCGAAGCAGATGGTCGAGATCGCGCATCGCTACGGTGCACACGTGATGGTCGACGGTGCGCAGGCGGTCTCGCACATGAAGGTCGACGTCCAGGACCTCGGCTGCGAGTGGTACGTGTTCTCCGGCCACAAGGTGTTCGGGCCCACCGGCATCGGTGTCGTGTGGGGCAGGTCAGAGGTGCTCGAGGTGACCCCGCCGTGGCAGGGCGGGGGCAACATGATCGAGGACGTCACGTTCGAGAAGACGCGCTATCAGCCGCCGCCACAGCGGTTCGAGGCCGGGACCGGATCGATCGCCGATGCGGTCGGGCTGGGCGCCGCGATCGAGTACATCGAGCGAATCGGCATGGACGTGATCGACCGGTACGAGCACGAGCTGCTGGTCTACGGCACGCAGCGGCTGGCTACCGTCCCGGGCCTGACCATGGTCGGCACCTCGCCGAACAAGGCGGGCGTGCTGTCGTTCGTGCTCGACGGCCAGCGCACCGAGGACGTCAGCGCGGCTCTCGACAAGGAGGGGATCGCGGTCCGCTCCGGGCACCACTGCGCCCAGCCGATCCTGCGGCGGTTTGGCCACGAAGCCACGGTCCGGGCCTCCCTCGCCTTCTACAATGTTTTCGAAGATCTGGACGCGCTGGTCGAGGCGCTCCACCGGCTGCAGGGTGTCCGCTAGCGCGGATCCGTTCAAACAGACCTCTTGCCAAGCATAGCGTCCGCCGTTATAACGGATGCATGGTCGAGACGGTCACCACCAGCGAGCTCGCAGACCTGCTGTCCACGACGAATGTCGACCTCGTGGATGTTCGTGATGAGCGCGAATGGCTCTCGGGCCACCTGCCCGGTAGCCGCAACGTTCCGCTGGATATCCTGCGCGCCGACCCGGATGCCTACCTGGCGCGCGAAAAGCCGATCGTGTTCGTCTGTGCACGCGGCGTCCGCAGCCTGACCGCGGCGAAGCTCGCCGAGCGGCTCGGCTACTCGACGATCTACAACCTCGATGGCGGGACCTCGGCATGGAGCCGGTCCGGCCTCCCGGTCGCGGTCGAAGCGATCGCCTCCGCCGCCTGATCTAGCGCATCAGCGGTGCCCGACGCCGATCTGATCGACGCCGAGGACCTTGGCGCCGACGTTCGGGCCCGCCTGCCACGACCAGCCACCGTCGCGCGTGATCCAGGTCTGCCCGCCCTCACCGGCAGCGTAGCCCTCGAGGGCCGAGTCACTCCAGCCGGCGACGTGCATGGCGTGCAGATCGACGGTCCCGACCTGCTGGTGCAGCACGCGCCCGCCGGCGTCGAACATCGCGACCGCGCCAGCCTTGCCGACCGCAAGGCCCGCGCCGTCATCGTCCACGCGTACATCCTCGAACACGGTGCCCGGATTCGCGGACAGCTGGGTCCAGGTGGCACCACCGTCCGTGCTGCGCGACAGGCCATCGCCCGCGACCAGCGCGGTGTTGCCATCCGGCGAGACCGCCACCGCGCGCGCGCCGGCGATCGTGGTGCGCCGGGTCAGCGCACCCTTCGTGTACGACCACACCGCGCCGTCATCGCTGACCGCGAGGACCGTGGTTCCGTGCTGAGCTGCAGCGAGCGAGCGGAACTTCGTCACGCCATCGCCGAGTGCGGTCCACGCGACCTCGCCGGTGACGTACTCGGGCAACCCGCTGAAGAACACGCCGTCGCCGGCGACGAACACCGGTCCCGCATCCTGCGTCGCGAGCGCGTGGAGGTCCGCCGTGGTCGGCAGCGCCTCCGACGACCAGTCCTCGCCGCCATCGCTCGTGTAGAGCAGCGTGCCGTGCGCGCCGACCACCCACGCCTCGCCCTGGTATCGGCACGCGATCGCGTACAGCGTCTCGCTCGCGCCGAGCTCGTAGGAGGTCCCGAGCTGATCGCCCACGACGTTGCGCATCATGCCTTCGGTGCCCACGAACCAGCCGCCACCACCGCCGCCGCCACCGCCGGTGCCTCCCTTCTTCTTGCACCCCGGCACGGCAAGGACCGCGGTCAACAACACGAGAGCGAGCTTGGTGCGCATACGGATGAGCCTCTGCATGGATGGTTACATGTCAGAGGAGCGCAGCCGTCGAATGTCGCATCGGTCCGCAAAGGTTTCTCGAAGTGCCTGCCTTCACAAGGGAAGCAAGGCTCCGATCAGCACGTCCGCCTTGTCGATCGCGCGCTGGGCACGCTTCACGATCTCGGGCGGCGCGAGGCGCCGGCGCGCGGCGGTGGTGACGGCACGATCGATCTCGCGGACGCACAGCCACGCGCGGTGGTGCGCGGACAGCCGCTTCTTGCTCGCCGGTGGCGACGCGAACCCATCCGCGAGGTCGCCGCACGCGATCGCGAGCGTGCCGACCAGCTCGGCCGCGTCTGCTCGCGAGGACAGCCGGACGACCAGCTCGGCGAGCGGTGGCGCAGCGGCAACGACGGCGCGGAAGGCTGGATGATGATCGAGAGGGTGGACCGGTCGGCGTGGGCGCATGTCGTGACCTCCATCCACATCTCGCACCAGCTCGCGTGCTCGTCATCACGCGTAGTTACAACGCGTGTCCGTCCGGGTCGGCCGGTGTCCGGACGGTTGCGTCCGCCCGCCGGCCGGGTACCCGGGCGCTCTGTTCGCGGGTAGCGTCCACGCTACGCTCGAACCGAATGGATCGCGCAGCTGTCCCGCCGGCCGACCTCGTGCCCGCGCAGGGACCGCGCCGCTGGCTCCATGCACTCGCGTTGGTCGTGGGGATCGCGGCCCTCGCCGTCCTCGTCCAGCGCACCGGCTGGGGCGCGCTGGTCGAGCCGCTCGCGCGCATCGCACCGTGGTTCGCGCTGATCGCGGTGATCGATCTCGGCGCGGTGATGTGCGATGCGGGCGCGCTCCACGCCTACGCGCGCTCTCACGCGAAGGTCTCGTACGGTCGCGTGTTCGCAGCGCAGGCGAGCGGCCTGGCGATCAACCGGCTGACCCCGGGCAACTGCCTCGGCGAGCCGATCAAGGTGACGATGCTGCTCGGCGAGCTGCCACGCTCGGCGGCGGTGTCATCGGTCGTGATGTTCAACGTCGCCACGATGTCGTGCGCGATCGCCACGATCATCGTCGGTGGACCGGTGACGCTGATGTCGCTCGACCTGCCGCGGCGCGCGCAGGTCGCGGTGTGGGTGGCGAGCGCCGTGCTGCTCGGCGTTGCGGTGGTGATGATGCTGGTGATCCGCCGCGGCGCGCTCGGCGTCGTGGTCCGCGGCGTGCGCCGGCTCGGGCTGATCTCCCGTGCGCGCAGCACGCGCTGGGAGATCGCCGTGCGCTCGGTCGATGCCGACATCCTCCGGATCGGTCGCCCCGAGGTTCGCCGCGCGCTGGGATTCGTCATCGGCTCGCGTCTGCTGTACGCGACCGGGACGGTCGTCCTGATGGTCGCCGCGGGGCTGCCGCTCACGCTGCCGCTCGTGCTCGCAACGGTGTCCGTCGGGATCTTGATCACGTGGGTCTCCAGCATCGTGCCGCTGGGCCTCGGGATCGCGGACGGCTCGAACTACGCGCTCTATGGCGCGCTCGGTGCCACCGGCGGTGCGGGCCTCGTGTTCACGATGGCGAACCGCGCACGCACGATCGTGCTCGCGCTGCTCGGGTTGACGGTGATGGGCGTGTCGGCGAGCGTGCTCGGCGATCCCCGCCGTCGCTAGCGAGACAGCTCGACGAACACGTCGGTGTCATCGACGCCGACGTTGGGCTGCACGGTCTGACTTGCGAGCCGAGCGTCACCGTCAGCGCGTAGGGCCCCGGCAGGACCAGCGTCGCGAACGCGAACGCACCGTCGCTGCCGGTGGTAGCGGTGAGCGTCTGCGTGGCCATCTTCGTGGATTCGTAGTCGACCGGCCCGGCACCGTGGAGCGCCGGTCCGCGCAGGTGGACGGTCACGTGGGCATCGCGAGCGGCGAGGATCCTGCCATGCCTCCGCGCGCCACCTCGAGGCAGAGTGCGTACGCAGCCGGATCCACCTGCGGCAGATCCGGGAGATCACCGTCGGTATCCGCGATCGGCGACAGGGTCTCGGCGTCCTGGCGACACGCCGCGCAGCTCGCGAGGTGGCGATCGAAGAGGCTCTTCCCGGCCGGGTTGAGGGTGCCATCGGCGCGCGCGGCGAGCAGCGCGGCGAGCAGCGCATCGAACCGCAGGCAGTCGTCGAGAACAGCGTCGCGGGATCCGGCGAATACGCCCACGACCATGCGGCAGGCCGGGCAGTCCGCGACGTGCGCCGAGATCGGCGGCGACAGCGGCACGGCTTCGAGCGTGCCCAGGTCGGGACACTCGGTCACGTCGCTCGGTTCTCCGCGTCTCGAAACCGCCGGCGCAGCCGCTCGATCACGGCGCGCACCACGCGTTCGGCGGCATTCGCGCTGGTGAGCCCGAGCGCCTTTGCGATGTCCTCGAAGCTCTCGCTCTGCGCCCACGGCTCGAGCGCGCGGCGCTGCTCGTCGGGAATCGCGCGGGCCGCGTATGCGAGCAGCTCGTTCGCGGTGCCGATGTCGGTGACCCGCGGCCGGCCGCCGAAGAGCTGGCTGGCGGGCGGCAGCTCCTCGGCATCGATCCAGCGTCCCGGCCGGCTCGCACCGGTGTCGTGATGCCGTACGTCGTCGGGGTGCGACCGCAGGTAGTCAATGCCGACCCGCTTCGCGACGACGCGAAGCCACCCGATGAACCGCAGCCGCAGGTTGGCCGCCTTCGCGTCGAGGTACATCCGCAGTCGCGCGAACCGATCGGCCTTGAGCCGAGCCATCACCGCGACCACGATGTTGCGCCGATCGTGCTCGCGCTGACCGAGCCGGCCGAGGAATCGCGGCTTCGCGATGATCCGCGACAGCTGCGGCTCGATCGCGGCACCACAGGTGCTGCCAGGCCGTCTCGTCTTCGCCCGCCGCCGCCACCAGCCGTTCGATCGTCTCGTCGTCCACCATGCCGCTCGACTTCTTTTGTAGGTGGTTTCCCGCCGGTGCGGTCTCCTCCGATCTGTAAACCTCACGCAGCTCGGTTCGCGAGGGTGGTGGCCAGCTCGGTGCGGTTCGACGCCTCGAGCAGCTCGAGCAGCCGCGACACGTGTTTCTTCACCGCATTCGCCGAGATCGAGAGCATGTTCGCGATCTCCGCGTTGGTGCAGCCAAACGTCACGAGATCAGCCACTTTGCGCTGGCGCCGGGTCAGGGCCGGCAGTGCCCGGGCCAGGCTCTGCAGCCGGTCCCGGACCAGGGCGTACAACCGGTTCAGGTCGGGCACCGAGAGGTTCAGGATCAGCGTGTCGAGCTCCATGTCGATCACGGACGGCGAACTAAACCGATCCGTCACAGAAACCGCGAAATCGCTCCTAACTGACGGAAATCACCGGGCCGCCAGGGCCTCGCGGACCTTGGTCCGCAGCGTGACGGGGGTCAACGGCTTCGGGAGGAAGACGCCATTGCTCTCGCTGATGCCGTGGCGAGTCGTGATGTCGTCGGTGTAACCGGACATGTACAGGACGCGGATCGTGGGACGCAGCTCGGCCACGCGCCTGGCGAGCTCGCTGCCGCTCATCATCGGCATCACGACGTCGCTGATCAGAAGGTCGATCGGCGACGCGTGCTCCCTCGCGATCCGGAGCGCGTCCTCCGCGTGCTCCGCGAGCAAGACGTGGTAACCGCTGCGGCGGAGGATCCCGGCCGCCGCCGTGCGGACCTGGACATCGTCCTCGACGAGCAGCACGGTCTCCGTTCCACCCGCGGCGGCAACGATCGCGGGAGCCGCTGCCGGAACATCAGTATGGAGTGCGCGCGGCAGGTAGACCGTGAACGTGGTGCCAGCGCCCACCGTGCTCTCCACCCAGATCGTGCCGCCGGCGCGCTGCACGATCCCGAACACGTTCGCGAGTCCAAGGCCGGTACCCTTGCCGACCTGCTTGGTCGTGAAGAACGGCTCGAAGATTCGTGTGAGCGTCTCCGGATCGATGCCGGTGCCGGTGTCCGTGACCGTCAGCGCCACGTGCTCGCCGGGGACGACGCCATGGTGGACGCGGGCAAACGCCTCATCGAGCCGGACGTTGACCACCGAGATCCTCAGCCCTCCGCCACGCGGCATTGCATCGCGTGCGTTGATCGCCAAGTTCAGCACCACCTGCTCGAGCTGACCCTGGTCGATCAGGATCGCGTGCAGTCCCGGCGGTGCCGTCAACTGGAGCGCGACGTCGGCGCCGAGCAGACGTCGCAGCATCTTCTCCAGATCGAGGACCACCGCCGCCGGGTCGAGCAGGGTGCGTTGCACCGGCTGCTGCCGGCTGAACACGAGCAGCTGCTTGGTCAGCTCGCCCGCCCGCCGCGCTGCCTCGAGGATCTCGCGCATGTCGTCGAGAACACGCCCGGGTGGGAGGTCCTCGATCAACATCTCCGAGTAGCTGAGGATCACGGAGAGGAGGTTGTTGAAGTCGTGCGAGATCCCACCGGCGAGCCGGCCCATCGCCTCCAGCTTCTGCGCATGTCGGAGCTGCTGCTCGCTCACCGCGAGCGCCGCCTCGGCGCGCTTCTGCGCCGACACATCGATGACGAACACCATCACGCGCTCGGACTCGATCATCGCGACGCCGCATACGACGGGGACCCGCGAACCATCCTTGCGAAGCGTCTCCGTCTCGTAAGGCTCGATGGCTCCATGGGTCCGCAACCGCTCGACGACCGCGAGGTCGCGCTCGTGCCAGTCCGGCGGTGTCAACTGCATCCAGACGAAGCTGGGATCGAGGACCTCCGCGCGCTGATAGCCGGAGAGCTGGAGCATGGCGTCGTTGATGTCGATCACGCGGCCTGCGAGATCGCAGACCAGCATCCCGATGATCCCGGTCTCGGCGAGGCGGGCGAACCGCGCCTCGCTGGCGCGCAGCGCCGCCTCTGCACTCTTGTGCGCGGTGACATCGGACATCATGGCGAGCACGCCATCGAAGTCGCCGCGGTCGGTGAACATCGGCGTGGACTGGGCGAGGACCTGGCGGATGCTGCCGTCCTTGTGGAGCAACGTCGTGGCGGCAAAGCCGGCGATTCCGCGACGACGCTCGTCCATGCGAAGCGCGAGCGCAGGGCGCGCGCTGGGCTCGAAGACCTCGGCGAACGGGCGCTGCAATAGCTCGGCCGGCTCGCGACCGACCAGCGCTGCAAACCGCGCGCTCGCGAACACGACGGTCCCGTTGCGGTCAACCATGACCACCCCCTCGCCGGTGGTCTCGAGCAGCCGGCGGTACTGCAGCTCGGTCGCCCTCAGCTGCTGCTGCGCGAGCTTGCGCTCGGTGATATCGCGGACGTTGCCGATGATCCCGGCCACCGCCAGATCCGAGAGCCGATTAGTCTCGGTGGCTTCGAGCCAGCGCACGCCGCCGTCTCGACGGACGACCCGATACTCGACGGTCATCGGGCGCGCCGGGGTCGTGATCACCAGCGCGTGGAACGCGGTGACCCTCGCGAGATCGTCGGGATGGACCAGGTCGAAGCAGACCGTGCCGATCAACTGTTCGGGCGTGCATCCGAGCATCGTGTGGACGGCGGGACTCACATACGAGAACCGCCCATCCGCACCCTTGAGCGTGATCGTGTCCGTCGAGTGCTCGACCAGGGCGCCAAATCGTCGTTCGTGGTCGCGCAGCTGTTGCTCGGCGAGCCGGCCCGCGATCCGGCCTTCACGATCGCGCAGCTCGCGCTCGATCACGGGGCCGAGCCGTCGCAGGTTTTCCTTCTGCACGAAGTCATTCGCACCCGTGCGCATCGCCTCGACCGCGACCTCCTCGCCGACCGTTCCCGACACGATGAGGAACGGCACATCGGAGGCAAGCTCGCGCAGCACGCTCATGGCTCGCTCGCCCGAAAACGCGGGCATCGACCAGTCGGAGATCACGAGGTCGATCGGAGCCGATGCGATCGCGGCGCGCATCGCGACCTCGGTCTCCACCCGGGTGACCGCCACGGAGAACGCAAGTCGTTGCAGCTCGCGCTCGACGAGCGCGGCATCGACCACGGAATCCTCCACGTGCAGGACTCTGACAACCCCCACCCCCCAAGCCTCCCACGCATCGCGTTCGGCTGTCGGGGTACCGGCGCGCAGTTCGCGCAGACTACCGGTACTGCGTGCCACGTACCGTGCGCTGGTGTCACAGATAGGCGGGGTCGCGGTACTCGCCGAGCTCGCTCCGGAACAGGTCACAGATCTCGCCGAGCGTCACGTTCTGCTTCACCGCGTCGAAGATCGGCGGCATCACGTTCTGCTTGTCGTCTCGCAGTGCGGTCTTCACCTCGGCCAGCGCGCGCTCGACCGCCGCCTGGTTGCGCGACCGGCGGAACGCGCCCATCTTGGCGATCTGGCCCGACTCGACCTCGTGCTCGATCTTGAGGGTCGGAATATTGTCGCCCTCACCGGGCGTGACGTACTTGTTGACGCCGACGATCGACCGGCGATGCGTATCGATCTCGCGCTGGTAGTCGAACGCGGCGCGGGCGATCTCGCGCTGCGGATAGCCTTCTTCGACGGCCTTCACGATGCCGCCCATGGCGTCGATCTTGTTGATGTACTCCCACGCTGCAGCCTCGACCTGATCGGTCAAGGTCTCGACGAAGTAGCTGCCCGCGAGCGGATCGGCGACGTTGGCGACGCCGGTCTCCTCGTAGATCACCTGCTGCGTGCGAAGCGCGAGCTCGGCGGCGGCCTCGGTGGGCAGCGCGTAGGTCTCGTCGTAGCTGTTGGTGTGCAGCGACTGGGTTCCGCCAAGCACGGCGGCGAGCGCCTGCATCGACGTGCGGATCACGTTGTTGAGCGGCTGCTGCGCCATCAGCGAGACGCCCGCGGTCTGCGCGTGGGTGCGGAGCAGCCACGACTTCGGGTTCTTCGCACCGAACCGCTCGCGCATGATCTTCGCCCACATCCGGCGACCGGCACGGAACTTCGCGATCTCCTCGAAGAAGTCGTTGTGGACGTCCCAGAAGTACGAGAGGCGAGGGGCGAAGTCATCGACGTCGAGCCCGGCCTCGATGCCGAGCTGGACGTAGCCGATGCCGTCGGCGAGCGTGAACGCGAGCTCCTGCACGCCCGTCGCCCCCGCTTCGCGGATGTGATAGCCGCTGATCGAGATCGTGTTCCACTGCGGCATCGTCCGCGTGCACCACCCGAGCATGTCGCGGATGATCCGCATGTGGCCGCGGATCGGGCTGATCCACTCCTTCTGCGCGATGAACTCCTTCAGCATGTCGTTCTGCAGCGTGCCGCGCAGCTGTTCGGGCGCGACCCCCTGCCGCTCGGCGACCGCGACGTACAGCGCGAGCAGCACCGCCGCCGGCGCGTTGATCGTCATCGACGTTGAAACTTTATCGAGCGGAATGTCACCGAACAGACGCATCATGTCGTCGATCGACGCCACCGAGACGCCCTCGCGGCCGACCTCGCCGAGCGAGCGCTCGTGATCCGGGTCGTAGCCCATCAAGGTCGGCATATCGAACGCGGTCGACAGCCCGGTCTGCCCGTTGGCGAGCAAGAACTTGAACCGCTGGTTGGTGTCCTCGGGAGTTCCGAACCCCGCGAACATCCGCATCGTCCACGGCCGGCCGCGGTACATCGTGGCATGTGGACCGCGCGTGTACGGGTACTGGCCCGGGT
Organism: Myxococcales bacterium; assembly: GCA_043753855.1. Lineage (GTDB taxonomy): Bacteria > Myxococcota_A > Polyangia > Haliangiales > Haliangiaceae > JABFXX01. The sequence goes on along the minus strand of JAYUVX010000380.1, from coordinate 6,403 downwards.
CACCGAGCTGCTTCTCGTAGGTCCAGCCCCGGGAGCTGAGGTCCTCCGGTCCGTAGCTGTTCTTGAGCGGGATCCCGCTCATCGTCTTCACCTCGGGATCGGTGTGGGGTTTCTTCACCGGGGCCATGTCGGTCGGTTTACCACGACGACGAGCTATGGTCTTTAGCCTGCGGTGATGACGCTCCCTGGCCTCGACGTCGTCGGTCACCACGTTCGCGAGGCTGCGAAGCTCGCGCCCGGGCGGCCCGCAGTGTGGCTCGCATTGCGCACCGCGGCAGCGACCGCCGTGCCGTTGATCGCGGCGCGCTGGCTCGATCCGACCGCCGCCAGCTGGGCGCCGCTAGCCGGGTTTCTGGTCGCGCTCGCCGACAAGGGCGGGGCGTATCGCAGCCGCGCGATCACGATGTCGAGCGTCGGTCTCGGCGGGCTCGCCGCGGTGATCGGCGGCAGCTTGATCGCGGGGCAGGGCATCCTCACGGCGATCCTGGTCGCGGTCGGACTTTCCGCGTGTGCGCTCGCGCAGGCCTGGGGACCCGCCATGGTCGGCGTCGGCAACTCGATCGCGATCCAGCTCCTGGTGGCGGCGTCCTTGCCGTGCTCGCCGCACGAGGTGGTCGAGCGCGCGGTCGGCTTCGCGGGCGGCGCCAGCTTCGCGCTCGTGCTCGGCCTGATCGTCTGGCCGGTCCGCGTGTACAAGCCGGGTCGTCGCGCGGTGGCCGCAGTGCTGCGTGCGCTCGCCGAGCATGCACGTTCACTCGCCGCGACCCGCGCGGAGGACGCCACCTGGCGCGATCAGGTCGTGCCTCGCCATCGCGCGATCCGCGATCAGATCGAGGTCGGTCGCGTGGTGCTCGCCGCGATGCGCCGGGGACGAGGCGGCGAGACCGGCCGCGGCGAGCGCTTGCTCGCGACCCTGCAGCTCGCCGATCAGATGTTCGGGATCCTGCTCGGCCTCGAGGAGGCGCTCGATGCCGGGTGTCCTCCCGAGGCGCGGGAGATCTCGGCCCGCGGGCTCGAGGAGCTCGCGGCTGGGCTCGATGGCCTCGCTGCCGATGTGGTGATCGAGCGCCCGCCGAAGACCGTGCGTCGCGTGTGGTCCGCCGAGCTCCCGCCGATCGCAGATCCGGTGGCGCGCACGCTCGGCGCGCATGCGCTCGCACTGATCACCCGCGCGCACGTTGACCGGGCGAGCGCCGAGAGCGTGGTCGCGTCGATCGGCGATGACTCGGAGCCGCTGCGCGCCCAGGTCCCCGAGCCCGAGCCACGACCTCCCCTGCGCGCCGTGCTCCGGGCCGCGCTCGACCCCGAGGGCTTCGTGCTCCGCCACGCGGTTCGCGTCGCGGTCGTGGTGTCGGTGGCGATGACGCTCGCCCGTGTGCTCGATCTCTCGCATCGCTACTGGGTCACGCTGACCGCCTACCTGCTGCTCACGCCGCTTGGCTCGGCGACCCGGATCCGCGCCCTGCAGCGCGTGGTCGGTACGATCATCGGCGGCGTGCTGGCGGCCGCGATCCCATGGGCTGTCGACGATCCGCGGATCGTGCTGGTGCTGATCGTGGTGCTCGCGGGCCTCAGCGCGTCGGTGCTGCAGCTCAACTACGCGCTCTATGCATCGCTGATGACGCCGACGTTCGTGCTGCTCGCGGAGGTCCACTCCGCGGACGTTCATCTCGTCGGGATCCGGATCGCGAACACGCTGATCGCCGCGGCGCTGGTCGTGCTCGGGAGCTTGCTGTGGCCGGCGCGGCCGGCGGCGCGGTTCGATGACGAGATCGCCGACGCGTACGAGGGCGCCGCGCGCTACCTCGAGGAGGTCATCGCTGCGATCACTGGCGGCGTGCCGCAGCCCTCGGCCGCGGTGGTCTCGGCGCGTCGCGCCTACGGCGTGATCCTGAATCGCGCCGAGATCGCGCTCGATCAGCTGGTCGCCGAGCGCGCACCGAGCTCGGTCGCCGAGCCGCGGATGACCCAGGTCGTGTTTTCGCGCCGCCTCGGATCGGCGATCAACGCGCTAGGCAGCACGCGAACGATCGCGGGGTTCGGCGCGCATCCGGTCGAGGTCTCGGCGTTCGGTGCGTCGATCGTCGCGGGCTTGCGCGACCTCGCGGATCGGTCCCGCGCGGGCACGCCGCTGACGGCGCGGCCACGGATCGATCGCACGTTCTCGGATCCCGTGCTCGCCGCGCGCGTGGCTCGGATCGATGCGGCGCTCGCAAACGTGACCGATGCGGCGCTGCGCGCTGCACCCGATCTCCGGCCGCTTGCTGCGACCGGCTGATCGGGCGCAGGCTGCTCGCATGCCGGTGCATCTCCGCGAGATCCTCGCGTACCTCGACACCACGCTCGAGATCGGGCGGTTCAAGGACTACGCGCCGAACGGTCTGCAGGTCGAGGGTGGACCGGATGTCCAGACCGTGATCACGGGCGTCTCGGCGAGCGCGGAGCTGATCTCGCGCGCGATCGAGGCCGACGCGGAACTGATCATCGTGCATCACGGTCTGGTGTGGGGCTCGGGCCTCACCCAGATCACCGGCCCGCTCGCGCGCCGGCTCAAGCTGCTGCTCGGCAACGATGTCTCGCTCGCCGCGTATCACCTGCCGCTCGACACGCACACCCGGCTCGGCAACAACGTTGGCCTCGCCGATGCGCTCGGGCTCGGTCCGCAGCGCGAGGCGTTCGGCGAGGTGCGCGGGACCGCGCTCGGCGTCTGGGGGGCCTGGCCGGCACCGCTCTCGCGGGACGAGGCGATCGGGCGGATCGCCGGCGGCGTGCTCGGCGGCAGCGTCCCGCGGTTCGTGTTCCCGTACGGCCCCGAGGTCGTGCGCAAGGTCGGCCTGTGCTCCGGCGCGGCCTCTGATCTGCTCGAGGCGGCCGCAGGCGCCGGCTGCGATCTGTACCTCACCGGCGAGCTCGCCGAGCGCGCGGGCGAGCTGGCGAAGGAGCTACAGATCACGCTGGTCGCGGCGGGTCACTACGCCACCGAGGTGTTCGGCCCGATGCGGATCGCGGACGAGCTGCGCCAGAGGTTCCCCGGGCTGCACGCCGAGTTCCTGCCCTCACCGTCGCCGCTGTAAGTTCACGTCCTGCGCCGGTCGCTCCGGTCTACGCGACGCGCTACGGCCTGGCGACCGGCGTGATCTGCTCCGGCATCGGTGCCGGGATCCGCGCCTCGAAATCGATCCACACCCGGCTGTCGCGGCGGCAGTCGTACATCCGGCACGAGGCCGGGCGCTTGTCGTAGATCGTGCACGCGCCGCCGTCGTCCATGCACACGCACTGCTTGGTGTATGGATCGCGGGGCAGGGCGTAGGGACGCTCGAGCTCGAACGGGATGTGGTCGGCGATGTCCTGCGGCGACAGCGACACCTCGAACCGGCAGCACCGCGCCTCGCACAGGTGGATGCGCGCGGCGCAGTCGATGTTGGGACCCTGCTTCAGGTACTTGTCGGCCACCACGGTCAGCCGCACGGTCGATCGATCTCCGCGGATCTTGTTCGCGAGCCGGGTGTACGCGGGTGGCAGCTGACCGCGCATCACCAGCGCATCGAGCAGCCACTCGAACTTGCGGGCGATATCGGCGTGGTCGGTCCGCGCGAGCAAGGTCTCCGCGAGTGCGTCGATCTCGTCGACGAGACCGGGCGGGACCGGCGGCGGCTTGTCCATTGAAGCTCGAATCTACCGCGACTCGGCACGCCCGATGCCGCGGAACGAAGCATGTCGAACCTGAACCCGGCACGTGAACCAGCGGCATGGGCGGCGGACGTGGGGATCACCCGCGGGCCGTTCGCCGCTGCAACTGGAGTAGAGTAGCGCCCGCCGTGACCTCGCCTCCGATCCGCCTCCCCGCCGGGGTCCGCGACTTCCTGCCCCGTGCGGCTGCGCGCCGCCGTTCGCTCGCCGGCAAGGTGCTCGACGTGTTCGAGGCGTGGGGGTACGCGAGGATCATCACGCCGGCGTTCGAGTGCGCGGACGTCCTGGAGCGCGGGCTCGGCCACGATGCGCGGGCCGCCGCGATCCGGTTCGTCGAGCCCGGCTCGGGCGAGGTCGTGGCGCTGCGTCCTGACATCACCCCCCAGATCGCGCGGATCGTCGCGACCCGGCTCGCCGACGTCGAGCCGCCGATCCGGCTGTGCTACGAGGGCGCCGTCACCCGGCTCGCCGGCGAGCGCGGGCAGAAGGAGATCCTGCAGGCCGGGATCGAGCTGATCGATGCGGGCGAGCCCGATGGAGACGCCGAGGTGCTCGCCGTTGCAGCCGCCGCGCTCGCCGCCACGCAGCTCGCGGAGACCCGGCTCGATGTCGGCCACATCGCGCCTGCGCGGTTCGTGCTCGGAGCAGCCCCCGACCTCGCGGCGCGCACGAAGATCGTCGCGGCCCTCACGCGCAAGGATCGCGCGGCCGTGCGGATCGCTGCGCGGGCTCTGGGCCCGTCGACGGCGCCGCTCGCGGAGGCGCTGGTCGGGCTGTGGGGCGCCGCCGAGCCAACGCTCGCGAGGGCGCTCGCGCTGCCGTGGCCGGCCGAGGTCACCCACGCGCTCGAGCGGCTGAGAACGGTGCTCGCCACGTTTCGCGAGCTCGCGGATGTGCCGGCGCCCGACGTCACGATCGATCTCGGTGACCTCCGCGGCTTTGACTACTACACCGGCGTGCGGTTCGCCGGTTATGCCGGCGGTGCGCCCGAGGCCGTGCTGCGGGGCGGGCGCTACGACGAGCTGATCGGTCGCTATGGCCGCACAGCGCGGGCGACCGGGTTCGCGATCGACCTCGAGGCGATCGCGCAGGCGCAGCGCGCGAGTGGCCAGGCGCTGCCGGTGGGTGCCGCCGGTGTGGCGGTGCACGGTCCGGGCGCCCAGGCGTTCGCGCGTGCGCTGCGTGCGCAGGGGATCCGCGCCGTCACGGCGGCGACGCCACCCACGGTTCGCTGGCTGCGTGGCGCTGGCTTCGATTCCGCGGCGCTGCTCGCGTCTCGCGAGCTCTTGCGTGCCGATGATACCCGCCATCCGCTCGACACCGCGGATGTTCATGCTCTCGTGAAGTTGCTCCAGGAGAATCCATGTCCGTCGTGATCGTCGTCGGTGCCCAGTGGGGCGATGAAGGAAAGGGCAAGGTCGTCGACCTGTTTACCGAGCGCGCCGACACGGTCGTGCGCTACGGTGGCGGGGCGAACGCTGGCCATACGCTCGTGATCGACGGCAAGAAGCTCGTCACCCACCTCGTGCCCTCCGGCGTGTGTCATCCGGGCAAGGCGTGCGTGCTCGGTGACGGCATGGTGATCGATCCGCACACGCTGCTCGAGGAGATCAGCGACTGCCAGTCCAAGGGCCTGCTGCTGCGCAACGAGCTCCTGATCGGGCTCGGCGCGCATGTGATCCTCCCGTACCACAAGCTGCTCGATGGCCTGCGCGAGGACCGCGGCGCGAAGCGCGGCAAGGCGATCGGCACCACCCGGCGCGGTATCGGCCCGGCGTACGAGGCCAAGGCCGCGCGCAAGGGGGTCCGCATGCGCGACCTCGCGAAGCCCGAGCGCGTTCGCGAGCTGGTGGCGGCGAACCTCGACGAGATGATGCCGCTGATCCAGCACCTCGGTGGCGAGGCACCGTCCGACCAGGTCATCACGACGTGGATCGACGAGGCGCTCGCGGCCGGCGACAAGCTGCGGCCCTACACCGGCGACGCGGGGCGGTTCGTGGCGTCGAAGATCAGCGACGGCAAGCACGTGCTATTCGAGGGCGCGCAGGGCTGCCTGCTCGACCTCGATCACGGCACCTATCCGTACGTCACGTCGTCATCGACGATCGCGGCCGGCGCGTGCCAGAGCGCAGGCGTCGGGCCGACCCAGATCGACGCGGTGGTTGGCATCACCAAGGCGTACGCGACCCGGGTCGGCGAGGGGCCATTCCCGACCGAGATCCCCGGCGAGGCCGGCGATCGGCTGCGTCAGGCCGGCGGCGAGTTCGGCGCCACGACCGGACGGCCGCGCCGCTGCGGCTGGCTCGACCTCCCCGCGCTGCGGATGGGCGTGCGGCTCTCGGGAATGTCCTCACTCGCGCTGACCAAGCTCGACGTGCTGGGCGCGCTCGGCGAGGTCTCGGTGTGCGTCGCTTACAAGCTCGATGGCAAGGAGCTCGACGAGCCTCCGACGGACCCCGAGGATATCGCTCGCGCGACCCCGGTCTATACGAAGTTCCCCGGCTGGGACCGGCTCCCGAGTGAGGCGCACGACATCACCGACCTCCCAGCCTCTGCCCGCGCGTACGTCGAGACCATCGCGAAGCTCGCGGGCGTTCCGTTCTGCCTGGTCTCGGTGGGTCCGGATCGTACCGAGACGATCCGGCTCTCGGATCCGTTCGCGTAGAACCGGCCAACGTGGCGTTCTGCCAGGGGTCGTGTGATAGAATTTAAA
>JAYUVX010000379.1:0-30998 GCA_043753855.1 Myxococcales bacterium | reverse complement strand
CGAGCCCGACCCTGCCCCACTCGACGCCCGACCTGCCAGGGATGGGATCAGCGTGCGTAGCGATCTTCCCTACGACGAAGCCCGGAGCGCCGTCCTGCGCGAGTTCGAGCAGCGCTATGTCGTCGATCTGATCGCCCGGTTCCGCGGCGATGTTCATGCGGCGGCGCGCGCAGCGGGTCTCGCCCCCAAGCACCTGCTCGCGCTCACACCCGCGCGCCCGGTCGCTCCGCGCGAGGACGAGGACTGACCCGTAAGGTATGGTCGCGCCATGGACGTGATCGACGCGATCGGCAATACACCGCTGATCCGACTCGCGAAAGTTGCTGCTGGGCTCCCGGTCCCGGTGTTCATCAAGTGCGAGCACCTGAACCCGGGTGGCAGCATCAAGGACCGCACCGCGCGTGCGATCGTCCTCGATGCCGAGGAGCGCGGGTTGCTCCAACCCGGCTCGACGATGGTCGAGGGCACGGCCGGCAACACCGGCGTAGGTCTGGCGTTGCTCGCGAGCGCGCGCCGCTATCGCTTGGTCTGCGTGCTCCCCGAGAAGATGGCGGTCGACAAGCGGATCGCGCTGCGCCAGCTCGGCTCCGAGGTGGTGATCACGAAGAATGGGCCGCTCACGGCCCCGCATAACTTCCGCAACGTCGCCGCGCGACTCGCCGAGGAGAACGGCTGGTTTCTGACCAACCAGTTCTTCAACCCCGCGAACCTCGGTGCGCACTACGGGACGCCCCGATACAAGGGCACCGGCGAGGAGATCCTCGCGCAGGTTCAGGAAGCCGGCTATCCCACGCTCGGCGCGTTCGTGATGTCGTCGGGGACCGGCGGGACGATCACCGGCTCCGGTCGCCGGCTCAAGGAGCACGACAAGAACATCCAGGTGATCGTCGCCGATCCGGTCGGTAGCTCGATCGCGGGGTGGGTCAACACCGGCACGCTGGGCCCGGATGGGCCGTTCGCCGTCGAGGGTATCGGCTCCGGCTCGGTGCCGGGGAACCTGCACCGCGACGTGCTCGACTCCGCGGAGAGCGTGACGGATGACGAGGCGTTCGCGATGGTCGAGCGGCTCGTGAAGGAAGAGGGGCTGACCGTCGGCGGCTCGACCGGCGTCAACGTCGTCGCGGCACTCCGGGTCGCCCAGCGCGGAGGGCTCGACGGACCGGTCGTCACCATCGCGTGCGATCAATGGGACCGCTACAAGTCCACCGCGTGGATGAAGGCGTGGATGGATCGCGAGGCTGCGCAGATCAAGCTTCCCGAGTGATCGCGCGCCACGCCACGCGCGTGGAGACCCGTGAGCGCGCGGCGATCAGGTCCGCAGCGGGCGGCCGGCCGCCAGCTCGATCGCTATCCGCTCCGCTGCCTGTTCGAAGCGCCCGCGGATCGCGAGTGGGAACGTGCGCGTCGTCTCGAGGATCGCCTCGGCCATCAGCCGCCGCTTGACGTTGGCGTCGAACGGCATCGAGATCCCCGATTCGGCCGCCACGCGCTGATACACCTCGGTCACCAGCGCCGTGAACATGCCCGCCATGAAGTCCTCGACGTCTGCGGCGTTGATCGGAAACGTCGGTCCCTCGTCACTCATGACCGTGATCTAACACCTGGCGTGAACGATCGGGAACGCGGTCGGGTCGAGATGTCCGTCGCGCTCGACTGGAAAGTAGGCCTCGGCACCCGCGGGGAGCCGCACCGGATCGAGCTTGCACGCGTGGTCGAACATCCGCAGCAGGATGGTCTTTCGCGGGCGCGCGCTGGGATTGCGCGGGCTGCCATGCAGCGTGAGACAGTGATGGATCGAGACGTCGCCGGGCGCGAGCGGCAACGAGCGCGCGGAACCAACGCGGTCGCGCTGCGCTGCGGTCAACGTGGGCAGTAGCGATGCCACGGTGCTCGCGGTGAGTGACTGATCGGTCCCGAGGTCGCCCCAGTGATGACTGCCGTCGACCACGCGCATGCATCCGTTATTCTCGTCCTCGGGGAGCAGGGCGATCCGCAGCGTCGCCACCTGCGCGGGAACCAGGTAGCCGATGTAGGTGCGGTCCTGGTGCCACTCGACCGAGCCGCCGTCCTGCGCGGGCTTGTAGAGCAGCGAGTCCTGGAGCAACTGCACGCGCTGCGCGTCGAGCACATGGGCGACGAGCGCGCCGAAGCGCGGATCCTGCGCGATTCGCGCGAGCGGCTCGTAGCCACGCCCAACCCGGTGACCTCGCGCACGATGCCATCGGGTCCGCGGGGATACGCGAGGTCGGGGATCACCGCCGCGAACACGTCGTGGAATGCCGCGAGCTCGGCCCCCGTGATCACGCCGCGGATGATCACGTGTCCATCGCGCTGGAACTCGGCGAGCATCCGTCCACGGTAACGCGAGGACCTACCCTGGCTACCGCACCACGGCTTGAATCGCCGCCCCCATCGCACCGGGCGCAGAACCGTATTACGGTAGGCCATGACCGAACGGCGGAAACCCAAGCCTGCGGAACGGGTGACTACCGACGACAGCCTGCGTGTCGAGCGCGAGAAGACCGATGAGGAGATCGCGGCGGGCCGCTCGGCCGTGAGTGGCCAAGCCGCCGAGGTCGTGGCGGTGGCTCGCGACAAGGCCGATGCCGTCCTCACCGAGGCACGCGACAAGGAGGACGTGAAGCTCGAGGCCGCCGGAGTGTCCACCGCGAAGACCGACGAGATCGATCGCGAGCGCGGACGCGAGGATGCGGCGCTCACCGCCGAGCGACTCGGGGCGGACGCGGCGATCGCCGACGCACGGCAAGAGATGATCCGGCGCAACAAGGCGCTCTTTAATCTGCTCGCCGTCGAGCGGCAGGATACGGATCTGCGGCTCGAGATCGAGCGGTCACGCGCCGACGCGGCCCTGAACTCGCGCGAAGACTTTCTCGCGATGGTCACCCACGACCTGCGCAACCTGCTCGGCGGTATCGCCCTCGGCGCGGAGCTGCTGCGCGACGCCGCGCGTGCAGGACATCCCACCGTGATGCTCGATCGTCATGCCGAGCGGATCCAGCGCTGCACCGCGCAGATGAACCGCCTGATCTGCGACCTCATGGACGTGGCCAGCCTCGACGCCGGGCGACTCTCGGTGGTCCCGGTGTCGCAGAACGTGACGGTCCTGGTCCGCGAGACGATGGATGCGTTTCAGCCGCCGGCGACGGCGCAGGGCATCACGCTGACCTCCGAGACCGGACCGGGCGTCGGCGCCGTCGACCTCGATCACAACCGGATGCTGCAGGTCCTCGCGAACCTGCTCGGCAACGCCCTGAAGTTCACGCCGAGCGGGGGGAAGGTGTCGCTCCGCGTCGAGGCCTACGACGAGTTCGTGCAGTTCGTGGTGCGAGACACCGGCGAGGGCATCGCGGCCGACCGGCTCGGCCAGGTGTTCGAGCGGTTCTTTCAGACCCATGCCAACGATCGACGCGGGCTGGGCCTCGGCCTGTACATCGCGAAGTCGATCGTCGACGCGCACGGCGGCAAGATCTGGGCGGAGAGCACGCCGGGTGTCGGGAGCGCGTTCTTCGTCAGGATGCCGCTGCGCGCTTCGATCGCCTGATCAACGGCAGTGCGGCGGATCGTGGTCGGGGATCCCCGGCCACCGGGTCTCGCCGCAGCTGTGCGCCTTGAACTGACGATAGATCAGGCACTCGTGTGGCGTTCCGTTCGCGAGGTTGCCATCGTCATCGTCGACGGCCAGCATCGCGCGGTACCACTGCGCTCGCGTCTGCGCGATCGCGATCGGGCGCAGCATCAGCCGCTTCAGCGGTTCGTCGCGCAGGCCGGCGCGCTGTAGATCGGTGTAGACGTCCCACATCACCGCGCCGAGCAGCTGGCCCTTGGCGTGGACGCCGCGCTTGCCCGGGTCGTAGCACCGGAAGTCGGGATCGGTGAGGTCGCGCGCCGGGCGCCCATCGGTCAGAAAGCCCGGACCGATCAGCGGGCTGTTGGTTTGCACGAAGCTGATCTCGTCGCCGATGAACTCGCCGAGGCCGCCATCGATCGCGTCGCCCGGCAGGTGATGGTCGAGGCCGTGCCCCCACTCGTGCGCGACCACGTCGAAGATCCGTCCCGAGTTATTGCAGCCGTTGCCGGCCACGAAGAAGTTGATCGACGAGCCGTTCCAGTACGCGTTGCAGGTGCGCGGCAGGTTGACGTTCGCGAGCAGCGGCTGCTCGAGCCATGCGAGCTGCGGATACACCGTCTTGACGTAGCGGTTGGTGGTGTTGACGGCGCGGAACACGTCGCGCTCCTCGGGGGTGGACCGTGACTCGGTCCACTCCAGCGTGTAGGCGGTCTCCGGCCGCATCATCCCGGCGAACTGTGCCTGCGGCCCGCCCGCGTTGTGCACGCGGATGTACGCACCCATCAGGTTCGCGGTCACCAGCATCGGACCGGCTTCGCCGCGGAACGCGAACGCGCCGTCTCCATCGGTCGTGGCCGTGCCGCGCGACCCGCTGAGCCGCAGATACGCGGCGGGCAGCTCGACGATCGCATCACCGACGGTGCGTTGATCGACATGGTTCGTTGCGCGGCCCGGATAGTCGTAGCGGTTGGCATCGTAGCCATCGATGACGTCACCGGTGCGCGCGTCCACGTGGATCACCGGCTGCAGCTCGCCGCGCCACGCGGTGACCTCCCAGACCAGGCGATACCGAACGGCGCCCGGCGACCGCTCCGGGAGGACCACGAGGCGGGCAACATCCCGGTCACCGGAATGCGGCGCCTCGAGCACGGCGCGGACGCTGGCGAGCGCCTCGGGCTGCGTGACCGCGGGCATGGTGGCGAGCTCGCCGATCCGGTACGTGGCGCCCTGCACGAGGATCAACCGGCCATGCGAGACGGTCAGCCCGAGGTGGCCGCCGATCACCGGGATCCCGTGATGCTGCTGTGCAAGCACGATCGACGACAGCTCGGGATCGAGGACGCTGCCGTCGACCACCAACTCGCTGGTCCCGAACAGATCCGCGTGCGCCCGTGTGAAGGCGAGTGCGTCACGTTCGAGGTAGGCACCGAACGCGACACCCGCCCCGCTCAGCGATCGTGCCGTGCCGAGCACCGGATCGAGCTCGACCTGCCACCCGCCGAGCTGCCGCACCACCGATGGCTGTTCCCACTCCGACGGAGGCTCGCCGAGCGCGAGCGGCGCGGGTGACGAGCTACAACCGAGGAGGACGATCGCGAGCGCGCCGGACCGCTGCATACCACCAGCGTAGCGCGGCCCGAGCTCAGTGGTGGACCGCGATGATCGCATCGGCTGCCTCCTCCGGGTCGTCCGTCATCTGGAGCAGATCGAGGTCCGCCCTCCCGATCTTGCCGGCGGCGAGCACATCGCTCTCGAGCCAGTTGAACAGACCACTCCAGTAGGCCTTGTCGTACAGCACGATCGGGAAGTGAGAGATCTTGCCGGTCTGGATCAGCGTGAGCGCTTCGAATAGCTCGTCGAGCGTTCCATACCCGCCGGGGAAGATCACGAAGGCCGACGAGTACTTGATGAACATGGTCTTGCGCACGAAGAAGTAGCGAAACGTGACGAGCGTATCGATGTAAGGATTGGCGGACTGCTCGAACGGGAGCTCGATGTTGCAGCCGATCGAGTGTCCCTTGACGTCGCGGGCGCCGCGGTTCGCCGCCTCCATGATCCCGGGCCCGCCGCCGGTGATCACCGCGAAGCCCGAGCTCGCGAGCAGCGCGGCGCACTTCCGGGCCGCCGCGTAGTGCGGATGGTCCGGCGCGGTTCGTGCGGAGCCGAAGATCGAGACGGCAAGGTCGGTGTTGCCGAGGTTGTCGATGCCCTCGACGAGCTCGCTGGTGATCCGCATGACTCGCCAGGTCTCGTCGCGCCGAAAGTCCGGCTGCGTCGGCGCGTCGAGCAGCTTCTGATCCTCGGTCAGCGCCACCGGATCGCGGATCGCATCGTCCACCGATACCTCCGACGAGCTCGCGGCCTGGCGCTGCAGCTTGCGATTGTCGCGGACGGAGGTCGACTCGACCTCGTGTAGCTGCGTGCGGTCGAGGATCTGCTTGGACTTCGTGCCGGGTCGCCTAGACATCGCCGTTATCACATCACGTGGGAGCCGATCGATGGGCCGATCGCGGATCGGATCGCCGGTGAACGCACCACCCCCTCGGGAGCGCATTCGCACACCGCGATCCGCTGCGCGCCGCAGGTGCGGACAGCTCGGTCAGGTCATCGGCGATGGCACGCGAGCACCTACACGTCGCATCGTGTCGCCGAGGTCAGTTGACCCGGGGAAATCCCCATCGCACGCAGCCGAGCGGCGCCGCCAACGTTGCGAGTTTGCTCTGGGCTGCTCCGGCACGGCGCTTGAGTAGACTTGCAGGATGGGAGCGGACTCCGACGACGACCTGGACGATCTGATCGACTGCTACGTGATGGCCGCGCTGCGTGCGACGAACACCAGGCAGAGCGAGGGCCGTCCCGCTCCGATCCAGGTCGCCGCCTTCGTCGAGGAGGCCCCGACCGCGACCGACATGCATACAGCCGAGGCGGTCGAGGAGCTGCACTCGGCACTCTCCCTCGAGCTGGTTCCCCAGTTGCCACGGGTGCGGTTCGCGCGCAGCAGCGTGTCGCCCGTGCAGCCGTTCGACCTCGACGACGAGATCACGAACATCCACGTCCGCGTCAGCTGACTCAGCGAGCGGAGACCTTCGCGGTCTTCTTGAACGCGGCCTTGAGGTTCTTTCCGGCGCGCAGCTCGGCCCGCCGCGCCTTGGCGACGGCCGCGCCCATGCCGAAGAACTCGTGCGTGACCCCGCGATAGTCGGCGGCGTCGACATCGATGCCCGCCGCCATCAGGTTGTTCGCGAGCTGCTGACCCTCGCTGCGCAGCGGATCGATCTCGGCCGTGATCACCGTCGCGGAGGGGAGTCCACGCAGGTCCGCGCGGTGAACGAGGTCGAGCCGAACATCTTTGGTCTCGGCCGGCTTCGCGAACAGGTGCGAGACGAACCACTCCATACCCGCCTTGCCGAGCGGCTTCGCGTCCGCGTTGGCGACGTAGCTCGGGGTCGTCATGTCGGCACCGGCCACCGGATAGATCAGCAGCATGTGCATCGGCATCGTGACCTTCTCGTCGCGGGCACGGACGGCGGTGTTGAACGCGAGGTTGCCACCGGCGCTCTCGCCGGCAACCGCCAGGCGCTCGGGATCGCCGCCGAAGCTCGCGGCGTTGTCATGCACCCACTTGTACGCGGCGAACGCATCGTCGTGTGCGGCCGGAAACTTGTGCTCCGGTGCCTTGCGATATTCGACCGAGACGATGATCGCGCCCGCCGCGTTCGCGAGGGCTCGCGGTGAGGAGTCGTAGACGTCGAGATCGGCGATCACCCAGCCACCGCCATGAAAGTAGACGACGACGGGGAACGGACCTTTACCGTTCGGCGTGTAGATTCTCAGCGGAAGCTGCGAACCATCGCCACCGGCGTAGGTGCGGTTCTCGACCTTCGCGACCGCCTGCGGCACCGGCGCCTTGCCGAGCTTCTTGGTCATCACGGCCGTCACCGCGTCGGCCGGAGTTGGCTGACGGCGCGCCTCGTCGGGCGTCAGCGACGCGAGCGGCTTGCCGCCGAGGACCGCCAGCGCATCGAGAACCGCTTTCATGTCCCTGTCGGCCTTGGCAGTCGGAGCCGGGTCCGACACAGCCATCGAGGCTCGTGGGTTCTCGGGCGTGCGAGGATCCGCGAGGAGAGAACCGCCGAGGACGCACAGGCTCGCGACCGCGGCGGACAGATGTTTGGTGATGGTCATGAGGCGACTCCGTGCAAGCACGAGACCCCGGGCGGCTCCGCTACACGCATGCCAGGCACCATCGAGCCAACGTGATCGTGCGCCGGAGACATGATGCGCGCGCCTGCGGTGAGGTCCCGCTACGCGAGCGTGCAGACGATGGTCGGATCGTGGATTGTCGGCGAACGTGAGATTCGCGCGGGTCACGCCGCGAGTCGCCGCAGCGCGTGCGTTCAAGGCTGCGCGACCGTGCGCTCGCCGGCACCCCGGCTCGATGGACGGCGGCAACGATCTAGAACAGACCGTTCCACTGCGCGCGGCGATCGCCGTCGGGATCGTCGACCACGGCGGAGCTGCGATCGAGGACCATCGTCGAGCGCCGTGCGTCGTACACCGGCCAGATCGGAAGTCCGGCGCCATTCGGATCACCGCGGGTGATGAACGCTGCCCAGGTGTCGTGCATCGCGGTCGCGAGCGGCTGCGCACCGGCCGTGTCGCCGCCGATCAGGATCTGCGACGCCGGGAAGTCGAGCTTGTTCCACACGAACGGCAGCTCCATCGCGTGCGCGGCACCGAGTGCTCCGCCCATCGCGGGCGAGCGCCAGTCGAACCGGAACAGGTAGCACGGTGCGGGTTGGGCCTCGGCCATCCGGATCGTGGGGATCCGGAACACGAGGTCGCCGATCAGCTCGGTCCAGGCCCCGCCATACGCGGCGAGCAGCGGATCGAAGCGCTCGCCGAGCGCTGCGCGGAGCGGCGCCTGAAGCCCGACCCCGGCCGCGGGACCGAGGAACACGTCGAACAGCGACCACTCGTCGCGACAGGTCCCGAGCAGCAGCGGCACCTGCGAGCTCTCACCGGCGCGCATCGCTTCGAGCGGCGGCTTCGGGATCACCACGCCATCGACGAACGGCGCGAACGCACCGAGCCCGCGCTCGATCACCACGCCGGTCTGCGCGGCCATCACGGTCTCGATCGATGCGTTCGCCGGCAGCGCGACCCGCTGCACGAGTGCGTCCGCGTCCGCCCGCGTCGGCACGGTCAGGCCGATCGCGCAGCTCTGCAGGATCGCGCGCTGGAACAGGCCGCGCGCCGCCGGCATCACCAGCAGCGCCGCGATCGACGAGGCGCCCGCGGATTCGCCCATCACGGTGATGCGATCCGGATCTCCGCCGAACGCGGCGATGTTGTCGCGCACCCAGGCGAGCGCGGCCACCTGATCGAGCAGCGCGAAGTTGCCGCCGAGGAACCCGAGCAGGCCGAGGCGGTAGTTGAACGTCACGACGACAATGCCGTGCCGGGTCGCGAACGACCGCCCATCGTAGAGCGGCGTCGAGCCCGACCCCATGACGAACGCACCGCCATGGATCCACACCACCACCGGATGCGGAGCGCTGTCGGCCGGCGCGACGATGTTGAGCGACAGGCAGTCCTCGCTCATCGGGATCTTCTCGGTGACGCCGCTCATCATCGCGATCCGTGGATCGCGCGACTGGATCGCGACGGGGCCGAACATCGTCGCGTCGCGCTCGCCAGCCCACGGTGCGGGCGCGACCGGTGCCTGGAACCGCGCGGGCACCGACGCATACGGGATGCCGCGCCACATGCGTGCGCCGTCTCGCGCCATCCCGCGCACGCGCCCGCCGGTGGTGTTGATCGACAGTGGGTCCGACATCCGGTGACGGTACACGCAGGAGCGTGGTCTGTTCAGCTGAACCGGCCATCGCGGGGCAACGCAGCGTTCGCCTCGTCGGCATACGCGGTGAGTGCGCGTCGACCGTCCGCCGTAGAGTTACGGCAACGTGGCCCGCGGAACGGTGAACGCGAAGCGTGCGCCCGCGCCCGGGTCGCTGACCGCCGCGATCGCGCCGCCCTGCGCGCTCACGATCCCGCTCGCGATCGCGAGGCCGAGGCCGATGCCGCGCCGACCTTCCGTGCCGCCGTCCGCCTGCCAGTAGCGCTCGAACACGTGGGGGAGGTGATCCGCGGCGATGCCCGGCCCCTCATCCTCGACGGTGAACCGCACGACCGCCGGCTCCACCTCGGCGCGGATCACGATGCGTCCGCCGTCCGGCGTGAACTTGATCGCGTTGCCGACGAGGTTCGCGAAGACCTGAAACGTGCGCGCTCGGTCGCACCGCACCTGTACGTCCGGATCTGGCAGCGAGGTCTCCAGTCGCTGCTGACGCGCCGACGCCTGCGGTGCGAGGGCATCAACCGCGTCACTGACGAGCGCGTGATAGCTGACCACTTCCGGCGTGATCCGCAGGTGACCGCTTTCGAGGGAGCCCCAATCGAGCAGATCGGCGATCAGCTGCTCCATGCGCGCACCGGCGCGCTCGATACGATCGACGATCGCCGAACCGCGCTCGGCGCGCAGCGCATCCACGCCGAGCAACATCGTCGCGAGCGGACCGCGCAGATCATGCGCGACCACGGCCATGATGTCGTCGCGCGACGCGATCGCGCGGGTCGCTACCTCGTACTGCCGCGCCGCCTGCACAGCCCAGCCCCCGCGGATCGCGACCGCGTTGACGAGCTCGACATCTCCCTGCTGATACTCGCGATTGGATTCGCGGAAGCCAAGCGAGATGACGCCCACGACCCGATCCGTATCGCGGAGCGGCACGCGCAGGATCGACCGCAGGCCCGCACGCGGCGAATCACCGACCTCCGCGGTGGCAGCGTCAGTGACGAGCTCGGGATTGCCAGTGCGCGCCACGTGCGAGGCGCCGGTGGTCGCGCGCGGATCGAGCGGCCGCGCCGCAGGTTGCGCGACCACCTCGACGAGCAGATTCGGGTTCCAGTGGTAGGTCACGACGCGGCGCAGCTCGTCTCCCTCCAGCAGGTCGATCCAGCACCAATCCCCCATGTCCGGAATCACGAGCTGCGCCAGGCGCGTCAGCCGCTGGCCGACATCCAACGGTTCGCCGAACAGCGCGCTGGTTGCCTCGTACAGATACGCGAGTCGCCGCTGCTCGTTTTCGGCTGCGATCCGAGCGAGCTGGTCATCGTTGAGCTCGTCGGTCACGGGGGCCACCCGGCCGCGAGTGCCTCCACGATGCGAGCGGCGACCTGGTCGAGCGGCGTACCCACCGGCGCGAGGCCTGCGCGCAGCGCGGCCCCCGGCATCCCGAACACGTCACAGGTTGCCTCATCCTGGGCGATGACGAGGCCGCCACGGTCCCGGAGCTCGCGCAGGCCGGCGAGCCCGTCGGAGCCCATGCCCGTGAGGATCACACCGATCGCCATCGCACCGTTCGAGCTGGCGAGCGAGCTGAACAGAAAGCTGGCGGCTGGCCGGAAGCCCTCGATCGGCGCGGCAGCGGACAGCACCAGCGTTCCGTCCGAGGCGATGCCGAGGTGCTTGTCGTCAGGCGCGACGTAGCAGCCGCCGCGGGCTGCAGGCTCCCCGTGACGGGCGAGCGTGACCGGCCGCGAGGTCGCGTCGGCGAGCCACGTCGCGAGCCCCGCCGAAAACCCGGAGGCGATGTGCTGCACGACGAGGATCGGCGTATCGAATTCCGGCGGCAGGTCCGCCAGCACCTTGCGGATCGCGTTGGGACCGCCGGTCGACGCGCCGATTCCGACGAGCAACTGGGCCCGCCCCGGCCCGCTCCTCGAGGTTGCCTTCGATGCCGCTTGTTGATACGGCGGAACCACGGGCCAGCGCCGCACGAGCTTGACCTGTGCCATCGCCTTCACCGTGGCGATCAGATCACGGCTATCCCGATCGTAGCCCGGACTGCCCGGGCCGCTCGGCTTCGCCATCACCATGAGCGCACCCGCATTGAGCGCGTGCATGGACCGGCGGACATCGCTGCTGTCGAGGCTCGAGACGATCACGATCGGCGTGGCGCGCTCGACCATGATCTGGCGTGTCGCGGCGATGCCATCGAGGTTTGGCATCTGGATATCCATCGACACGACATCGGGATGCAGCGCGCGGCACATCGCCACCGCCTCGACGCCATCGCACGCCTCGCCGACCACCTCGATGTCCGGATCCCCCCGGTAGATCGAGATGAGCAGCATCCTCGCGGTAGCCGAGTCCTCCGCCACGAGCACCCGCAGCTTGGGAGTGGTGGGCGTCAGGGGTGCGTCTCGGGTCGCCCGGCGGCGAGTTGGGCGAGCCGCTTGGGGATCTCTGCGAGTGGCGTCGTCTTACCGACCGCACCGGCCTCCACAGCACCGCGTGGCGTCTCGAACGTCGTGCAACTCGCCTCGTCCTGTGCGTACGTGGCCCCGCCGGCGTCGTGGATCGCCTTCAGGCCGGCCACGCCATCGCTACCGTTGCCGCTCAGGAGCACGCCAGCGGCGCGCACACCGAAACTCGCCGCGAGGGACGTGAGGAGGACGGTCCCCGAGGGCCGGGCACCATCCCGCGGTTCGCCCGCGACGAGGGATACCGCACCGTCAACAATCGTGAGGTGGCGATCGTCGGGGGCGACGTACACGAACCCGTTCGCCAGGCGTTCCAGGTCGACTGCGACTTTCACCGTTCGAGAGCTGATGCTGGTCAGCCACTCGGCGAACGCGCTCGCGAACCCCGCCGCGATATGCTGCACGACCACGATCGGTGCAGTGCACGTGGCTGGCAGCTCCTTGAAGAACGTGCGCAGCGCGATCGGTCCACCCGTCGATGCGACGACCCCGATCACCGAGACCGTCCGCGCGGCGTGATCACGGTCAGTCGGTGCCGCGGCGAGGCCGGGCGGAGGGGTGGCATGCTCGTCGGAGATCGAGGCCTTCGCCTCGGCGAGCGCCTTCACCGTGGCGATCAGCTCGCGGCAATCCCGCTCGAACCGAGGCGTCCCCGGGCCCGAGGGTTTCGCGAGCACGGCCAGCGCGCCGGCGTTGAACGCTTGCATCGAACGGCTGACGTCCGCCGGATCCAGGCTCGAGACCATGATCACCGGCGTACCCCAGCGGCTCACGATCCGACGGGTGGCCTCGAGCCCATCCATCACCGGCATCTGGATATCCATCGTCACGACATCCGGCCGCAGCGATTCGCACAGCGCGACCGCTTCTTCGCCGTTCTTGGCCTGCCCCACAACGGTGATCTCCGCGTCAGAGGAGAGCAGCGACACGATCAGCAAGCGAGCCGTGGCGGAATCCTCGGCGACGAGCAAGCGAAGCATCGGTACTGGTGTACCAACTTCGCCACGGTGTCGCTACTCGACGCGGCGCACTTGCAGTGTGCGCCGTTGCACAACCCGCTCGACGCCGTGCGACGTTATAATGTCCGCCGTGTCCAGCAAGCTGTTCGACGTGCGCCCGGGCGAGCACGTCCGGGTAGCACGCGCGGGCGGCGCACTGTTTGCGATCCTCGCAGGCTTCACGCTCTCGGAGACCGCGAGAGACTCGCTGTTTCTCACGAGTAACGGCGCGAACCAGCTCGCGCTCGCGTACCTCTCGCTCGCCGGGATGGCGCTGATCACGCTGTTCGCGAACGCCTGGATCGTGCGCAGGGTGGGTCGGCGCAACGCGCTCGTCGTCACGCTGGGGGTGGCCGCGATCGGCACCGCGAGCTTCTTCGTGCTGCCGCGCAGCCCCTCGTCGGGGCTCGCGCTCTACCTGTGGACGGGACTGATCGGGACCGTCGTCGTTGTCCAGTTCTGGCTGTTGACCGCCACGCGGTTCACCACCGCCGAGGCGAAGCGGCTGTACGGACCGATCGCGGCGAGCGGCGCGGTCGGCACGCTGGCGGGCGCGATGGCGGCGTGGCGCCTGCTCTACGTGCTCGAGATCGAGAGCCTCCTCGTGGTGGGCGCGGGGTTCTACCTCGCCGCCGCGATCCTGCTCGCTCGCGATCACGAGCGCGTCGAGACCCGGCTGCGGGCCGTGGAGAGCCGCCGTCGCTCCTCGTTCAAGCGCACGCGCGCACGCCGGCAGCCCTACGTCATCCGGCTCGCCGCGCTCACGGTCTGCGCGACTGCCGCGGCGCTGCTCGCGGACTGGCTGTTCAAGTCAGCGGCAGCGGCCACGTTCCAGACCGACGCACTCGCACGCTTCATCGCGCGCTACAACGGCGCGGTCGCGGCGCTGTCGCTGGTGTTTCAGCTCGTCGGAGCGGCCTGGCTCGTGCGCCGGGTCGGTGTGCTCGGCATGGCGCTGCTGCTTCCGGTGCTACTGCTGATCGGCGGCGTGGCCGCATTCATGACCGCGGGCTCGTTCGTGGCGATCGGCCTGACGAAGGGCGCGGACGGGTCGCTGCGGTACTCGGTCAACCGGGTCTCGACCGAGCTGCTGTGGATGCCCGTCGCCGACCACACGCGCGCGTCGGTGCGCGAGCCACTCGAGAGCGTGGGGACGCGACTGGTCCAGGCGATCGTGGCCGCGCTGCTCCTCGTTCTGGTCACCTTGCGCTTCGCCACGCCGACGGTCGTCGCTGGCATCCTGTCCATCATCGTGCTGCTGTGGACGTTGACCGCCGCGGGCCTGCGTAGCCACTACCTCGCTCAGCTCCGACAATCGGTCAACCGCCGTTCCCTCGATCCGGTGAGCGAGCTCGATGGCAACGCGATCGAGACCGTGGTCGAGACACTGTCGAGCCCCGACGAGCGACGTGTGATCGCTGCGATCCACATCCTTGTCGCGCGCCGCCGCGCGAAGCTGATCCCGGCGCTCATCCTGCGCCACGACTCGCTCGACGTGCTGAGCGCAGCGCTCGCCGCGATGACTACGCCCGGTCGCACGGACTGGGTACCGCTCACCCGACGACTCCTGGAATCGCCGCAACCTCGGGCGCGCGTGCTCGCCCTGCGCGCGCTCGCGCGTACAAATGACCAGATGGCGATCGTGGCCGGACTCACGGACGATGATCCGGGCGTTGCCGCGCACGGCGTGTTCTGGAGCCTGCAGAACGGCGATCCCGCGAGCGTGAACCGCAACCCGGCGATCACGCAGCTCCTGGCAGAGACCGGCGCGCGCAGCGAGAGCGCGCGGAACGAGCTCCTCGATGCGATCCGCTCCGATGGAGATGCGCGCTGGGTCGAGACCATGCTCGATCTCGCGATCACCGGGACCGATGCCACGATCGAGCGGATGGCGCTCGCGATCGAGCACGTCCCCGACGCACGCTTTGTCCCGTTCCTGATCGATCGGCTCCGCGCTCGCACGGGCCGTGCCGAGGTCGGTCGCGCGCTACGCGCCATCGGCGACCCGGCCCTCGAGGTGATGGCGACCGCGCTCGCAGATCCGGCGCGTGAGCTGAGCGTCCGCGTCCACCTCCCCGCGACGCTCGCGACGTTTCGGACCGCGGCCGCGGCGGCCGTGCTCGGCGAGCAGCTCGCGCGCGAGGACTCGGGCGCGGTGCGCTACCGCCTGCTGCGCGCGCTCGCCTGGATGGCTGTCAACGACGAGATCATCATCGACGCACGGCCGCTGCTCGCCGAGCTGCAGCTGCACCTCCGCGAGTACTGCCGGCTGCTCGCACTCGCGGTCCCGATCTACGCCGACCTCGACCTGCGGGAGAGCGCCGTGCTCCTGCGGGGGCTCCTCGCTGACAAGACCTCGCAGGCGCTCGACCGGGCCTTCCTCGCCCTGCAATCGCTCCACCCGCGCGAGGACATTCGCGGGATCGAGCGCGCGATCCGGGGCGCTGATCAGCGCGCGCGCGCCCACGGCACGGAGTTCCTCGACACCCTGACGCGGACGCCGCTGTACACGCGCGGCGATGCGACCGGTATCCGCGATCGCCTGCTCGTGCTCGGTGAGGAGCTCGATGATCGCGATCGTCTGGCCCGCCTCGGACTCGCCACGAACATCCCAGCGTCCGTCGCCGACGCGATCGTGAAGCTGCTCGCTGAGCCCGACCCGCTCCTGTCAGCGTGCGCGGGCTTCTATGCGCTCGATCTAAAAACGCCGGAGCTGAGCACCGCGATCGAGGAGATGGCGGCGCAACGTCCGCTGTTCGAGCCGCTCGGCGTCTACTACAGGAGCCCACGTGCGCGCTGAGGTGCCGGCGATCGACGAAGGCCAGCGCGAGCTCGACATCCGCGTCGGGCTCGGCATGTTCTCCTCCGAGGCACAGCTCGAACAGCTCCTCGCGATCGCGCGTCAGGTCGATGTGCAGGCGGGCGAGACGCTGTTCGCGCGCGATGCGCCGGTCGCGACGCTGTTCCAGGTCATGTCGGGCGAGCTCGAGATGCACGCGCCCGACAAGGCGACGTGGCTGGTCGGCGGCGCCGGCACCGCGGGCTTCGTGGACTTCATGCTCGGTCGACGTCATCGCCGCACGGCGATCACGACGACGACGACGCGCCTGCTCGAGCTCGACGCCACCGACTACCGCGATTACCTCGAGGACAACTTCGAGGTCAGCTATCGCATCATGGCGCACCTGAGCGCCGAGATCACCGCGGACGCAGTCGCGCGCCCCGAGTCGCAGCATCTCCTGGCAACGCCGCCTGCGCCGCGGACGCGTTCGTTCGCCTCCGTCGAGATCCCGATGGTCGAGCGGTTGATCATTCTCTCGCGGATGCCGGTGTTCGCCGGTGCGTCGACACAGGGGCTCGCAGACCTCGCACAGTCGGCGACAGAGGACAGGTTGCCCGCCGGGGCCGTGCTCGCCGCCGCTGGCTCGCGCTCGGGCCTCGTGTCCCTGCTCGTCGAGGGCGAGGTCCAGCTCGAGCTGCCGGGTGGTGGGCACGTGACGCGCGCCGGGCGCTGCCTCGTTGCTCACGCCGAGGAGCTCGCCACGGCCGCGCGGCTGACCACGATCACCGCAAGGTCGCCGGTGATCGTGCTCCGGCTCGAGCGCGAACAGCTCCTCGATCGGCTCGAGGAGCACTTCGATCTCCAGCTCGCGCTATTCGCCTTCCTCGCGCGCGAGCAGGAGCGGCTCAATGACCACGCCGCAGCTTCCGGTCAGCCGCTCTCGACCGACTGGCGGTAGGGCTATTCGAGGCGCGCGAGCGTCTCGAGCAGCACCTTCTGATCGAAGCTGCCCTTGACGATGTAGGCGTTCGCGCCGGCGCGCATCCCGCGGGCGCGATCGTCATCCGTGCTGCGCGCGGACACCAGGATCACGGGCATGCTCGCGAGCTCGGGCGATCCGCGCAGCCGCCGCGTCAGCTCGATGCCGTTGAGGTTCGGCATGTCGACATCACTCACGATGATGTCGCTGCGCGCCTCCGTCAGCTGTCGCCACGCATCCTCACCGTCGACCGCGGTGCGCACGACGTAGCCTGCGGCGCGCAGAATACTGGCCTCTAGGGCGCGTGTGGTAGCCGAGTCGTCGACGAGCATCACCCGGCGGGCCGCGCGCGCGACGGTCGGCGGCGCGAACAGGGCGATATTCACCGTGCCGAGAGCGGCGTCGACGAGATCCGAGGTCTGGAGAATCAGCGCGATGGCGCCATCCGGTAAGGTCGTCGCACCAGCGACACAACGGATCCTTCCGAGCCTGGGATCGAGCGGCTCGAAGGCGACCTCGATCGCGTCGAGGATTCGCTCCGCCGCAAGCACCACGCGACGCCCGGCGTGGCTGACCACGAGGCCCGGCACGCGCCTACTCGAGCGTGCGGGCGGCTTGCCGAGCACTGCCTCCAGCGGCGCGATCGCCAGCCAGTCACCTCCCACGCGGATCAGCTCGCGCGTCTGGCCACGCTGGATCGCGGACGGCGTGACCCAGACAAGGCGCTCGAGGGCGCTGATCGGCACGGCGTACGCGACGCCACCGGATTCCACGATCAGGGAGCGCAGCGTCGCAACGGTGATCGGGAGCTCGATGATGAACGTCGTCCCCTGGCCCGCCACCCACTCCACGCGCACGGCGCCGTGCAGCCGCTCCACGCGCTGCCGCACGACATCGAGCCCGACGCCGCGGCCGGCGAGCTCGGTCAGCATCGGCGCGCTCGACACGCCTGGCTCGAACATCAGCACGGCCAGCTCGCGCGGATCCGTTGTCGAGCGGCCGCGCTCCGCGGCGAGTCGGGCGAGCCACGCAACGTCGAGGCCGCCGCCGTCGTCCCGAACCCGGATCGAAAGGGCACCGCCGTGGGGCGTGGCTTCGACGGTGACCACGCCACGTGGCGACTTGCCGGCGGCAACGCGCACCTCGGGGGATTCGATGCCGTGAGCGACGGCGTTGCGCACGAGCTGCACCATCACGTCGCGCAGCGCCTCGACCTGCACGCGATCCAGTTGCACGCCGCGCGCGTCGATCACGAGCTCGACCTGCTTCCCAACGGCGGCGGCAGCCTCGCGCGCGATGCGCCCGCAGCCGGCGACGACCTCGTCGAAGGGCCGCAAGCGCAACCGCCGGATCTGGTCGTCGAGGACCTCCGAGGCACGCGCGATGCGGTCGACGGAGGCCAGCAGCGCGCGATGGCAGCGCTCGAGGCCGCGCAGCTGGACCTGGCCGGCTGCCTCCTCGCGCAGCTGCTCGAAGGCGCGCAGCACGGGCCCGAGGCTCTGCCGGGCCTGCAACACCGCGGCGGACTGCGAGACCAGCGCATCGAGCGCCGAGGCCGCGACGCGAAACGTCTCGCCGCCATCGTCGATCGCCGGGACCACGGCGGGCGGCGGTTCGGCCTCCGCGATGACCGGATCCGTCGCCGCGATCCGATCGAACCGCAGCACCGAGAGCGGCGTGCTCTGGCGGAGCGCGCCGCGGGCCTCGTCGAGCGCATCGGCCAGCTCGTAGACGAGCGCCGTCGGTGGCAGCCCGTCGACCGCGACCTCGGCGAGCTGAGTCTCGACCCGATGGCACGCCGCCTCGATCGGCGCCTCGCCGACCGAGCGACTCGCGCCCTTGACCACGTGCAGCGCGCGATGCAGCGCGGCGCGCGCCTCCGGTGACCCGGGTGAGGTCTCGAGCTCGGCGGCGACGCGCCTCAGCTCATCGACGCGGTCGGCCAACTCCTCCGCGAACATCGCGGAGAGTTGTCGCCGTAGCGACTGCTCATGCTCGTCCATCGTCCCGTCCGTCCGCCCGCTCCGCGAACAGACCCTTGAGCGCGGTCCCGAGCGAGGTCAGATCACGCGCGGCCTGCCCGACCTGGCGCGTGGTCGCGAGGTTCTGCGTCGCGACGCCCGCGACATCGCGCATCGCCTGGTTCACTTGCTGGAGACCGCCCGCCTGCTGTCGAGCCGACGCGGCGATCTGCGCGGATGCCGTGGCTGCATTCGCGATCACCTCGGCGAGCGAGCGCATCGAGGTCTGGACGGTGTCCGCGGCGCGCGCCGCTTCGTCGAGCCCACGCGTGCTGGTCTCGGCCATCATCACGGCCTGGTTCGACTGCTTCTGGATCGTGCCGAGGATGCGCCGCACCTGCTGCGTCGCTGTCTTCGATGCGTCCGCGAGCGCCTTCATCTCGACGGCCACGACGCTGAAGCCCCGACCATACTCTCCCGCGCGCGAGGCTTCGATCGCGGCATTGAGCGCGAGCATGTTGGATTGCTCGGCGAGGTCGTCCACCGTCATGATGATCTCCTCGATCGATTGCGCATGCTCCGCGAGCGACAGGATCGATTCGGCGACGCGTGTCGCCTGCTGCCGGGCGACCTCCATCGTCGTGGTCGCCGCGCCGAGCGAATCCTGGCCCGCCTGGCCGGCGGCTGCCGCTTCGCGCGCGCCCTCCGCGATCGTCTGCGCGCGCTCGGCGGCCTGGGCGGACGTCTGCACGACCTCCTCGACGATCGCCGTGGTCTCGGCCACAGCGGCGGATTGCTCCTGCGCACCCGCTGCCTGCCCGGCGGTGGTCGCCGCGAGCTCTTCGGCCGAGGCAGCGAGTCGCGTCGCGATCTCCGCCACCTTCGTCAGCACCTTGGCGCGTTGTTCGGCCCGTTCCGCGATCTCCGCCTCCGCGTGCTGCCGGCTCACGGCCATGTCGTCGAAGGCGGTGGCGAGCTTCCCGAGCTCGTCACGCCGACCCTCGCCAATGCGATGCGCGAGGTTCCCTCCGGCGATCTGCTTCACGCCGGTCAGGACGCCGCTCAGAGGACGCAGGATCGAGCGGGCAATCAGCACACTGGACAGCAGTGAGACCAGCACGCCGAATACGACGGCGCCGATCAGTACAAGCTGCGCAAACCTCGCAGCCGTGTCCGCATCCGCTTTTCGTGTCGCGAGGAGGCCCGTCTCGACATCCATCATCTTCCCGATCTGCGCCCGCAGACTATCCATCGCCTGCTTGCCGTTCCCGAGGGCCTCCCGTGCGAACGCGTCGTCGAACGCGCTCTTGCGACGGTTCTCGACGGTTGTGGCGATCAAGTTCAGCCGCGTCGCGATCGTGGAGACCAGAGCCTCGGCGCGAGAGTGCTGCTCGGGATTGTCTGCGGTCAGCGCAGCCAATGCGTCTACCATGCGAGTGGTATCGGCCGAGGCGGTCACTTGCCGCTCGAGGAAGCCTTCGTCGGGGGCGAGATAGAACGCGCGCGCCCCGGTCTCGGCGTCGACCACGCGCGTCAGCAGGCCTTGGAGCGCGAGCTTGACGTCCTGCGTATGCTCGACCCATCCTGTGGTCCGGGCCTGGCGCTCCGAGCTCAAGCTCCCGAGCAGCCCCACGACGAGCAACATGGCGACGGGAATCGCGAATCCGAGTGTGATCTTCTTGGCAATCGTCATCTGGGCTCCGACAGGTGGTCGATCAAGCGGTCGACATCGACGAGCAGGCCGTCGTCGATCATCCCGCGCAACCACGGTTCACCGGGGCTGCGCAGGTCAGGCAAATCCTCCGGTACGTCGACCGCGCCGACGACCGAATCCACGAGCAGCGCGAGCGGCGAATCGCGCCCACTCAACAAGACGACCGGCGCGTCCACCTGTAGCTCTTCCGGCAGGCCGCGCCACGTTCGCCCCCCGAACACGGCCACGACGTTGCCTTCGAGCTTCGCGACGCACACGATCACCGCGGGCGCGTGCGGCACGGGCGTCCAGCGACCGAGGGCCCTGACGCAGACAACTCGGTCGAGCGCGAACGCGAACCGCTGCGGCCCGATCGTGGCGACCAGCGCACGCATGCGCGTCGCGATCCCGACCTCGGACGGGACGCGCGCGAGCAGGCGGGCACGCTCGACCAGGACGTTATCGTTCGCCATCGGATCCCTTCAGAGCTCGGCGACATGCCGCTGCCACGCTGCCCGCAGTATCGCCCACCCAGGGGAGGAGCTCCTCCGCGTCGAGTCTGTCGGCGAGCGCCAGTGCGGTACGGTACGCCCGTCGCACCTCGGCGGGTACGCCACGCGCGCTCCACAGCGATGCCGCGAGGAGGTACGGCGCCACGTGCGCCGGATCGAGGTAGACGCAGTTCGCGATCGCCGCGAGCGCCGCTGCCGGCTCTGATTCGGCGAGCAGCACGGCATCGAGAAAGTGCAGCTCGGGATCGAGCGGCCGCGCGGCGAGCGCCGTGGCGAGTAGCGTCTGCGCGCGCCGAACCTCCCCGCAGTCCGCGAGCCGGCGAATCTCGCCCGCGTCGATCGGCAGCATCGTCACGACCGGGGCAGGCCTCTTGATCGGCGGCGGCACGAAGCGGTGCGCGACCGGCTCCACCACGGGCGTCGCCAGCGGCCATACAACTGGCGCTGGTCTCCGCGGCGCCCGCCCGCGCGGTCGATAAAACACCCCGCGCTCGTTGATCACCAGATCGAGCGGCGCGTGCTCGTCCAGCCGCGGCTCGGAGGGCCCGACGGCGAGCCAGCCGGCCGGATCGAGCGCCGCCGCGAGCTTGCTGGCCGCGATCGAGATCGACCGACGGTCGAAGTAGATCAGCACGTTGCGGCACAGGATCAAGTGCTGGCCCGGCGGGTACGCATCCTCGACGAGGTTCAGCCGGTCGAACCGCACGGCATTCAGGAAGCGTGCTGGGACCTGAAACTGCGTGTCGATCGACTCGAGGAAGCGCGCCGCCGGCGTGGTCGGGCCCAGGCGCGTGGACCAGGCACGGTACCGGCCCACGCGAGCGCGCGCGAGCGCCGGTTCTGACAGGTCGGTGCCCAGGACGGTCGACCGCTCGAACAGGCCGCGCCGCGCGAGCATGAACGCGAGCGTGTAGGCCTCCTCGCCACCGGCGCAGGCCGCACTCCACACCCGCAACTTGCCCGCGGTCGTCTGCGCGAGCTCTGGCAGCACGACCTCGTCGATGAAGGCGAGCTGTTCGACGTCTCGGTCGAAGAAGCTCTCGTGCACGACGAGCCGCTCGAGGAGTGCGGGCAGTTGATCGAGTACGTCCCGCTCGCTGCGCAGCTCGCGCTCGCTCATGAACTCCTGGATCGCCTGGGTCACGGTGTCGCGACGCGCGTCGGGGAACGTCAGGCCGCTGCGCTGCGCGATCACCGCGAGCACCGCATCGACCGGTGGCGTAGCGGCGGTCGTCACGGAGCTCCCTCGAGCGCGGCGATTGCCTGCGCAGTTCGCGCGGTCTCGAGATCGCTGAGGAACGTCGCGAGCTCGCAGATCACGAGGAGGCCATCGGGCAGCTGGACGAGACCGGCGATCACCGGATCCGTGGAACGAGTCGCGTGCTGGACGAGCCCCGCATCGATGTCGCGAAGCTCGTGCACGCGGCTCACCCGGAGTACCGCCTCACCCCGCTCGCCGACCGAGACGACGACCATGTGCTCGTTGCGATGGACCGGGCGCGCCGGGAGGCCGAACCGCCGTCGCAGGTCGTACACCGGGCACACGCGACCGTGGACGTTCACCATGCCCTCGACGGACTCCGGGCAGCCCGGCACGGGCGTGATCGCAACGGCGCGCGCCACCTCGACGACGGAGACGGCCGGCAGCGCGAGGTTGATCGCGTCGATCGAGACGATGAGGAGCTGGTCGATCACGGCATGCCGCCGGCGACGACCGGATCGAGCGCGCCGGCGTCAGGGATACGTCGGCGGGCTCCCACCACCCTGTCCTACCACGTGCCCGGAGTGCGGCAGACGTCAGGCAGCGTGAGCGCAGTCTCGTGCTGCAACGCTGGTCGTCCGCGCACCCGGACTGTGGCGCGGGAGCGCAGAGTGCCATGGCCGGAGGTTGCCCGGCGGCCCTACCGAGGGGACCGTCGAGCTCGTGGGGCGGCTCGGCGGCGGGCCGCGCGCTCGGTGAACGCGGGCCTACCGCCAGACAGCGTGGAGCAGATGAGCGACCAGCACAGGGCGCCACGTCACCGCGTGGCGTCATGCCGAACTGGAGCGTAGTACGCTGGGTCGGGTGACGACGCTCGACCTTCTTGAAGAGGTGATCGTGACGCCGCGCCGTGCCTATCCGCGGTTGCCGGATCTGCAGGTGATCGAGCGGCCCGGCTGGCTACAGATCGTCACTCCCTCGATGAAGACCGGTGGCACCAATGAGGTCATCTATTCGTTACTCGACGAGGAGAGCGCGGATGCCGCCATCGACGCGGCGGTCGCGACGTATCGCGTCCTCGGCCTGAAGTTTCGCTGGAACGCCGGTCCCGGCAGCGGTCCTGCCAACCTCGGCGAGCGCCTGGAGCGACGCGGCCTTTCGCCGAGCTGGGGGCGCGGCATGGCGCGGTCGACCGATGACGAAGTGCATTTCAAAGACGTGGTCGAGGTCGACGCGAGCACCGTCGACGAATACACGCACGTGATGGCCACCGGCTGGGAAGCAGATGCTGCGGCGCTCCTCGCGCAGAACAGACAGGCACTCACGGAAGGTCGGCCGCGCCTGTTCATGGCGTACTGCGATGGCGTACCCGCGGCAGCGGCGAGCTATGTGCCGTTCGCGCGGTCCGCATTCTTGATGGGGGGCATCGTGCTCGAGCGCTTTCGTGGACGCGGGCTGTATCGCGCACTCGTACACGCACGGTTGCACCACGCCCGCCGACAGGGGCTCGCGCTGGCGACCTCGCACGCTCGCGAGGCGACGTCGGCGCCCATCCTCGAGAACCTGGGATTCGGGACGGTGTGCCGGTTTCCGATGTACTTCGGCTAACCGCCGCGAGGACGTCAGACTTCCGTCGCGATCGAGATCCACTATCGCGACTCCGAACGAGTACTCCTGGTGGTTGATTGCGTTGCGTGTCGCGTCCGTACCGCTCCGGGCCATCGTATGTGTCACCTTGGGAAGGTGGGCTGGCGTAGCGAGACCGCACACGACCTCCACCCTTACCTGATGGTCATGACGACAGGGCCGATACTCGTCACGATGGACCTCCAGACGCTGACGTATGGCTCCGCTGGCTGGTCGGAACCGATCGACGTGGCCAACGACTCGCACGACACGTTGGTCCTCGCCTTCGCGTCGCCCACGATGCTCGAGACCTGGCGGCCCGACGTCATCCTGTCCGACGTCAAGATGCCTTGCGCCGATGGCTTCGAGTTTCTCGAGCTGCTGCGCACGAACCCGGGCCTCAGCTCGATCCCCGTTGCGGCGCTGAGCGGCAGCATGAGCCAGAACCGCTCGACTACGAGCGGCGGAACCTTCGAGATCTACCTGGCCAGGCCAAGCCGCCTACCCGAGATCGTGGCCGCCCTCGCTTCGCTCGCGTCCCGCGACCGAGATCGGCGGGTCGTTCGATGGCGTCGGCGACCTGCTACCGCTCGGTCCGGGGCTCGCGATCGGGTTCGGCCAGGACGGTGGCGCCGTGGTCGTCGATGCCAAGGCAAAGCGCGCTCGGATCTGGAACGAAGGTAGCGACGGCGCGATCGAGCTGGGCGAGGTGTTCCAGCACGACAACGGCCTGTACCTCGCTCGCGTAGGCGTCGTCGGGTCCACCCCGACCGTGGAGGTGTTCAAGCTGAAGGCGGACGCGAGCGGCAAGGAAGCGCGGCACACCGTGCCGGTCTGCGATCGCTAACTACGGCAGGGCTTCGAGCTCGGGCCGTGCGGCAGATCAATCCGTCGTCGAGGCACGGCGGCGACGCCGTCCGAGCCACAGGGCGACGCCGAGCCACAGCGGCCAGGATGCCGGGGCGGACTGCGTCCGGCAGCCGCATCCGGCGTCGTCGCTCCCCGTGTCCCCATTGTCGGGGTTGCCGGGCTCGCACACGCCCGCGTTGCACGTCTCGCCGGGGCCGCACGGATCGTTCATCGTGCAGCCCGTCTTGAGGGTGACCGAGACCGAATCGTCGGCGTGGTTGAACACGTCGTACGCGGTCGCAGTGAGCGTGTGTGTGCCCGCCGCGAGGGTCGCAGCAGTCGTGAACGTGTACGGCGCGGCCGTCACGCTGCCGACCACGGTGCCATCGACCGCGAGGTCGACGCGGGTGACGCCGTGGTCGTCGGATGCATCGACGGCGACGCTGAAGCCGGCCGAGACGTTCGCGTTGTTTGCCGGCGACGTGATGTGGACCGTCGGCGGGACGGTGTCCGCGGCCGGCGGCTGACCGACACCGACGGCCGCCCACGCGAGTCCGACGGCAGCCTCGGTACCCGGGTAGAGCTCCTTCGCCGTCTGCTCCGTCGCCGTGCGCGCCTGGGCGAGCGTCGTGTTCATCGTGAAGTAGCCCTTCACGAGCGCGCGCTCGAAGATCGCGCCGGCCTTCGCGATGCCGATTCCGGGAACCGTGAACGTCGTCTTGTTGTGCGGGTGCTTGCCGCCAGCGACGAGGAGGTAGAATGCGAGGTTCGGAATGCCGGAGTTGAGGTGGACACCGCCCTGGTCTTCCGTCCCCTGGTACCGGTCGCCGTAGAAGTCGCGCGAGCCGCCAATCGCGGGCGGATAGAGCGCGGCGTCGGCCGATGGATCGTTCATGTAGCGGAGCGCGTCGCCGTCCTTGGCCGGCGTGAAGATGTCCTCGCCGACCTTCCACGTGTCGGCCGACACGGCGCCGTCGTGCCAGGCCTCGACGACCGAGCCCATGATGTCGCTCATGCCTTCGTTCAGGGCGCCCGATTCGTTCTGGTACGCGAGCATTGCCGTCGACGACGTCACGCCGTGCGTGAGCTCGTGGGCGGTGACGTCGAGTGACCGGGCGAGCGGCGTCATCAACGTACCGTCACCGTCGCCGTACACCATCTGATTGCCGGTCCACGCCGCGTTGTTGCCGCTTGTCGTTCCGCCCTGACCCCGGAACTTGATGTGGACAACCGACTTCAGACCCCCGCCCGCACCGTCGTACGAGTCGCGCTGGAACAGCGTCGAGTAGCAGTCGTAGGTCAGGCCGGTGTTCGTGAACGCCGCGAGCGCGATCTCCTCGGTCGGCGGCGACGTCTCGCTGCCGACCTGGGTCTGTCCGGTGTTGAACGGCCCGGCCGTCGCACCGTGGGCGTCGAAGATCGTCCGCGCGCGGGCGGTGAAGAACTGCGGATGGCGGTCGACGATGTCGCCGGCGTGGGCCTCGACGAACACACGGTCGACATCGAAGTCCTGATTGCCGAGATCGACTTGCCACGCCAGATAGGCGCGATCGTCGGCGGTCGAGATCTCGTAGACGAGTTGCGTCCGCTGGACGGACAGGCCCGCGTCCGAGGCAGCGAGCGCGATCTGGGCAGCCGTGGCCGCGTCCAGGCTCGGCGTCGAGCTCGGCAGCTCGTCGCGGACAAAGCCGTTCACGGCTCGGACGACGCCATCGGCTGCAACGTGGACGACGAGATCGCCGCCGACGACGGTGAGGCCGTCGCGCTCTTGCACGTAGCTCACGTGGGTCATCCCAAGCGGGTCGCGTTCGAGGCCGGTCGCGACGAGCTCCTGAGCCGACACGTGGAACTGGGCCGCGATGTCCGGCAGCACCGGCGCGAGCGCGTTGGCGTCGACGAGGGCCAGCGGCACGCGGGCGAGCGTTCCGGTGAGAAAGTATGGATTCCCGTCGGGGCGTCGTTCGACGCGATCGACGTGGGGTGAATCATTACTCGCAATCGGCTCCGCGGTACCCGCGCATGCGGCCAGAAGCAGAACGAACGAAAGACGTGCCTGCATGTGACTTCCTCCCTGCGCGCGCGAGCATGCCGGTGTCGATCGCTCAGGTTGAAGGTGTGTACATCACGTCCGCTGACCTGTTAGCCGTCATGACGCCGCAGCCGCGAGGTCTCAGGTGCTGACAGCCCACGTCAGCGCACGCGCACGGAGGCTCGTACTGCGTGGGGCCACTCGACGCTTCGATCGTGATCCGTAGCGACCTCGACGGCACCGCGGTGACCGATGCGCCGCCACCACCTCCGTCGACCTGACGGATCTGCGCGTCCTGCGGGGCGTCGCCTGAGACCGAACCGCACGCACTCGACGGCACGATGACCACGTTGAACCGACGCATGACCCTCCCATCGCACGGCGACGACGATAAGGGTAGACGTCGTCGGCGCTCGACGCAGCAAGTGCGCGCTCTGCGGCTTCCTGATCGCGAGGGCTCGGCCGCAGCAGGGCCAAAGATCGAGCTGCCGGAGGTGGAGGCCGTCTGCGAAACGGACTCGACGCGCTATGTTCGAGCGCGGCTGCCTACGAAGCAAGGGATGCGGACTCACGGCACAGCCGCGTACACCACGAGGTCCTCGCCCTGCAGCGCGACCAGCCCGGTCGTGCCCGTCCCGTCCAGATCGATCCCGCGGACGAAGCTGCGCTGGATGTGCGGGAACGTGCCGTCCCTCGTTTCCCAGGTGGAGCCCTGGTCGCACGTGAGCCTATAGGGACCCGCGCCGGGCCCGTCGTTATAGTGGACCCCGATCTCGAGCACGTCGGTGAAGCCGTCTCCGTTGAAGTCGCCCGCAACCAGACCATAGAGCACGTTGTAGGTGTCCCAGTAGCCGGCGACCAACGTGCCGATCGATTCCTCGACGAGACCGCCGGCGTTCATACGGATGCGCGACAGCTTCGTGGTCGTCCACTCGATGACGGCGCGCACGAGCTCGTGCTGGGCACGATGCGCGGGGCGCTGTACGAACGTGACGTCGGACTCGACGTCAGGCTTGTTCGTCGTGGTGATCATCGGGGTCAGCGTGTTCGCTGCACCTGATCGCCGATCCCGCCGAGCACGTCGGTCGCGCCATCGCCATCGAAGTCGCCGGTCCACAGGTGGTCGGCCGTTGCGAGCTCTGCCGGAATTCCCGCGCGCGTGACGCCCGGTGCGGCGAGGCATTCTGCTGGCCGTAGATTGGTCGCGCCGCCGCGCAGGACCTGGAGGCCCGGGCCCGAACCGACGGCGCTATAAGCGAGAGTCGCGAGGACGTCAGACTTGCCGTCGCGGTCGAGATCCACGATCGCGAATCCGAACGAGAACTCCTGATGGTTGGTCGCTACATCGACGCACGCGTTGATGCGCACACGCGGCTGAAGCGCGAACGTGTGCGCGGGGGTCTGAAGCGCGACGAAGACGTACTGCTGGGACATGTCCTCGTAGCGGAATACGAGATCGGTCAGCTGATCGCCGTTGACGTCGGCGAGCTG
This sequence comes from Myxococcales bacterium, assembly GCA_043753855.1. Taxonomy (GTDB): domain Bacteria; phylum Myxococcota_A; class Polyangia; order Haliangiales; family Haliangiaceae; genus JABFXX01. The sequence continues at coordinate 2,960 of JAYUVX010000379.1, read as the reverse complement.
TGCGTCGCCGCCTCGATGACGGGGAAACTGCAGAACACTGACGACCGCAAGAGCGAATCCCTGCGCCGTGCGCGGGAAGACTCGGATCTGCTCGTCAGTGTACGTCTTGCGTTCGAGCGTCAGTATGTCGGCCTTGCCGTCGTGGTCGACGTCCTGCGTGAACATCCCGCTGACGTAGGACCGCGTGTAGCGGCCCGACTCGTCGATGTACTGGAGCGCAACGTTGGGGATCCGAGCCACCTCGTGGAATGCCGTCGGGCACGGGCGCGGCCCGGCGACGTGACCATCGATCACGGGCCCGCCGTCCGAGCCGTCTCCGGGAACGCCTGGCGCATCGGCTCCGACCGTCATCGGATCCGAGGAGGGAGCACTGCAGGCACCCACCACGAGCAAAGCGAAGAGCCGCATGACCTACAGCTACAGCAAAGGTCGGACCATTTCCAAGTGCTCGTAATAAGACACGTTTCAGGCAAGAAATTGCCTCCCTGGCTCGGCCAGTAGCCGGTCAGCTGACCTCGGTGACCGCCTGCCCCTGGACGGCAGTCTGTCCGTTTCGGCGCTCAAAGCCGACCCGCGCGTGATCTCACGTGTCGGCATAGCGTGCGCAGTGGGTTGCGTGGCCACACGTATCGCGCGAGCTTCTCGCGAGGTGTCGATCGAAGCGGCGGATCTGCTGGCGGGACCGATCGTGCGTCGAGTCTCGACGGAGCGCGTGTCCGTGTGGGTCGCGCTCGGTGTCGAGGTCTCCTCGGTGCGACTGACGGTCTACTCGCGCCACTCGACCATCGGAAGCCGGAAGGTGCCGAAGAACTTCAAGGAGCGCATCGTGCGCGTCCACGGCCACCTGCTGCTACCGAAAGACCACTACGGCATCGATCAGTTCTGGGAGGCCGTGGCCGGCGTCGACGAATGGAACCCCGACGCCGAGTGGACGAACTGGTGGCCCGACCCGATCTTGCCCCCGCCCAAGCCGCTGACCGCGAAGGCCATCGGCGCAGACTCGGGTGTCGACGAGCAGAAGTTTCACGAGTCCACGGTCGATCTGCGCGACCTCGCCGTGCTGATGACACCCGCGTGGTACGCTGGCTGCCGCCACTTCGGCCTCAGCCACGACTACAATCCGACGAACAAGCTACCTCCGGCGAACGTCGACGAGATCGAGCTGTACGAGGATGCGGTGCTGCTCCGGCTCGACCGCCTTCGTTGCTTCTATGAGGGCCTGCCGAACGCCCGCCGCGCGCTGGCGAACTGTTCGACGTTGATGATGTTCGACGATCACGAAGTGACGGACGACTTCGCCGTCACCAAGAGCTGGCGCGATGACCTCTCGCGGCGTGCCCTCGGCCGAGACGTGATGACGAACGCTCTCGCCGCCTACCTCGTGTTTCAGGACTGGGGCAACGATCCGAGCCGTTACGAAGGCCCCTCGAAGAACCACGAAGCCTTCAGCTACGTGCGGCAGATGTTCACGCAGGTCGGCAGCCCGCTCGAGCACGGGCCACCCGACGATGTTCGTGAGGAGCTCGAGAAGCTGTTTGGCTTCACGGACGGCGAACCGCCGGCGCTTGCCGACCAGGTCACGTGGAGCTTCTCGCTCACCGACCCGAACATCACCGCCTACGAGATCCTGGCGTTCGACAACCGCACCAAACGCGGCTACGACACCGACGAGACGGAGCCGTCGGACCTGTCGCTCGAGGCGATCACGAACCAGGTGCCGGCCGACGGTCCCGCCGGGTCGCGCGTGACGATCGTCGTCGCGCCGCTGCCAGTCGTCGGGTATCCGCCGATGGAAGAGATCGTGCAGCCGATGGTGAGCCTCATGGACTCCTTCAACGAGAAGCACGAGTTCGAGCTCACCGACGCGTTCCCGAATGTCGAGGTCGACTATCGATTCGGCAAGCTCGTCGACGATCCCGAGGCTTGGTCGTTCAGCACGAAGGCGCAGGAGTTCCTGTTCGACCGGCTGTCATCGCGCGCAGCAGTCGTATTTCTCTCGGGTGACATTCACTTCTCGCTCACCGGCAAGCTACGTACTGGCGGCGGGGTGGGCACCCTCAACAGCTGCAACCGTCGACGCGCTTCGTGCAGCTGATCTCGAGCGCGCTGAAGAACGAGAAGGGCGGAATCATTCAAGCGCTCGTGCAGCTCGGGATCGCCGAGCAGCTCGGCGCGATCGTGGGCGGGCCGTATGACCGCCTCGGGTGGCACGAGGGCGGCGTCAACGGACCCGACTTCGACAAGACCGGCGCGTCGCGGCAGCTGATCGCCCGGATGAACAGCAACCCCGCAGTGATCCCGGTACGCATGCTCAATGACATCGCCTTGCAACAGCTGCGCACGCCGGGAGGTGTGCAGCATCCGCCGAACTTCGCGTGGCGCTTCGACATGGTCAAGGACGTGCGCGCGGACGAGGATCGCTACGGCCAGGCGGCGCCTCAGCTGCAGTTCCCGACCGAGCTCGACCTGGAGGGGGCGACGCGCGGCGCCGCACTGCAGCTGGTCGCGAACCATCATGATTGGCACGCAAACTTCGGCATGCCGCGCCGAAGCTTCTTCTACTCGAACATCGGGGTCGTGCACTTCGAGCACCAGACCGCCGGCGATCCAGCGTCGCCTCTCGTCGTCGTGCACGAGCTGTACGCGTGGGACCGAACCGTCAAGGGACCCCGCGGTACGACGGACTTCTCGAGACCGTGGCACGAGTTCCGTCGCAAGGCGCAGCCATACTCGCGCTACGAGGTCTTGCTCTCCGTCGGCGACGAGATCGCGCCCGATCAGCCGGACGTGACCCCGTGAAGTGTGCGTTCGCGGCGTGCGCGTTGCTGCTCAATGGCTGTTACGCGGGTACGCGCCTCGGTGTGTCGGCGCCCGTCGGCCATGGGCATGGTGGCGCCGTGGGGGACGTGGTGGTGGGGATCGGCGGCGACAAGGTCGATGGCAATCGGCGCCTCGGCGGT
>JAYUVX010000378.1:0-31086 GCA_043753855.1 Myxococcales bacterium | reverse complement strand
CCGGAAGACGCCACGGGTCGGCACCCCGGAGGCGGCGACCGGGGCCGAGCTTCCGACCGGCACGCCGACCCCCGACTCCGAAACCTCCGAGCCCGAGGTTCTTGCACCGGTCACCACCGAGCCCGCCGTGGCCGCGTCCTCCGCGGAAGGCGAGCCGGCCCCGGCCCGCGACGACGTGCCTGCCGAGCGCCCAAAGCGCGCGACCACAGTCAAGCTCGACGAGCTGATGCCATCGCCCGAGTGGCCCCTCGAGGGCTTCGACGGGGCGGTGCCTGCGCCCGCCGAGCCTGCACCGCGGCCGCAACCGCAGCAGGTCTCGATGCCGGATCCAAAGGCCGCCGCGCTCGAGGCGGCGCGGATCGTCGGCGAGATCGTCGGGGACATCGAATCGGCAGGCGGTGCCGCGATCGTGGCCGCCGCCGCTGCCGGTGCTGCGATCGTGGCCGCGCGCGCACGCAGCCGGGCCGTCGCCGACGGCACCGATGTGGCACCCGTGCGACCGGGAGAGCCGCCGCCCACCGAGAACCCCACCAACGATCCTCAGATCACCGTCCGCATGCATCGCGATCGGATCCTGCGCGCGCTCGCCGAGGACGTGGCCGCGCAGGCCGAGGCGAAGGCGGAGCAGGAGCAGGGCCAGGGACAGGTCGGGTCCCCTGGCTCGGAGCGCCCCGGCTCGGTGCCGGGCACCCGCGCGTCCTCACAGCCGGGCCGCGCCCCGACCCATCCCGGTGGCCGCCCATCCTCGCAGGCCCTGCCCCGCCCTACCGACACCCCGCAGGACACCGCCACGCCGGGCACCGCCGAGGACGGCGACGAGGCGTTCGATCCGGTCCAGATCGCCGCCGCCGCGATCGGGCGCCTGCGCCAGCGCGCGAAGACGGATCTCGCCGAGCTGAAGACGCACTATCACCGGCACGACATCCTCGTGCTGCTGGTCGCGTTCGTGATGATCGTGATCGCAGGCCGCATCCACAAGGATCTGGTCACGCCGCCCACGACCACGTTCACCGAGCGCGGCCTGGTGTTCGAGCACTCGAAGGCATGGCTCCTCCCCGAGCCGGTCCCGGCGTACTCGCCTCGGATCGTTCACGAGCTCGCCGGCATCCAGCCCTCCAAGCCGAGCACCGTCTATCACGTCGCGTTCACCTCCTCGGTCGATCCGAGCGCGCGGCTCGAGGTGCTGATCGACAAGAAGCCCGCGTGGAGCAACATCGTCACCGGCCTCGAGCTCGATCGTCGGACCCGATGGGGCGAGCTGTACACGCTGGATGACAGCAGCGTGCGCTCGATCGCCGGCCACGACTGGCTGCGCACCGCGTTCCGCTATGCCCACGTCGCGCAGAAGGGTGACGTGCCGCGCGTCGACTCCGCGATCGAGTACGCCACGATCGATCGCGATCAGATCTACCAGATCACGATGTACGGCTCGCCCGCCGAGCTCGGCCGGATCGAGGACGTGGTCGCTCCCAGCCTGCGGGTGCCCACACAGACCGGGCTGCCGCTGGTGCCGCAGACCCGCATGCTGTCGCAGCGCACATATCCCAACGCGGTCGCACGCGCGTTCGGCTCGACGGTGATGGTGGTCGCCGCCGATCTCGTCGACGGCCGGCTCAAGCCACGCGGCGGCGGCTCGGGGGTGATCGTCGGTCCCGATGGATCGATCCTCACCAACTATCACGTGATCCATGACAAGGACGGCCGGCTCCACGACGTGTTCGTGATCGGCCGGTTCAGCGAGCCCGACCACGCGCCGCAGCTGTGGTGCGCCGGACGTCCCGCTCGCAGCAAGCTCCAGCGCGATCTCGATCTCGCGCTGATCAAGTGCGACATGGATCTCGATGGTCGCGCGTGGATCCCGACCAACGGCACGGTGTGGGCCACGCTGCTCGAGGCCCGCGCCGCGGATATTCGCATGGGTCAACGGCTGTGGGTCCTCGGCTATCCCGATGTCGGCGGCGGTGGGCTGACGCTCTCGGAGGGACAGGTCGAGGGCTTTACCGGCGAGGATGGCGCCGCCGGGAAGGACTTCATCAAGACCGACGCCTCGATCACCCACGGTAACTCGGGCGGCCCGGTCGTCGATGATCGCGGGCGGCTCGTCGGGATCGCGGCGGCGTTCCGCACGCGGACCACGCCCTCGGGAGGTGTCGTGGAGACCTCGCAGATCGGGCTCGTGCGCCCGCTGTCCACGGCGAGCTGCTTGCTCGCGATCGCAACCGTGGGCTGGACGCCGCGCGACAACCACACCGACTGCGATCTCGAGCCCTCCGCCGTCGAGGCTCCCGCAGAGGGCGTGCGGATCTCGTCGAAGGTGCTCGATGCCGCGAGCGAAGCTCCGGTGCGCGATGCGCTCGTGATGATCCTGCGCCCGGGCGTCAAGGCCAAGCAGGTCGATGTCAACCGGCTCGATGATCAGGTCCTGTCGTGGGGCCGATCGAACGCGCAGGGCGAGGTCCAGCTGAAGCAGCCAGTGCCGGTGCCTGGCACCTACACCGTCATGGTGATCGCCAAGGGCTATGAACCGCTGATGGGCGAGAGCGAGCTCCACCTTGATGCCGATACCCCGCAGTTCTTTGATCCGTGGGGCAAGATCTGGCTGCGGTCGCGGTAGCTCACCGCATCACCTTGTCGATCGCGTCGTCGAGCGCGCGGGCGGTGAACGGCTTCTCGAGGAACGCATCGGGCTCCTCGTCCCCGCCCTCGCCGCGCTTGCGCTCCGAGTAGCCTGACATCAGGATGATCGGACAGCCGGGATGCCGCGCGCGAGCCGTGGCGAGGACCTCGTAGCCACTGCGGCCGGGCATCGCGACATCGAGGACGATCAGCCCGAACACCTCGGCTCCGAGGCGGTTCTCGGCATCGGCGCCGTCGGTCGCGAGCGTCACCGCGGCACCACGGCGCTCGAACAATCGCCGCACGGTGGCGCGCACCGACGGCTCGTCGTCGGCAACCAGCACGCGGAGACCGGCGAGCTTCGCGGCGGGCGGATCGGGCGACCTCTCCCGGCGACGCTCGACCTGGGCGCCGGCGATGATCGGCAGCCGCACCACGAAGCGCGCGCCCTGGCCGGGAGTCGAGTCGACCTCGATGTCACCGCCGAGCCGGCGGACGATGCCGTGTACCGCCGACAGCCCGAGCCCGCGGCGCTCGGAGCGCGTCGAGAAGAATGGCTCGAAGATCCTGGCGAGGGTCTGCGGCGCCATGCCGCAGCCGTTATCGGCCACCGTGAGCTGCCAGCACGGTTCGCTGTTGTGCAGCGCGACGCGGCTGGTCAGCGAGATCTCGGTGCCACCCGCCTCGGAGGCGTTGGCCAGCAGATTCGATACCACCTGCCGCAGCAGGCCGCGATCGGCATCGACCGCGACTGAACCGGCACCGCGCGTGACGATCAGCTTGGTGGTGCCGCCGACCATCCGGGTCAGGGACCCGGTGACCTCACCCAGCAGCTCGTCGGGATCCAGGCGCTGCATCACGAACCGGCCCCGGCCGGCGTACGCGAGCATCTGCCGGGTCAGGTGTGCCATCCGATGCGCGGCGGCCTCGATCCGGCGCAGCGCATCGCGCGTGCCTTCGCCGAGACCGGGCTCCTCGCCGGCCGCACTGGATTCGGCGAGCACGCCGACGAGCAGGTTGTTAAAGTCGTGTGCGATGCCACCCGCGATCAGGCCCACGCTCTCGAGTCGCTGCTGCTCCGCCGACTTCTCCTCGGCCGCAGCGCGAGCGCGGGCCGCGGCCTCGGCCTGCTTGCGGACGGTGATGTCGATCGCGAACAGATGAAGCTTGAACTGGCCGTTGGCCTCGACCGCCGAGATCACGCACTCGGCCGTGCGCGACCGGCCGTCGCTCAGGAACTCGAGCTCGTGAACGCGCTCGCCGAGCTGGCGCGAGGACTCGAGGACGTTCGCGAGCTCTGCATCGTTGATCACGAGCTCGGTGAGCGCGCGACCCGCCAGCTCGCTCTCCGGCTTGCCGAACATCCGCACGGCGGCCGCGTTGGCGCGGATCACCCACCCGTTGGCTTCGAGGATGAGGGCGGCCACGGGGATGTTGTCGAACGCGATGTGGGCGGTGGTAGCCGGCAAGGTGGGTCTCACAGCGATCCATCGACCATGTTGGCGCCCTGAACAGTCCCTCGCGGGGTAGTTGCGTGGGGATCCTCGGCGACTCACTAAACACTGTAAAGGGTTCGCGTACTTGCCCCGAATTCATGGTGCGTGGTACGGCTGATTCCGCCGTGCCCTCGCTCGATCGCGCTGCCATCGATCCGGATGCGGATCGCGTGGTCCGCAAGCTGACCCGCGCTGGATTCAAGGCGTACCTCGTCGGCGGATGCGTCCGCGACCTGCTGGTCGCTCGCACACCGAAGGACTGGGACGTCGCCACCAGCGCCACGCCCAACGAGATCAAGGCGACGTTCCGCAACTCGCGGATCATCGGTCGCCGGTTCCGGCTCGCGCACGTATTCTTCGGCTCGAAGATCATCGAGACGTCGACGTTCCGCGCGAACCCTCGCGAGGAGGACGAGCACGACCTGCTGATCCGCCGCGACAACGTGTTCGGAACCGAGACCGAGGACGCGCGCCGCCGCGACTTCACGATCAACGGGCTGTTCTACGATGTCGAGCGCGAGGAGGTCATCGACCACGTCGGAGGGCTGGCGGACCTCGATGCAAAGTTGATGCGCACGATCGGCGATCCCGAGGTGCGGTTCCAGGAGGACCCGGTCCGCATGCTGCGCGCGCTCAAGTTCGCCGCGCGCCTCGACTTTGGCTTCGAGCCGGCGACCTGGCGCGCGCTGCTCCGCTGGCGGGGCGAGATCAGCAAGTGCGCTCCGCCGCGCCTGCTCGAGGAGATCCATCGGCTGATGCGCGGTGGCGCGGCGCGCCGGTCGTTCGAGCTGCTGGTCGAGACCGGCTCGCTCGCGGTGCTCTCGCCGTACCTCGCGGGGCTGCTCGAGGGGCCCGGCGCACCCACGGTGGCCCCGGCGATCACCACGCTGACCATGCCCCGCCCTACGGTCGCACGCGTCGAGTACGTCGACGAGGATCCGGCGGAGCACGACCCAGATGATCCGGACGAGCTCGAGCGGCTCGCCGCGGCCTCGGCTGGCAAGGTCGGAGAGGACCTCGCGATCGGTGACGAGGACGAGGACGAGGAGCTCGATCCCGAGGAGGAGGCCTGGCACAAGGTGTGGGCCGACGAGCCGATCGCTCGCCCCGCCGCGGCCGCGCCGGTCCGGCTGTCCTTCGTCCCCGGCGGACCGGACCTGGTCAAGCGCCGCCACCTCGCGTGGGAGACGTTGAGCGGCATCGACAAGGCGGTCAAGGACGGCCGAGATCCCTCGAATGCGGTGGCATTCGGTGCGCTGCTCGCGCCCTTCGTGTTCGGCGGTGACGAGGTGCGTGCGGCCGATCTCCACACCTCGATCCAGGAGCTCGCGCACCCGATCATCGTCCAGCTCCACGTCACCCGTCGCGACAGCGAGCGGCTCCGCTACATCCTGCTCGCGCAGAACAAGCTGCAGGCCGCGAAGAAGAAAGGCGGCCAGGCCGAGCTCTCCGGCGGCCGCGAGCTGATCGATGACGCGATCCTGCTGTTCGAGCTGCTCGAGCGCGCCGCCGGCCACGAGGTCGGCGAGACGCCCACGGTGACCTCGACCGGCAAGGACGACGATGACGACGCCGGCGACGACGACCCGAACAACCCGCGCAAGCGCCGCCGTCGTCGCCGCGGCGGCCGTCGACGGTAGTGGCGCGCAAGCTCGATCCCAGGCTCGTCGAGGAGCTCGTCGATGCCGGGTCTCGCGAGCACTACGCCGATGCCGCGCTCTACGACCACGAGTACCGGCGGCGGCGTGCCGACGTGACGTTCTATCGCGAGCTGGCCACCCGGCGGTTCGGCGGTCCCGGGCGGATCCTCGAGCTCGGCGCGGGCTCGGGCCGGGTCACCGTGCCGCTGGCTCGCGACGGTCATCAGGTCGTGGCGATCGATCAGTCCCCCGCGATGCTGGGCGCGCTGCGCGCCCGGGTGGCCACGCTGCCGGCCTCGGTGGGCTCGCGGATCACCGTGGCCCCCGGCGAGCTGTGCACGTTCTCTGCCCCAGGGGCGAAGTTCTCCCTCGTCATCGCTGCGTTCAACGTGCTGGAGCACCTCTACACGCGCGGCGAGCTCGACGCGTGCCTGCGACGGGTGGCCGTCCACCTCGCGCCCGGCGGAGTGTTCGCGTTCGACGTCCAGCTGCCCGACCTCGCCTGGCTCGGGCGCGATCCGAACAAGCGCTGGGCGAAGACCCGGTTCACCGATCCGTCGACGGGCCGCGCCACCTACTACTCGACCAACCACGACTACGACGCGGCCAACCAGATCGCTCTGATCCGCATCTACTACGATCCGGTGGACGGCAAAGGACCCTCGCGGATCGTCAAGCTGACCCAGCGGAAGTACTTCCCCGCGGAGCTCGAGGGGCTGGTTGCCCATGCCGGACTGCGGGTCGCCGAGAGATATGGCGATTTTTTTTGGGGCCCCCTCGATGGGTCCGCCGAGAGCCAGGTCCTCGTCTGCGAGCGCGCAATCCCTCGTCGGAAACCGGCGCGCGACCGGTGATCTCCGACGAGGAATTCTCGTTTCCCGACGAGGATTTAGATCATTCGTGATCCTCGTCGAGAAACGAGTTATCCACAGGCAATTCTCGACGAGGAACGGGGCCCGACCGGTGCCAGAACGGATTCCTCGACGGAGATCTGCTCGCTCTCCGACGACGATTTCCCACGATTGGGATCGACGGGTGTCAGACGCCCGCTGTACGTTCGCGACCCCAATTACCCTTAGGGAGGGTTCAGATCATGGGTGAGAAGATCGCGAAGACGGGAATCAAGCGTGACAACGACCTGATGTACTACATCAAGAGCGGCGATGTGTGGGCGACGCCCCGCAAGAAGCCGGGTCAGCCGAAGGGCAAGGCCGCGAAGGTCGCCAACGCTGGCATCGAGATGGACTACAGCAAGTACCTCTACTACCTCGACGGTGACGGCGACGTCGCCCGCAAGGAGCGGCAGGTCGGCGGCAGCAAGCGCAAGAAGACCGCGAAGGCTGCGGCGCCCAAGAAGGCGGCCGCGAAGAAGGCCCCCGCGAAGAAGGCCCCCGCGAAGAAGGCAGCTGCCAAGAAGACTGGCGGCGGCAAGAAGGGCGCAGCGAAGAAGGGCAAGAAGAAGTGAGCCCTGACGCTGGGACGGTCCCGGCGTCACTCACAGCTTTCGGCTCGTCGTCTTAGCTAGCTTTGCTTGTGTTCGAAGGGCTCGTCTCAGGACGGGCCCTTCGGCGTTTCGGAAGCAGGCATTTCCAGTGCCGGATCCGAGCAGTGGCCAGGGGATTGCGGTAGCATTTCCGCGAGGTGGTGATGCTTTCGCAGTCACGCGGGCTACGGCTCGCGCTGGTGCTCATGATGAGCGTCGGCTATGTCGCATGGCACGGTCACGACCATGCCGTCTATGCAGCGGGGGATGACGATGAGGAGGGAGGTGGCGGGGACGATGAGGGCGGCGGAGACGCCGCCGCCGCCGGCAAGGGTGACGATGCAGGTGACGAGGATCAGGAGGATGACAAAGACCAGCCCGCGGTCACCTCCGGCGGCCTCTACTCGCTGAAGACCTTCCCGCTCCGCGAGCTGAGCCGTCCGCTCACCATCACCGAGGGCATCCTGCAGGCGAAGGTCGGCGTGGGCTTCGACCTCAGCTCCGCAGCTGCGTTCAAGAGCTTCGGGCTCTCGGTCGAGGGCAAGTACGGGTTCAAGGACAACGTGATGGGAATCGCGGGATTCACCAACGCGTACAACTTCAAGCAGTTCGGAGTGTACGCGGGCGTCGAAGGCGCGCTCGCCTACGACCTGATCGACATTCGCGCTGCGGTCCGGTTCGGCCGCCAGGCCGATGCGATCCTGTGCGACCAGTTCGGTGGCAACGCGTGCGAGCTCGACACGTCCAAGATGCCTCCGGTGCCGATCACCGGCAAGCCGAGCGGAAAGTACAAGGCCCACAAGACACAGGCCTCGATCGACCTCGGCTTCCCGTTCCGCTACGTCGCGAAGCCCGAGATCGCGATCGTGGCGCTCGATACGCTGATCAGCTTCGACCTGGTGAACGCGCAGGAGGACCTGCTCGGCGTCGACGGAAAACCGGTGATGGATCCCAAGGACGCCACCAAGACGCTCAAGACCGGCAACAGCAGGACGCCTGATCTGAACCCATCGCTCGGCATCTCGTCGAACCCGATCCCCGCACTCTCCGTGGTGATCTTCGCGCAGCTGCAGATCATCGACTTCAAGACCGACAAGGGGAACTTCCGCGTTCCAGCGACCGCCCGCGTCCAGTTCTCGCCGAGCCAGAAGCTCGACATCGGTGCCGAGTTCACGTTCCTCAACGTGAAGCCGCCCGAGGGGCAGAAGTTCTACGACAATCGGTTCATGTCGCTGTTCGTTCAGTTCCGGGCGGGGAAGTAGTCGCCGCGTGAAGGTCTGCCCGCGATGCTTCACGCGGTTTCCGGACGGAGAGCGCTTCTGTCTGCATGACTCGTCCGTGCTGGTCGAGGAGGAAGACATCGCGCGGCTCGGCACGTCGATCGGCAACTACCGGCTCGACAAGATCCTCGGCCGCGGCGGCATGGGCACCGTCTACGCGGGCGAGCACGTCTACATCAAGAAACCGGTCGCGGTGAAGGTCCTGCATCCGCAGTTCGCGCGCTATCAGGAGGCGATCCATCGCTTCCTTCGCGAGGCGCGCGCCGCCACGTCGATCAATCACGCGAACATCGTCGATGTCACCGACTTCGGGATGATGCCCGACGGGCCGGTGTACTTCGTCATGGAGTACCTCGAGGGCAAGAGCCTCGAGGATCTGATCGAGAAGGACGGGGCGGTGGAGCTGCACCGCGCGCTCAACGTCGCCAACCAAATCGCGCTCGCGCTCGAGGCCGCGCACGCCGTGGGCGTGATCCATCGCGACCTCAAGCCCGACAACATCATGCTGCTGAAGAAGCCCGGCCGACGTGACCTCGTCCGCATGGCTCCGGACCAGACCTGGATCACCGAGCGCGAGGAATCGTACGACTTCGTGAAGGTCCTCGATTTCGGGATCGCGAAGGTCCTGATCCAGGACGAGCTGATGGCCGAGACGGTCCAGGGCGCGGTGTTCGGCACGCCCGAGTACATGTCGCCCGAGGCGGCGCGTGGCGAAGATGTTGACCACCGCGCCGACGTCTACTCGCTCGGCGTCATCCTGTTCGACATGCTGTGCGGACGCCCGCCATTCGAGGCACCGCAGTCGAGCGAGGTGCTGTCGATGCACATCCACACCAACCCGCCCTCGCCGCGCGAGTTCGCGCCGCATCGCGAGATCACCGAGATGGCCGAGGGCGTGATCCTGAAGGCGATGCAGAAGGATCCGAACAAGCGCTACCTGAACATGGGCGAGATGCGCAAAGACCTCGCTCAGGCCTACGGTTCGATCAGCTACCGCCGTCAGGGCGCGCCCCCGGCGGGGATCGCGCCGCGGGGCGAGGAAGCCCGGTCGCCGAAGAAGCGGCTCACCGAGGAGCTCGACGAGTGGTTCACCAGCGACTCGTCGGGGCTCTCGGTGGAGCAGGCCCGGATGCTGGCGCTCGTGGAGACCGCCGAGAAGGCGTTCACGCCGACCTCGATGTCACCACAGGAAGCCGAGAAGCTCGCCAACGCACTCGACCGCGCTCTCGACGACGAGGAGTGACGTTGCCGGTACGTGCTTTCGCTCCCATGATATAGGTCCCCCAGATGTCCGCGAATGTTGGTAACCAGTCGGGTCGGCTCACGCTGCGGCGCGACGTAAAGTTCAACGGCGTGAAGGTGTTCTCTGCCACCATGATCGCCGATCGCGATCAGCTCGGCGAGAAGGTATCGGACTGGATGCAGCGCAACTCGCAGATCAAGGTCACCGATATCGTGGTCACCCAGTCCTCTGACGCGGCGTTCCACTGCATCGCGATCACCGTGTTCTTCTTCGAAGATGTAGCCAAGCGCTGACGCTGTGCCGCGCAAGCTGAACTTCTCGTCCGGCCCAGCTGTGCTGCCCGAAGAAGTCCTCCGCAAGGCGCAAGGTGCGCTGCTCGATCTCGATGGGTCGGGCATCGGCATCCTCGAGCACAGTCACCGCGGCAAGGAGTTCGGCAAGGTGCTCGAGCGCACCGAGGCGGTGATCCGCGAGGTCGGCGGCATCAACGATTCGTTCGCGATCTTGTTCGTCACTGCCGGCGCCACGCATCACTTCGCGATGGTTCCGCAGAACTTCCTCGGCGAGGGGGACACCGCCGACTACTGCGATACCGGCATCTGGTCGAGCAAGGCGATCGAGGAAGCACGCCGCGTCGGCACGGTACATATCGCGTGCAGCAGCTCGCCCGCGTTCGATGCGATTCCACAGGAGCTCACGTTCTCGACGTTGCCTCGCTACGTCCACTACACCAGCAACGAGACCATCTACGGCACACAGTGGCAGGCGCCTCCCCAGGCACCGGGGCCGCTGGTCTGCGATGCCTCGAGTGACATCTTCAGCCGTCCGTTCGATCTCGCGAGCCACTCGCTGATCTATGCGGGCGCGCAGAAGAACCTCGGGCCCTCCGGCATCAGCCTCGTGATCGCGCGCAAGGACTTCCTCGAGAGCGCCACCCGCGAGTTGCCGCCGCTCGCCCAGTACCGCACCTATGCCGCGGAGCACTCGATGCACAACACGCCCAACACGTTCGGCGTGTACATCATCGGCGAAGTCGTGGCGTGGATCCGCTCGCAGGGTGGGCTCGAGGCGATCGGCGAGCGCAACGCGCGCAAGGCGAAGCTGCTCTATGACTTCCTCGACCAGAGCAAGGCGTGGCGCGGACACGCCCAGCCCGCGAGCCGCTCGAACATGAACATCACGTTCCGCGGCGCGACCAAGGAGCTCGAGGCCACGATGCTCGAGCTCGCGGAGCAGCGCGGCCTCTCCGGCCTCAAGGGCCATCGCTCGGTCGGCGGCCTGCGCGCGAGCATCTACAACGCATTCCCCGAGGAAGGCGTGCAGCGCCTGGTCGAGCTGCTGGACGACGTCGAGCGCGGCCGCGGATACGAACGCGCAACGTCGTAGCCCTCGTCGTCGGCGCATGACCGCCGCTGTCAGGTGACTTGTTCTTGCGGGCCCTCGATGACCCGCATCTACGCGATGCAGCGCTCGACCGGGCACTACCGCCGTCGGCGACGACGAAGAGGAATCGCAACCCCGAGCATCGCGATGACCGACACGGACGACGCGAGCTGCCACCGCGAACCATTCGAGCCCGCCGGTGGCGACGCCTGTGCGAACGTCGGGTTCTTCAGCGTCATGCTTCCGACCACCACCGCATCGCCCTTCGACATCATGTCGCAGTCCCCATCCACCCCGCCGTAGAACATCCGTACCGTCCCGGTCGCCGGCGCCGTCCAGTAAAACGTCCAGGCACTGATGTTCTCCTTGCCCTTCGCAAAAATTACCTTGCAGTCGCCGTAGAGGCCGGTCGTGCCTGCCGTGGTGGATATCGGTGCCGTGGACGGACAGCTCGATGCAATCTCCCCGGAGTCGGTCTCGAGGATGCCGACCGCTGCGCCGTTCGCATCCTCGAACGCAGCACCAAATCCGTCGGTGTGCGTCAGGTACTCACCGCATGGCGGCCCCAGCGCAGCATTGGCGAGGTTCACGGCCACGCGGTAGCGCTGGCCGGGAATGTAGGTGGACATGCCGCTGCTGGACGACAGTGCCGGGGTGAATGCGAACTGAAGCGCGAGCGACGGTTCGTCCTTTCGCTCGGTATGGCACTCCCGGCAGGTGATGCCGTGATCGTGAGCACCACCGGTGCCCATGATTCCACCGCTTCCAGGGTTGTCTGCCTCCGCGCCGCGATACCACGCGTCGGGGCCATCCCACGCGAACGCAGGCGTGGCAGTCCACATGAGCGCGGCGACGAGGGCTGACGTGGCGTGCTTCATCTCAGTTCTTTCCCGTGTTGCAAGTACTGCCGCGCTGCGCGCCACCGAGCCAGTTCTTGATCTTCGTGTACTTCGGGTTGCTGCTGGTGAACAGCTTGATGTCGATGTGCGGCAGTCCTCCGGCGGTCGGCATCCGCAGCATCAACGAGTCGGCGGGATCCGTGACGCCGAGCATGAACGAGCGCGCGCTATCGAAGTTTTTCTTCCACTCCGCCTGCGTATGCGGCAGCCAGCCTTCGCACATGATCGTGCCGCTCGCTGCCATCGCGAGGTTCACCTGCCCCGTGGCCGGAATACACGACGGGACGCGGTTCACCGTCTCGTCGTTACGCATCCGGCCGCGCGCGTAGTTGCGGAATGGACGACCGGTCTCCGTGCCGTGACAGCCCATCATCGAGCAGTCGCGCTGCAAGATCGGCTGGATGTCGCACTTGAACATCTCCATATCGAGCGCGGGCAGCGCTACCGGCCCCGTCGCCGGCTTGCACTCCGCCGTGCCGCGGCTGTTCTTGTCGATGCACGTCCGCGTCGCCATGTTCGCTCCGAGGGGCGCCTCCCACGAGGTGCACGACCAGCTCTCGCTGCACGTGCTCGCATCCGTGGTGCCACCACCACCCCCCGGGCTACAGATGCGGTCGGCGCACTCTTGCTTGCCCGTTGGATCGAAACAGCCAGCGAGCAACAGCGCGAGCATCGCAGCACGGCGCCGGCGGACGAGCACGAGACCGACGATCGTCAGCCCGACGAGCAGCGATGCGTCTCCACCGGCATCGCAGCCGGCGACCTTCGATTCGGTCGACTCCTGTACCGGGCGGTCTGCGCAGCCTACCGTGCCCTCGCACATGCGGAGCCGTGTCACCGCCCAGTCATCGCCGCCCGGATCGGTGAGCTCGGTCGTACTCCCCGCACCGTCACCATCGACCAGACCGACGTGCATGGTCACGACGCCACTACCGGTCGGCGGTGCCGTCCAGGTGAACTTCCAGCGGGTGGTCCCCTTGCCGGTCGAGACGCCGCCAACCACCTGTCCGTCGTCGATCAGCCGAGCCTTGTCCTGATCGGGTGTCATGAACGAGCCTATCGAGACATTCGCGTCGTCCAGGACCTCCGCGAGGAAGCTGTTCTGGTTGCTCGCCGCGCCGAACCCGCGGTGCTCCCCGACGAGCGTCACGGTCACCAGATATTGCTGCCCCGGTTTGTATCCGCCGTCTGCGGCGGGCGAGAGCTCGACCCGTGCCGTGATCGTGTTCGCCGCGTCGACATGACACACGCCGCAGTCGTAGCCCTTCTGCCGCGGCGAGCCGGTGAAGTAGACGCGGTGCCCTCCTCCCTCTTGCACGCCATCGTCGAACACGCTCGGTATATGAAATGCCTGCGCCGTGCTGCTTGCAGCGAGCAACACGCAGCCGATCAGGATCGCTCTCATGGTCCCACCTCCGTCGTCGCCTGACAGGTTGCCTGCGCGGTACTCCCCGCGATCCAGCTCGCGAGAAGCTGGTAGCCACGATCATCCTTGGTCATGAACACATCGCCCTGCCGATACAGGTCCGATCCGCGGTGGTAGTAGCCACCGGCGCTGGTATCGAGTGGCTTCGCGAGCAAGAGCGGAGTCCCGGTCCCCGCCGCCGAGGCGAATCCGCTCGCGACGACGAAGTTCGTGTCGAGCTCGATCGCGGTGAGCGGCTCCTTGGGCCGATCCCATCCGACCTCGTACCGCATCCGCCCCGCTGCAAACAGCGTGAGCGGGCGTAACGCACTGCCGTGACACGCGGGATACGAACAGCGTGCGGCGAGAATTGGCTGCACGTTGCAGCGGAAGTACTCGCGGTCGAGCGCTCCGTCGGGCGCAGGACCGTCGAGGCCGCTTGCACAGGCGGCGAGCAGGATGAGTGGCACGAGCTTCACCATCGCCACGTCACTCCAAGGTTGGTCACCAGCGCCACACGGCCCGCGAGCCGCGCGTAGTCGGCGAACTTGTAGTAGATGCCGTCGACCTTCAGGTCAACGTCGAGGCCGTCGCTCGTGTAGCCGACCTTGATCCCGCCGAGTGCGTCCCAGAACGTGGAGAGCTCGCGGTCGACGGTCATGTAGCGCATGGGCATGTCGTACGACTCGCGATAGAAGGCGGCGCGGCCCTGCCGATACCCGCGTGTACGCAGCCGCAAGAACAGACAGTCGGTCAGGCTTCGCGTGAACGCGAGCTCCACCGTGTGCGAGGAGACGGCCCAGTCATCGAGGTAGAACCGGTAGCTCGCGTCGAGCGTGTTCGAACGATCGAGCATGCGCATCACTCGCGCGGTGACCGCGTGACGCAAGCGCTCCGCCGGCGGCGACTCCGGTGCCGAGAACCCGCCCATGGTCGTGATGAACCGGTACGGACTGCCCTGGTACCCGCTCGCGAAAGAGAGCGTGTACGCCACCGTCAGCAACGAGCGTCGATCGAGGACCTGTGCCAGGCCGACCTGCGCGCCGTGAATGTCGAGCATCCGCTCGAAGTTCGGATCCTTGGCGCGACCGACATGGTTCCGCGTGAAGCCGTAGCCGATCGAAACCTTCGCGTTGTTGTTCGCGAAGTCGCGCGACAACCCGAGCTCCATCGCATGCGATTGCCAGTCGTTCTCTGCCGAATGGGTGTAGCCGATCGAGCCCTTCGTGGTCCGAGAGACCCCGATTCGCGCCGAGACCCCCTCCTCGAAGCGGTTCTCCTCGAATCGCTTCGTCGCCGCGGAGACAACATCGACAGATGCCGAGCTCACCACATCGACGAGCGCATGCGCGTTGATGGTCACCGGGATCGGCATGCGAACGCTGCCATCCACGACCGACGTCACGACCGACGTTTCGTCATCATCGGCATAGACTGCGAACGAGCCTTTGACGTCGCCTTTGCCCGGCTCCTCGTCAGCGATCTGGGCCTGCGCCGCGCCCGCCGATAGCGCGAGCGCAGCGATGATCAGTTGCAGCCGCAACCGCCGCCTCCAACGCCCGTGCCGCCGATCGATCCCTCGCGGTACTCGGTGACGTGCGCATCGATCTTCTGCTCGAGCGGCGCCGCCTCGGGGTTCATCACGGGCTGGGCGAGGTACCCGCGCTGGTGAGCCGCAACGCGCACACACCCAGTCGACACGACGATCGCAATCAGCGCCCAACGAATGACCGACATGGTGATGAGTGGCCCGTCGCGCCAAGACCTTCGGTCGAAATTACTCCAGACACTCCAACTGGTTAGCGCCATCACTTTCTCCTCCGAAGGTTTGGCGGCCCCGGACCACTCATAGAAGTACCCACCGAACCCTCATGGTGCTGCGTGATAACTTCGAATCTGATGGGACGTGCGCTCCAAGCGCTCGCAGCACTGTCGTGCCTGGCAGGCGCCCGGACCGCGTGGGCGGAGTGTCGCCCCACGGCCGTGCCCTCCGGCGAACCCTCGCTGGTGTTGCGCTTGACGGAGCGCCTGATCGCAAGCGGGATCGCGACAACAGCGATGACCGGTTGCCCTGCTGCGAAGGTCCGCCTGGAGCAGCGCGGGGAACAGATTCATCTGGAGGTCACCGACTCGTTCGGCCGGATCGGAAGGCGCGACGTTCAGGACGTCACGACGGCCGCCACGATCGTCGAGTCGTGGACGTTACAGGAGACCGAAGAGGGCGCGCTTCCGGCGCTCGAGCAGCCGACGACCACGAGCGACACGCCCGCTCCGATCACGAGCTTCAGATTGCCGCGTACGGTCACATCAGGACTCGTCGCCACTGCCGAGTCTTCGGTGGCAGACGACGGCTCGCTGTGGCTGGGCGCAACACTCTCGGGATGCATTTCTATCGGGGCTGTGTGTGCTGGGGCATTACTCCGCGCCTCGCGCGATACCAACACGCTTGGGTCGAGCAGCGACGTCCAGCACGACACCAGCGAGCTACAGGCGCTTGCCACGCTCGGGGGACCCCGCCGACTCGGGTCGTTCGTCGTGACGCCATCGATCGCATTCGGATGGGGACGACAACAGCTGTCGGAGCACCATCTCGACGTTCACATGCTGCCATTCGACATGGACTTCACCAGTCACGCGTTGCGCGCGGGGGCGCAAGTCGCAGCGACGCGGCGTCTCGGCCGCTGGGTCTCCCTGTATGCGGCTCTCTCAGGCGACGCTGCCCTCGTACGGAGCGCCATTCCGTATGGCTCGCGCAGCGCAGTTCGGTTCTCCCTTGGGCTACGACTCGGAGCGGAGTGAGCGGCGGAAAGCTGATTCCGTTCCGGCGGGTCCGCGGCGCCGTCGAGGAGCTGTCGGATCGCGCACTGATCTCGGCGCTTGCCGAGAACGACCAGGCTGCCTTCGGTGCCCTGTTCGATCGCTACCACGCCGACGTGTTCCGCTTCATCGCGCGCATGGCGCGTGGCGCTGACGTCGACGATCTCGCGCAGAGCACGTTTCTCGAGGCCTATCGCTCGGCGCCCGGCTTCCGCGGGACGTCGAGCGTCAAGACCTGGTTGTTCGGCATCGCTGCGAACCTCGTGCGGTCGTATTTCCGCAGGGAACAGCGCCGGAACACCGCCACCACGGTACTCGGCACCGTCCCGGTTGGCGACCAACCGTCTGCTGGCGATTCGCTGACGCAGGAACAGCAACGGCGCTGGGTCACCACTGCGGTCGAAGCACTGACGCCCGCGCTGAAAGAGGCGTACGTGCTGTGCGTGCTCGAAGAGATGCCTGGAAAGGACGCCGCACAGATCCTGGGTATTCGCGAAGCGAGTCTGTGGCGACGACTATCCGATGCACGTGATGCCCTGCGCAAGGCCATTGAGGAGATGCAGAAGTGAAGGCCGCGTGGATTCCCACCGACACCGAGCTCGATACGCTCGCGCGATCGAGCGCGCCGCCGGCGCTGACGAGCGATCGCGCGGAGCAGATGCGCACCCGGTTGCTCGCTGCACGGCCGTCAGTTGGACAACGTCCGCGTCAAGGGGTGTGGCCGTGGTTGGCAGGAATCTCGATCGCGTTGTCTGCGGCAGCGGCATTGATCATCTGGCTCGCGATGCGCCCAGGTTCCGGAACGGAGCCCACCGAGCAGAAGGTCAGCATCGCATCGCTCACGCCGTCGACGTTCGAGCGCACGAGCGACTGGCCAGACTACGTGGTGAACCTGAGCGACGGCAAGATCTCGGTTCACGTCGCGGAGCTTGCTGCGGGCGAGCGATTCCGGATCCGTATTCGCGACTCCGAGATCGAGGTCCGGGCGACGCAGTTCATGGTGGAGTCGTCGCATGGCACGCTCACCTCGATCGTCGTCGACCGCGGGTCGATCGAGCTTCGACAGCCGGGGCAGCCGCCGATCAGACTCGACTCCGGCATGCACTGGGCTCGCGCGCAAACTGCGGCCCTGCCGGCGGCTCCCACGCCCGTCAGCATCATCGCTGCTGCCGCACCCGCCAATCCATCCGCCCCCGCGCCCCGCGTCACGAGGCCCAAACGCTCGAATGCGCCGCGATCGGAGCCATCACCAGCGGCAATCACGACGCAAGTGACCGCAGCCCCAACCCCACCTCTGAGTGCCAAACCCGGCGAGCTCGACTTCCGCGCGGGCTGGTCTGCGCTGCGCGCTGGAAGGTCTATAGAGGCGATGAAGTCATTCAGCGCGGCGTGCGGTGCGGCGCAGCAGGAAGCATTTGGTGAGGATGCATGCTTCTGGAGCGGCGTCGCAGCCAGGCGTGCCGGGCAGGCGCGGATCGCGCGTGACTCGCTAGCGCGGTTCCTCGCGCGATTTCCGACGTCGGCGCGCGCGGCAGAGGCCTCCGCCCTCCTGGGCTGGGAGCTCTACGATGCCGGGGAGCTCGATGCAGCGGAGCGCTTGTTCCGTAGCGCCGTCACCGACCGCGTTCCGAAGGTTCGTGACAGCGCGCAACGCGGCCTCACAGCGATCGAGCGGCGTCGCACGTCGCGGTAGGTGGCTGACATACCGAGTGATGGCTGCGGTCAGGCGACGGCCGCCCGCACGCGCTCGGCCAGCCAGGTGAACCGCTGGCGCGCATCGGCGTTGCGCACGGCAAGCTGCACGGCGCGCTTGCTGCCGACGATGACGACGAGCCGCTTGCCGCGCGTCACCGCCGTGTAGAGCAGCGAGCGCTGCAGCATCATGAAGTGCTGCGTGCCGAGCGGGATGACCACCGCGGGGTACTCCGAGCCCTGGCTCTTGTGGATGCTCACCGCATAGGCGTGGATCAGCTGATCGAGCTCCTGGCGCTCGTAGCTCGCGATCTTGCCGTCGAACTCGACGCGCAACTGCTTCTCGCTATCGATGCCGGCGATCACGCCGATGTCGCCATTGAACACGTTCTTGTCGTAGTCGTTCTTCAACTGCATCACTTTGTCGCCGCGACGAAACACGCGATCGCCGCGTGCGAGCTCCAGCGCACCCTCGACCGGTGGATTGAGCTTGTCCTGCAGCGCGGCGTTGAGTGCGCCAGTGCCGAGCTCGCCGCGATGCATCGGTGCGAGGACCTGGACCTCGGTGACCGGATCGAAGCCGAACCGGGTCGGGATTCGCTCGGAGATCAGCTCGATGATCGTCGCGCGCGCGGCCTCCGGATCATCGCGACCGATGAAGAAGAAGTCGGTCTGCGCGCCGGCGGGCGTGTCGAGATCGGGCAGCTCGCCCTGGTTGATGCGGTGGGCCGACACGACGATCTTGCTCGCGGCGGCCTGGCGAAAGATCTCGGTCAGCCGGATCACTACGGCAGCGTTCGACGCGATCACATCCGCGAGCACCGAGCCGGCGCCCACCGAGGGCA
Source organism: Myxococcales bacterium (assembly GCA_043753855.1). GTDB lineage: Bacteria > Myxococcota_A > Polyangia > Haliangiales > Haliangiaceae > JABFXX01. The sequence goes on along the minus strand of JAYUVX010000378.1, from coordinate 12,287 downwards.
GCTGATCGACATCGCCGACGAGCACGAGCTGCGACCCGGGCCGCAGCGCCGCCATCACCGCGCGAAACAGCTGCGCATCGACCATCGAGGTCTCGTCGATCACGAGCAGGTCGACATCGAGCGGATTCTCCGGCTTGCGGGCGAAGCCGTTCTCGTGCGGCTGGTACTCGAGCAACCGATGGATGGTCATCGCCTCGTGCGCGGTGGCTTCGCCGAGCCGCTTCGCCGCACGCCCGGTGGGTGCCGCGAGGGCGACCTTCCGCTTCGTGAGCATGGCGAGGTGAACGATCGCCTTGACGATCGTGGTCTTGCCCACTCCCGGGCCGCCGGTGATCACCACGCACTTGTCGACCAGCGCCGCCTCGACCGCGCGTCGCTGCTGCGCGGCGAGCTGCACGTTGGTCACCGCCTCGAACGCGTGGATCGCGGCGTGGACGTCGAGCGATGACCCGCGCGAGGGCGTCTTGATCAGCTCGGCGAGCCGGGTCGCGGCCTCGGACTCGGCCTCGTAGGCCCACGGCAGCTCGCTGCATGGACCGCGATCTCCGAGCGACTCGCGGATCACCAGGCCGCGCTGCTCGAGCGCGCCGAGCCGCGGTGGGATCAGCGACAGGTCGATGCCGAGCAGCTCCGCGGTCTGCGCGAGCAGCGTCTCGTCGGGCAGGTGCATGTGACCGTCATCCGCCGCGGTCTCGAGTGCATAGAGGATGCCGGCCTCGATCCGCTCCGGCGCATCGCGTGCGAGGCCGAGCTTCTGCGCGTACGCATCGGCGGTGCGAAACCCGATGCCGCGAACCTCGTGCGCGAGGCGATACGGATTGGCGCGCACGATGTTGATCGCATCCTTGCCATAGCGCTTGATGATCCGCGGCGCGAGCGACGGCGCGACTCCGATGCCGTGGAGGAACACCATCACGTCCTGCATCTGGCGCTGCTCGGCGAACGCCGCCGAGAGCTGGCGAGCGCGCGACGTTCCGATCCCCACGACCTCGGTCAGCCGTTCGGGCTGGCGAGCGATGATCTCGAGCGTGTCCATGCCGAACTTCTTGACCAGGCGCTTCGCCATCTCGGCTCCGATGCCCTGGATCCCGGCGGCGCCGAGGAACCGCTCGATACCGATCAGCGTCTCGGGCGAGCGCAGCTGGTAGCTCGTGACCTTGAACTGCTTGCCGAACTTCTTGTCCTCGATCCATTGGCCGCGCAGCCGCAGCGGCAACCCCTCGGTGACGCCGACCAGCTCACCGACGATGGTCACCGGGAGCTGACCCGCGGTCTGGAACCTGGCGACGGTGAAGCTCGACTCGTCGTTCTTGAACACGACGCGGTCGAGCGTTCCGTCGAGCGTTGTCTCCTGCGCGTCCGCCACCAGGTGGCATCATGCCACCTCAGCGCAGGTCGCTGGTACCGGCGGTCCGCTTCGCAGTGCCATCAACGTACTCGACGGCGTCGGGACAGGCGAGGCTCTCGTAGCCCATGATCGAGTCGCGGTCGCTGAACACCTGCGGGCACTCCTGCGTGCAGCGCGAGCGATCCGCTTCGGGATGGCCGGGCTTGCACTCGATGTAGTGTGCGCAGGCGCCATCGCAGGTTCCGGTGAGGTGATCGTTGTTCAGGCGCTTCACGATGCAGCCGCTGCTCGACACGGCAAGCAGGAGTCCGAGGACGATGCTGTTCACGCCTTGCTCCCGTGACGGCCAGCGCCACCTGCGAATCGAGTTGCACCCACCGTCGCCTCCGCGAGCGCCGCGGAGCCCAGCTCGAGCTCGTTCGCGAGCGCCGCATCGAGATCGAGATCGTGCTGCAGATAGGCGCTCATCCGGTCGGCGCGCAGGGCGGCCTGCGGTAGCTCCGCGAGCTGCTCCGCGAGCTCCTGCGCGGCTGCGAGCCCCTGTCCGTTCGGCACCACGCGGTTGACGAGCCCAATCGATAGCGCCTCTGCGGCGGTGACCGCGCGGCCGGTCAAGATCAAGTCGAGCGCACGCGACAATCCGATCAGCCGCGGCAGCCGGATCGTTCCCCCATCGATCAGTGGCACGCCGAACCGGCGGCAGAACACGCCGAGGATCGCATCCTCCTCGGCGACCCGAAGGTCACACCACACCGCGAGCTCGAGCCCGCCCGCCACGGCGTGACCGGAGATCGCCGCGATCACCGGCTTGCTCAGCAGCATCCGCGAGGGCCCCATCGGTCCGTCACCATCCGGCGCGATGCGGTTCGGGGTGCCCGCAGCAAACGCCTTGAGATCGGCGCCGGCGCAGAACGTCCCGTGATCGCCATGCAGCACCGCCACGCGCTGCTCGGGATCCGCATCGAACCTGCGGAACGCGTCGGCGAGCTGCTGGGCGGTCTCGCGATCGACCGCGTTTCGATGCGCGCGCCGATCGAGGATCACCGTAGAAACGGCTCCGCGCCGTTCAGTCCGAATCACCGGCCGAAGCACCGGAATAGCTTAGTCGCGAACGCGTCGCTCGCAAACTGCAGACGTCGTCGGATCCAGCTTACATTCACCTCCATGGCAGGATCGAAGCGCATCGGCGTCCTCACGAGCGGCGGCGACGCCCCCGGCATGAACGCGGCGATCCGTGCCGCGGCCCTCGTCGGGCGTGCGGCAGGCGCGGACATCGTCGGCATCGAGCGCGGCTACAAGGGCCTGCTCGAGGACGAGTTTGTCCCGCTGATGCCGAACGATGTCTCCCAGATCCTCCGAGATGGCGGCACCGTGCTCGGCTCGGCGCGGTGCAGGGAGTTTCACATGCGCGAGGTCCGCGACAAGGCACGCGGCATTCTCGCGAGCCGCGGCGTCGACGGCCTGATCGTCATCGGCGGCAACGGCTCGCTGACCGGCGCGATGCACCTCTGCGATCCACGAGAGCTCGGCACCCAGCACCTCAACGTGATCGGGATTCCCGCCTCGATCGATAACGACCTTGGCTTCACCGGCATGTCGATCGGCGTCGACACCGCGATGAACACGATTGTCGAGGCAGTCGACAAGATCGCCGATACCGCCACCGCCCACGACCGGACGTTCATCATCGAGGTCATGGGCCGCGACTGCGGATACCTCGCGATGACGTCCGCGATCGCGGTGGGCGCGGATCTGGCGCTGTTCCCCGAGTCCGGCAAGCCCGAGCAAGCGATCGTCGAGCAGGTGGTCAAGACCGTGCTCACCGTTCGCGCGCGCGCCCGGAAGTCGCGCCGCGTGATCATCATCAAGGCTGAAGGCGTCGCGATCTCCACCGACAAGCTCAAGGCCGAGGTCGACAAGCGTCTGCGCGACAGCTCCCCGAATGCCGATCCCAGCGGGATCGAGACCCGCGTCACCGTGCTCGGTCACGTGGTCCGCGGCGGCCGACCGTCGGCGTTCGATCGCTTGCTCGGCAGCCGGCTCGGCAACGTGGCCGTTCGCGCGCTGATCGCCGGCGACACGCTGAAGATGGTCGCCTGGATGCCGCCGACCGAGGTCCCCGAGGACGAGGGACGGCCATCGGAGGCCGATCCGAAGTGCTGGCTCGTCGACCTGGCGGCGGTGCTCGTCGAGACCGACAATCTGTTGAAAGGCCGAAGCCCTCTCACGCGCTGGCGCGCCGGTGCCTTCGAGGAGATCGAAGGCGCGCTGCTGATGTAAGATGGCGATCTTGTCATCTCCCAGCGATCGCGCACTGAGCCAGCTGTTCGAGCGGTCGCCGATCGGCATGTACCGGTCGACCGAGCAAGGGAAGTTCCTGCTCGTCAATCGCGCGCTCGTCGATCTGCTCGGCTACGAGTCCGCGGAGTGTCTGCTCGCAGCGAACCTCAGCGACGACATCTACGTCGACGCCGCGCAACGCATGGAGATGATCGCGAAGTACCGCGGCCGCGGGATCGTCGATGGCGCGCTGGTCCACTGGAAGACCCGCGAGGGGCGCCGGCTCAGCGTCAGGCTGTTCTGCCACGTCGTCGTCGCGGGCGATCACGTCTCCTTCGAGGGCTCGGTCCTCGACGTCACCGGGGTGGAAGCGACGAACGCCGAGCTCGAGCGCACGGCCACCACGCTCGATATGGTGGTGCGCCAGGTCAGCGCCGTGTACTGGCTCGTCGATCACGATCTGCGGATCCAGCGCACCGGCGGACCGATCATGGAGGTCCTCGGGTACGCACCGGATCGCTACCTCGGCACCACGCTGTACGAGGCCCATCGCCTCGAGCCTGGATCGATGGATCCGATCGAAGCCCACCGCCGCGCACTCGAGGGTGAGACCACCACGTACGTCACGGAATATCGCGGCCGCCAGCTCGCGAACACGATCTGCCCGTACCGCCTGGATGGAAGGATCGTCGGCGCGATCGGTACCGCGGTCGATGTCACGTCACAGCGCGAGCTCGAGCGCCGGATGGTCGATGCGCAGCGCGCCGAGAGCCTCGGCGTGCTCGCCGGCGGTCTGGCACACGACTTCAACAACCTGCTGGTCGCGATCCTCGGTAACGCCGATCTCGGCCTGCGCGACGTTCCCGCCGGTGCGCCCGGCCGCGCCTCCCTCGAGAACGTGCGCAGCGCCGGGCTTCGGGCCGCGGAGCTCACCGATCAGCTGCTCGCGTATGCCGGTCGCGGCTGCGTGTCCACGGCCCGTGTGGAGCCCGGGCCGATCGTGGCGGAGCTGCTGCGGATCTCCGCGTCGCGCATGCCGCCGAACGCCGTTGCCTCGCTCGACATCCCCGCCGATCTTCAGATCCGCGGCGATGCCTGTCAGTTTCGCCAGGTCATGCTCAACCTCCTCGTCAACGCCCGCGATGCGCTCGGCGACCAGGGCGGAACGATCCAGATCACCGCGCGCGCGATTCGCGTCGATGGAACGCCGCATCCCGACGACGTGCTCACCGCAGCGCCAGGTGCCTTCGTCCTGCTCGAGGTGAAGGACGATGGCTGCGGCATGAGCCTCGAGAGCCGACGACGGATCTTCGATCCGTTCTTCACCACCAAGCCCACCGGCCATGGTCTCGGCCTCGCTGCACTGCTCGGCATCGTGCGCTCCCATGCCGGCGGGCTCCGCCTGCAGACCACGCTCGGCGAGGGATCCACGTTCCAGGTGCTGTGGCCCGCGGCCACCGAGGCCGAGCGGCCGACGCCGGCCGTGAAGCCCGCCCGCCGCACGGTCCTGGTGATCGACGACGAGGAGCTGGTGCGCGACGTCGTCGCACGCATGGTCGAAGACCTCGGCTACTCCGCGGTGACCGCCGCGGATGGGGTGCTCGGCCTCGCGCTGGTCGAGCACCAGACCATCGATGTGGTCCTCGTCGATCTGACGATGCCGCGGATGAGCGGTGCGGACGTGGTCAGCGCCCTTCGGGCTCGGCGGCCGACCCTGCCGATCGTCCTGTGCACCGGCTACGATCGAGAACGACGCGGTGCGATCCATGCGGACGCGTACCTGCCGAAGCCGTTCCGGATCGAGGCACTCGAGCACACCCTCGCGACGCTGCTCGCCCGCAGCTGACGCAGGGTTGCGAAGTATGAAGCCCGGGGTCGCCCAGGGCTGCCCGGAGTATGGTGGTGTCGTGACCGATCCTGCTGCACAGCCCACGATCAAGGTGCTCCTCGTCGAGGACGACGAGCGCCTGGCGCAGCTGACCGCACGCTACCTGGAGAGTCACGGCGTGGTGGTGACGGTGGCGCGTGACGGCCTTGAGGGCCAGGCCGAGGCGCTACGCCGGCAGTACGACTGCCTGGTGCTCGATCTAATGCTGCCGGGCCGCGACGGCATCGAGGTCACCCGCGAGCTGCGCGCACGCACGGATGTCCCGATCACGCGCCAGCCGATGAACCTCGGAGATCTGACCGCGCGCGCGATCGACGTGTTCACCACGCGCCACCCGACCCGCAAGCTGGAGCCGACGACCGCAGGTGGCGACCGCGCGATCGAGTGCGATCCGGTGCTGCTGCGCCGCGCACTCGACAACTTGCTCGACAACGCCGCGAAGTACTCCGAGCCCGAAAGCCCGGTGACACTCGCGGTCGTGCCGAACGGGTCGTGCGTCGCGTTCGAGATCACCGATCGCGGGATCGGGATGTCAGCGGAGGAGCTGACCCGCGCATTCACCCCGTTCTGGCGCGCCGACGGCAGCCGCACCCGCAAGACCGGTGGCGTCGGGCTCGGCCTTGCCCTGGCGCGGCGAATTGCGCGGGTCCACGGCGGGGACCTGACGCTGACCTCACAGCCCGGCCAAGGCACCACGGCACGCCTCGAGGTCCCGCTCCGGGATCGGGCCGCCTGAGTACCCGAGAACCACATGCAACCATCTGCAATGCGCGAGCAACGTACGCGACAGAGCGAGGTATCACGTTGGGCACTGTGAACATCAAGCGCTGGATCCCTCGGATCATCCTCCTCGCGCTGATCGCCGGCGGAGCGGCGTTCCTGATCATCAAGCAGCCGTGGGCGAAGAGCTCGACGCCGATCACCTACACCACGGTGACCGTCGGCAAGGGCAACATCGCCGCGCAGGTGACCGCGAACGGCACGCTGTCGGCGCGCGGCACCGTGCAGGTCGGTGCGCAGGTCTCGGGCCGCGTCGTCGAGCTGCACGCCGACTTCAACGACAAGGTCACCAAGGGCCAGATCATCGCGAAGCTCGATTCGCAGGTCCTCAACTCACAGGTCGATCAGGCGTCCGCGAGCCTCGCGCTGGCCTCCGCCAACGTGAACAAGGCGCAGGTGGCGGTCGCCGACACGGATCGGCAGTACAAGCGCCAGAAGACGCTGCAGGAGCAGCAGCTCGTCGCCGGCGCCACGGTCGAAACCGCCCAGGTCGCGTACGACACCTCGCGCGCCGCCGTGCTCGCGGCCAAGGCGTCCTACGCGCAGGCCGCCGCGAACCTCGCGCAGGCGAAGCTCAACCTGTCCTACGCGACGATCGTCTCGCCGGTCGATGGCGTGGTGCTGTCGCGCGCGGTCGATGTCGGTCAGACCGTTGCGGCCTCGCTGTCGGCGCCGGTGTTGTTCACGATCGCCGAGGATCTCGCGCGCATGCAGATCGATACCGCGGTGGCGGAGGCCGATGTCGGCCGGCTCACCGAGGGCATGAAGGCGCAGTTCACCGTGGACGCGTTTCCCGGCAAGACGTTCGAGGGCGTGGTCCGGCAGGTCCGCAACGCGCCGACCACCACCTCCGGCGTCGTCACCTATGACGCGGTGATCGATGTCGACAACGTCGATAAGGGGCTGCGCCCCGGCATGACCGCGAACGTCACGTTCGTGCTCCAGCAGGTCGCCGATGCGATCAAGATCCCGAACGCGGCGCTGCGGTTGAAGCCGACGCGCGAGCAGCTGCAGGCGATGCGCGGTGAGAGCGGCGGCGGCAGTGGTCGTCGTGGCTCGGGCTCCGGCGGCTCGGGTAGCGGACGTCGTTTCGAGGGCGGGGCGGATGGCGCGGGCGGCGGCGGGGGCCGGTTCGGCGACAAGAAGCCACTGTGGAGGCTCGTCGATGGCAAGCCGCAGATGGTCCTCGTCAAGCCAGGCCTCACCGATGGCTCGGTGACCCAGATGCTCGAGGGCGAGCTCGAGCCGGGCGACCTGCTGGTCACCGAGATCCAGGGCGTGGTCGCACCACCGAGGAAGACCGGAGCCTTCTGATGCCGGTTCTGATCGAGATGAAGGGTGTCTCGCGCACCTACGTGATGGGCGACAACCTCGTCCACGCGCTGCGCGGCGTCGATCTGACGATCGAAGCTGGCTCCTCGATCGCGATCATGGGCACGTCGGGCTCCGGCAAGTCCACGATGATGAACATCATGGGCTGCCTCGATCAGCCGACCAAGGGCACTTACAAGATCAATGGCAAGAACGTCAGCGGCATGTCGAAGTCCGAGCTCGCCGACATCCGCGGCAAGATGATCGGCTTCGTGTTCCAGAGCTTCAACCTGCTGTCGCGAACGTCGGCCCTCGAGAACGTCGAGATGCCGCTGCTGTATCAGGGCGTGTCGGCGCGCGAGCGTCACAAGCGCGCGATGGCGGCGCTCGCACAGGTGAGTTTGAATGGCCGCGAGGATCACCACCCGAACCAGCTCTCCGGTGGCCAGCAGCAGCGCGTGGCGATCGCGCGCGCGCTCGTGGGCGATGCGCCGATCATCATGGCCGACGAGCCCACCGGCGCACTCGATACCCGGACCTCGTACGAGGTGATGGGGATCCTGCAGAGCCTGATGGCGCAGGGCAAGACGTTGATCCTCGTGACCCACGAGCCCGACATCGCCGCCTACGCGGGTCGCGTGATCACGCTGCGCGACGGCCTCGTGATCGATGACCGCACGCAGACGCCGATCGATGCCGCCGCGGCACTCGCTCGGGTCACCGCGGAGCGCGAGGAGGCCGACCGCATGCTCGCGCGCAACGCGGAGCAGGCGTCATGAACATCTTCACGACGTTCAAGCTCGCGGTCCGCGCGCTGTGGCGCAACCGGGTCCGCACGATGCTGACGATGCTCGGCATCGTGTTCGGCATCGGCGCGGTGATCGCGATGGTCGCCGGTGGACAGGGCGCGCAGGTCTCGGTGAAGGAGGTGTTCGACAGCCTCGGCACCAACGTGCTGGTGCTCAGCGGCGGCGCGCAACGCACGTCGGGCGCCTCCGGCGGCGCCGGTTCGCGGCAGTCGCTGACCTGGGAGGATGTCACCGCGCTGCAGTCCGGCGAGATCTCGACGATCAAGTGGGTCGCGCCGACGATGGCGATCCGCACGCAGGTCGCCTCGGAGGAGGCCAACTGGAACACCTCGGTCACCGGCACGACCGCGGTGTGGTTCCAGATCCGCAACTGGGCGGCGACCCAGGGCAGCGTGTTCGACGAGGACACCGGCAACAGCACCGCAAAGATCGCCGTCATCGGCCAGACCGTAGCGACCCAGCTGTTCCCCAACGCGACGCCGATCGGTCAACCGATCCGGATCAACGGTCAGCCATTCGAGGTGGTCGGCGTGCTCGCGACCAAGGGTCAGGGGCCGCGCGGCGACAACGATGACATCATCATCATCCCGCTCAAGACCTACCAGCAGAAGCTCGACAAGGGGCTCGCGAAGTACCTGAAGGGCGAGGTGCTGATCTCGATGACCGAGGAGGGTCAGGCCGAGGCCACGATCGCCAAGGTCACCGCGATGATGCGCGAGCGGCACAAGCTCGGCGGCGCCGACGAGGATGACTTTCGCATCCGCAACCCCGCCGAGTTCGCGCAGGGCCAGAAGGACTCCACCGAGCGGATCGCGACCCTGCTCGCGGTGGTGGCGGCGGTGTCGCTGCTGATCGGCGGGATCGGCGTGATGAACATCATGCTGGTCAGCGTGATCGAGCGAACGCGGGAGATCGGGATCCGGATGGCCGTGGGCGCGAAGCCACTCGACGTGATGACGCAGTTCCTCGTCGAGTCTCTGGTACTCGCAGCCGTCGGTGGTCTGCTCGGACTCGGCCTCGGCTATCTCGCCGCGAAGTACATGGCGGGCTACTTCGGCTGGAAGTTCTTCTTTCCCGCGGGCACGGCAGGCATCGCGTTTGCGGTCGCGGGAGGCGTCGGCGTGGGATTCGGCCTGTATCCGGCGATCCGCGCGTCGCAGCTCGATCCGATCACTGCCCTGAGGTACGAGTCATGAAGTCTCACCGCGTTTTCGTGCTCGCTCTCGTTGCCCTGCTCGCCACGCCGGTGGCAGCCGAGCCGCTCCAGGAGACGCTCACCCTCGATCGCGCGATCGAGATCGCACTGGTCCAGCAGCCGAGCGTTCGGGTCACGCGCGCGACGATCGAGCAGGCGAACGCTCGCATCCAGTCCGCACGTGTCGCGCTGAAGCCCACGGTGGCGCTCCAGGGCTCGCTGGCCGTGGGCTCGTCGCGACAGTTCTCGGCTGCGACCACCAGCACCACCACGGGCGGCTTCTTCGATCCCACGCTGTCGACCGGGTTCTCGGCGAACGCGAGCTGGCGGATCTACGACTTCGGTCAGACCTCGGCGGCGATCCGCGCGGCGGAGGCCAGCGCCGAGGCCACGGCCGCCTCGATCAGCACCACCAACCTCGACATCCGCAGCTCGGTCGCGATCGCCTTCCTCGAGGCGATCGCCCGCGGGCGCCTGGTGATCGTCGCGCAGAGCACGGTGAACAGCGAGGAGGCTCACCTCGATCAAGCGCGCAGGTTCGTCGCCGCCCAGGCCAAGGACCCGATCGAGGTCGTTCAGGCGCAGGCGCGCGCCGCCAATGCCCGGTCCGCGCTCGCGCAGTCACAGAGCAACGCCGCGGTCGCGCTGTCGAACCTGCGCTCCGCGATCGGCTGGCTCGATCCGACGATCACGTTTACCGTGGACGGAGCGTGGCCCACGCCTCCGGCGGAGGATCCCGCGGAGCTGGCGACTCTGGTCGACGTCGCGCGCAAGCATCGGCCCGAGCTCGTGCAGCTCGACAAGCAGATGATCGCGGCCGAGGCGAGCGTCACCGTGGCCCAGGGCGAGCGCCGTCCCGTGCTGAGCGCCCAGGCGAACAGCCAGTGGGGTCCGAGTCAGCATGACTGGTCGCCGCAGCCCACGTGGACCGCCGGGCTGACGCTGTCATGGCAGCTCTATGATGGTGGCCGCTCGGCTGCCGACGTTCGCGTCGCCCGGGCGCAGGTGACGGGGATCCAGGCGCAACGCGATCAACTGCTGGTCTCGCTCACCTCGCAGCTCGATTCCGCGCGATCGCAGATCGTCGCCCACCGCGCGAACGTGACGGCATCGAACGAGGCGGTGACCGCCGCGCGCGCCCAGCTGCGGCTCGCGGATGCGCGCTACACGCAGGGTCTCGGCAGCCAGATCGAGCTCGCGGATGCGCAGACCGCGGTGACCACGGCCGAAGGCAATCTGATCACTGCGGAGTGGCAGCTCGCGGATGCATGGGCGCAGCTCCAGCGCGCACTCGGCCAGCAGTAGTCACCGGCAGTCGTCGGGGTAGGTGTCGCTGACGATCGACTTCCCGTTGTCGTAGATCGTGAACCACCACATCGGTCGCTTGCCCTGCACGCGGTAATCGATCGAGGCGACCGCATCCGCGATGTCGGGATGCCTGGCGAGCGCCTTGTTCCACACCTGCGCGAGCTTGCATCTCGGTGGCGGGACCGGGATGTCGTCGCAATCGCCCGACAGATCGCGGATCTCGAAGCCATCGGGTCCGCCATCGACGCGCAGCTCGCACACGCGCTCGACCTTCACGCCGCGCGGCACGCTCGGATCGCGCCTGCTGTGCGACGACGAGATGAACCGCAGGTCGATGCCGCCGTACTTGTACGCGAACCCGGGGAGCGTCAGATTCGCGTAGCCATCGGGGAACACGTTCTCGAGATCGATCCGGAACAGCTGTGCATCGGGGACCGTCGTCCGGGCCAGGGCGATCGCCCACGCGATATGCTTGTCGATATCGACGTGCTTCATGTCGCGGCCGGGCGGCGTGACCGCGTGGCGCTCGAACCATCCCGCGGGTCCGGCCCGCGGAGTCTCCGCCTCGATCGCCTTCGCGACCGCCGCCGCCGGAACGTCGTCATCTGCCTCGGCCAGACCCGCAGGCGTAGGTGTGGTCGGCGTCGATCGGGTCGCGGGCGCCGGCTTCGTTGTGGCGGGCGTACCCGTCGTGCTCGCGCTGGCGGGCGCACCCGCGGCGCTCGTCGGTGAGGACGCTGACGCGTTCGGTTTCGCTGCGGGCGCGGTCACCGTCGGCGCGGTCACCGTCGGCGTGGTCACCGCCGGCGCGCTCGCAGCGGGCTCCGTCGTCGGCGATGCGGCCGCGGTCTCCGTCTTCGATGCTCCCTCGTCCGTGGAACCCGCGACGACCGCCGCCGTGATCCCTCCACCGACGAGCAACACCGCGAACAGCGCGATCCACACGGCCTTCTTCGATCCCGGCCGGGTCCCGCGCCCCTTCGAGGTCACCTGCCCTGCCGACACCGTCGTCTGATGCGCGACCGGCGGCTGGACCGACTCGTGGGGTCCACGCGGCGCGGCCCAGCTCGGCGGCGGCTGCGAGGGCCACGACGGCCTTGGCAAGGCTCCCTGGCTGCGCGGTTGCAAGGTCAACGGTGCCCACTGCTCCGGCGGCAGCTGCTGCGTTGCGTGCTGCAGTGCCAGGCTCATCGCCTGTGCACTGGCGAACCGCTGCTCGGGCGCCTTCGCGAGCGCGACCAGGATCAACTGCTCGAACGCGGGCGGCAGGTCGCGACGCAGCGCACGCGGCGAGGGCGGCGGTGCCTCGACGTGCTGGCGCAGGAGATCGAACAGCGACTCGGCGGTGAATGGCTTGCAGCCCGTCGC
>JAYUVX010000377.1:0-10504 GCA_043753855.1 Myxococcales bacterium | reverse complement strand
ACGCGCTGATCTCGAGCGGCATGGGCCGCGCATCGGTGATCCTCGTGTCGGGACCGCTGCTCGACGATTCGATCCGCTGGCTTGGCGGTGAGGAAGTGTTCTCGGGCGAGGTGGTCTCGGAGGACGACAAGCCGATCACGCATACGAAGACGCAGGACGCGAAATGGTTCACGCTGACGATCGTCGGCGGGCCGCTGCTCGTCCTCGTCCTCGGCCTCGTCGGGACGTGGGCCCGCCGACGACGCATCAAGCCCAGCGAGGTGAAGTCATGAAGGGAGCGATCATCCACGGCATCCTGCTCGTCGTGATCCTCGTCTACGGGTACCGCACGTGGACCCGTGACCAGACGACCGGACCGGATCTCGGCTCCGTCGTGCTGTGGGACAAGTCCGATCCGGACCTCGTCTCGATCGAGCTCAAGAGCGAGACCAAGATCGTGAAGCTCGAGCGCAAGGAAGCGTTCTGGTGGGGCTCCGACACGACGATCACCAGGACGCCAAAGCCCGTGCCGCCGAAGCCGCCGACACCGCCGCTCAATGAAGGCAGTGGCGCCGGATCGGGATCCGCGGGCTCTGCTGCCGGTTCGGGCTCGGCGGCCGGCTCGGGCTCGGCGGCCGGCTCGGGCTCCGCAGGCTCGGGGGCTGGCTCGGGCAGTGCCGCCACGCCGCCTCCCGAGATGGTGGAGAGCCGCAAGACCCGCGAGTTCCCGCTCGGGGATACCGGCGACAAGCTGGTCGCGAGCTTCACCGCGGCCCGCGCGATGCGCGATCTCGGCAAGCCCACGGACGAGGCGAAGAAGGACTACAAGCTCACCGACGCGAAGACCACGCTGACCATCTCGTTCAAGGACGGCGCGCAGACGTTCCTCGTCGGCGGTTCGGTCTACGGCGGGGCGGATCGCTACGTGCTCGACCAGAAGTCGGGCAAGGCGTACGTGATGTCGAAGGATCTGATCTCCGGCCTCGAGGTCGGAGAGTCGAGCCTGCACCTCACCGATCCGCGCGGCTTCGATGCCACCAAGATCGAGAGCGTGACGATCGACGCGGGCGGGTCGATCGCATCCCCGCCGAAGACCGCGGTGCACGTGCAGGCGGGCGCCGAGGGCCAGCAGGTCAAGACCTGGGGCGACGAGGCCACCAAGAAGCCGAACCAGACGCTCGCGAACTTCATCGACAACGTGAACAACCTGCGGCCCACCGAGTACGCGGCGGAGATCAAGTTCGCCGGCCTCAAACCGATCGTCACGTTGACCTACAAGGACGACCGCGGCGCGGTGCTCGGAACGCTCGCGCTGTACAAGCACACGAAGCCGGCGACGCCGCCCGAGGGTGCCGAGGCTCCACCGGCGAATCCGCTAGCCACCGAGACCGAATACTTCATCGTCACGCCGCGCACCCGCGTCGCCGCGATTGTCCGCAAGGACACCGCGGAGCGCGCCGAGCAGGACGTGCCGACGGTGTTCAGCGACAAGCCGGTCGACTCGGTGGATCCGAAGGGCAACCCGTTCGGCAAGGTGCCGCCGGGCGCGCTCAACCCGCACGGTGGCGCGATGCCTCCGGCCGGTGGCGCGATGCCTCCTCCCGGTGGCACGCCGGCTCCGGTTCCCGCGCCGCCCGGGGGTGCGTCGGTCCCGAAGCCGGGTAGCCCCGCGCCCGCGACGACGAAGCCGGGTAGCCCCGTGCCCGCGGTGACAACGCCGGGTTCCAAGCCGACCGCCGCGAAGCCGAACCCGACGACACCGGCGGCTGCTCCGACCACGACGCCGATGCCCGCGCCGGCGCCGACGCAGTAGCTGGATCTAGCTGGATCTAGGACGTGCGCTCGCCGGTCATCTCACGCCGCGTGAGATAGCCGTGCGGCGTCATTCCGAGGCCCGCGCAGCCGATGATCATGCCGACCAGGCCGCTCGCGCCGAGGAACACCAGCAAGCCGGAACCCGCGAGGATGCTGCCGAGCACCATCTCGGTGCCGGCGGCGGCTGCGCGCTGCCTGCGCTCGTCCTTGGTGAGGTGATCGTTGACGTCGTTCAGGCCATGGTTGGCCGCGAGGCTCGCCTTCATCGAGCAGCTGTTACAGCGATAGCCGCGCCCGGTGACATCGGCGTGATCGCTGTCGATCTGGATGTTGCATCCGACACACGGGACCTGCGGCACGTCCCACCCTACTAGTTTTTGCCATCGACCTACCCGAAAAGCGGGTGAGGTGGGCGGAATAGAGGCAACCCGTGGACCGGTCCAAGGTTCGTACACACCGAGCCCTCAGGCTCTCAACAAGGAAAGATGTCGATGACCCCGTTCCGGAACGTCCTCGCTGCGGCCGCTGTGGTCGGCCTCGTGGGTACCGGCGCCATGCTGCGCTCGGGCCCGTCCCCCGCGTTCGCAGGCCCCGGCGCTGCGACACTCACCGATAGCTCGATCCCCGACGTCGCGGAGCGCGTCGTCGATTCGGTGGTCAACATCTCGTCGACCAGCGTCGAGGTCGGACCCGCCAGCTTCGATCCGTTCTTCAACGATGCCGACTCTCCGGACTTCGGCGCACCCTCGCAGCGCCAGCAGATGAGCAAGGGCTCCGGGGTGATCATCACGTCGGGTGGCAGGATCCTGACCAACGCGCACGTCGTGAAGGGAGCGACCGAGATCACGGTATCGTTACATGACGGCACCGATCTCAAAGCCAAGGTGATCGGCTCCGATCCCAAGGCCGATCTCGCGGTGATCCAACTCGAGGGGAAGATCCCGACGCTCAAGCCGCTCACGTTCGGCGACTCGCAGTCGCTCCGGCTCGGCGAGGTCGTGCTCGCGGTCGGCGATCCGTTCGGTGTCGGCAAGAGCGTCACCATGGGCATCGTGTCGGCGAAGGGCCGCGGCGGCATGGGCATCGAGGAGTACGAGGACTTCATCCAGACCGATGCCGCGATCAACCCGGGCAACTCGGGCGGCGCGCTGGTCAACCTCAAGGGCGAGCTGGTCGGGATCAACACCGCGATCGCATCGCCCAACCGTGGCTACGCGGGCATCGGCTTCGCGATCCCGTCGAACATGGCGCGTCCGATCATGGACATGCTCATCAAGGACGGAAAGGTCTCGCGCGGCTTCCTCGGCGTGAACATCGCCACGGTGACGCCCGAGATCGCGGCACAGGGCAAGCTCACCGCCAACCACGGCGCGGTGGTGGCCAACGTCCAGGACGGCAGCCCCGCCGACAAGGCCGGGCTCGCCGAGGGCGATGTGATCACGGCGATCAACGGCACCACCATCCGCACCAGTGACGTGCTGCACAACCTGATCGCGACCTACAAGCCCGGAACCACGATCGAGCTCGATGTCGCACGCAGGACGGGAGGCGTGGCGACGATCAAGGCCAAGCTCGGCGAGGCCCCCGCCGACACCACGACCCGGACGATCCCGATGAAGCGGCAACTTCGTCGGCGGTAGGCGACCGCATCGCATCGCCCCGCGCCACCAGGGTTCTCCCTCCCTGGTGGCGTCGGGCGTTTCGGCTGGAGTACAGTCACGGTATGCGCGTCCCCGGTCTGATCGCCTGCGCTGCCCTGTGCGCGTGCATCGAGCCGAGCGAGAGCCGGACGGAGCACGAGCTGTCGGCGGCGGTCCGGCGCGAGCGCGCGACGTTGATCCGCGATTCGGCGGCCGAGATGGGCATGTACAACGCGGCGCTGCTCGGCGGCATCGCGATCAGCGAGACCAACCTCGCACATTGCTTCTCCGAGGCCTCGTTCGGGTGCCCGGGGCCCGACTCGCCCTCGTGTGGCGGCCCGATCCTCGCCGGCGGTGCGGATGGTCCGTGCTCGGCGATGCAGGGCGGGCTCGGAATGTTCCAGTTCGATTCCGGAACCTACGCGCAGACGGTCGCCACCTATGGCGAATCGGTGCTGACCGTCGAGGGCAACACCGCACAGGCCGTGAGCTTCGTCGAGAGCCGGCTCGCGCAGGACATCGCCGGCGTCGACGACTGGCGCAGCGCGATGGCGTCGCTCAACGCCACGCCGCTCGTGGCCGGCAATCCGAAGACCGAGGAGTGGTCGCACTTCCTCGCGTGTCGGTACAACGGCTGCTGCACCACCAGCGCCACCTGCACGGCGCGCGCGAACGGTTATCGCGACAATGGCATCGCGATCTACGCCGAGTTTGGCGCCGACTTCTGGCGGACCTCGGATCGATGCCGGGCGATCCCTGACGATGGCGTGATCGATCAGCGCAGCGAGTGCTACGTGGCGGCCGGCGATCCGCGGTACTGGCGGCGCGAAGCCACGGGGTACGCGGATAGCTCCGAGTGGACGAACAGTACGGCGAACGCCGCGGCTGCCAACTACGGCGAGTGGCGGATCGTGCCACCGGCACCGGGCCACTACCGGATCGAGGCGTATGTCAGCGGCGGCGCGGCCACGGCGGCGGCGTACCGGATCGTCCACGGCGGTGTGACCGACACGATGACGATCGATCAGACGATGGTCGACGGCTGGGTCCTGCTCGGCGACTACGAGCTCGCGGCGAGCGGGGCCGAGCACGTCGAGCTCGGGGACAACACCGGGATGGCGAGGCAGAAGGTCGTGTTCGATGCGGTGCGAGTGACCTCGCTCGACGGGCCGCCGCCCGGTGGCGACGACGGAGGTTGTGCGGTCGGTGGTGGGAGCGGCAGCGCGGCGCTCGTGCTCGTGGTCCTCGCGTCACGCAGACGCCGCCGCGCTGACGACGTGGCAGCGTCAGACCGATCCTTCATGCTCCCTCGATGACGCGGGAGAGCCTCGTGCTCGTGATCGCGGTGCTCGCCGGGGCGCTGTTCACACTCGTGCTCGCGCGCTGGCTGCGGACGTGGAGGGGCTCGCGGCGCGCGAAGGTCCGGGCGGCGAGGGCGGGGGCCGGCGAACATCACGGCGCCCGGATGCTGCGCGCGGCGGGCTACTCGATCGTCGCCGTGCAGGTGCGGACCTGGTGGTCACCGATCGTCGATGGCGAGCCGCACGAGATCGAGCTGCGCGCCGATTATCTCGTCGAGCTCGATGGAGAGTTGCTCGTCGCCGAGGTCAAGACCGGAGACGAAGCTCCCCGGATCTCCACCGCAGCTACCCGCCGGCAGCTGCTCGAGTATCACGTCGCGTTTGCGGTGGCGTACGGTGCGGAGGGCGTGCTGCTGGTGTGCCCGGAGCTCGGGACGATTCAGCGCGTGGAGTTTCCGTTGCCTCGGGTGTGGCGGCCTCGGCGGGACGTGCCAGCAGAGGCCGATCTGCGCACTTGATCGGATCGCCGGGACGTACGACGCGAGCTGGATCGTCGAGCAGGATTCCGGGGCAGGCGTGGAGCGTGCCGATCGCACCGCTGCGCCGCGCGCGGCCGATCTCGATCCGCGCGGGCTCCGAAGCGACGAGCTCCGAGGCCGAGGCGATGCGAAGATCCAGCGACGAAGGGACGCGGCCGCCGAGCTCGAGGATCAGCGCCCCGCCCGGGCGCTCGAGGATCGCGACCCGCGCGCCGACCGCGGGCTGGGTCAGGGTGCTGCGGAGCGCACCCTCGAGCTTGCCGAACGGGCTGTCATCGCGGGTCGCGGGTCGCGCCACCGTCCCGGCGGTCACGCGACCCAGCCTGGTCGCTCGCTCGCCGCGATCCTCGAGGCCGGCGACCAGCTCGTGCGCCCACGGTGCGCCGAGGATGTAGCCGGTCAACGTTGTCGAGCCGCGACGGATCACCAGCAGCTCGTCGGCCGCGCGTACCAGGTCGTTCGCGTGGAGCTCGAACGCGATGCCGAGCGCGGCGATCACCCAGGCATCGCCGATCCGGACGCCGGTACGCGGATCGCGGCCGATCACCATGCCCGCGAGATGAGCGTAGAGCTCGTCGCGACCTTCGAACCCGACACGTCCGCCAGCGAGCGCCTCCACGCGTGCGATGCGCTCGTCCCGGGCCGGATGCTCCTCGTCCTCGAGGGTGAGCACGTTCCGCAGCGCGCGGCCCATCGCCGTCGGTGCGTAGCCGGCGCGTTCGAGCAGCAGGACGGCTCGTTCGTCGGCGATCGCCTCGGCATCGCGTCGCGTCACCAGCCAGTGCTCGTCCGGATGCGGTCCGAACAGCGAGGCCACGGTGTGCTTGCCCTCGATGTGGGCCATCTCGTGCGCGAGGATCCCCGCGAGCTCGGCCTCGGTTGACAGCTTCTCGAGCGTCGGTCGCGCGACGACGATCCGGCCACCGACGGTGGCATACGTTCCCTCGCGATCGGCGAGCACCGCGCGTGGCGTGTGGGTCAGGGTCGAACCGAGGGCGAGCCGATCGACCACCGTCTGCACGTAGGCGCGAAGCTCGTCGTCGTCGTAGATGCCGAGCTCGGCCGCAACGAGGTCGCGCTCGACCATCCAGCCGAGGCACGCATCGATGTCGTTCGTGCGGCACGGCTCGGGTACCGCCGCACCGAGGTAGTGGGGTGACGCGCATGCCGACAGCAAGGCCACGGCGAGCGCGACCTGCGCGGTCACGGTGCCTCCACGATCGCATCGACATCGATCTCGGATCGGTCCGTTGCGATCTGGACGCGCAGCTGGATCTTGCGGTCGAGCAGGCGCTGCGCGCGCTCCACGCCGGTACGTACGCTCGCGCGATCGTAGTAGGTACCCTCGCGCAGCCCGAGCGCATCGAGCACGGTGGCGCGTGCAGCTGCGCCCGCACCGATCGCGCGGATCGTCCCGATCGTGAACCGGGGTCCCGCGTGCACGGGGATCGAGATCGAGATATGCCCGCGATCATCTAGGTGAGCCTTCGGCGCACCGATCGCCGCGCCAACCCAGCCCGCATCCGCGTACCGGCGCCTCAGCTCCCGGAGGCCACGCTGCAGGCGATACGCGATGTACGTGCCGCCCACGGTGTTGACCGTACCGAGCCCGTCCTCGATCACCGCGAGCCGCTCGCGAGTCGAAAACTGATCGCCCTGATCGGTCTCGAACGCGATCCGATCGATCGTGTAGGTGACCCCGAGCGCGACCACCGCATGGAGCTCGACTCCACAGCTCTCGGCGCGGCTCACCACGAGCGTCGCCCGGGCGTACCCCTGTGCGCGCAGCCCGTCGAGGGCGAGCTGGACCACCCGTTCGGTCCGCTCCGGCTCGTCGAGCGTGCCCTCGAGAACGGTCAACGGCGCGAGGCGGGCTCGCGGCGCACCGTCCACCGTCACCGCGCGGATCTGTCCAGCGTTGCAGGTCGTCGTGGTCGGCCGAGGTCCCGGCCGTCCCGCATGACAGCCCACCAGGCCGGTCACGAGCACGAAGAAAGAGGGGCGCACGGGGAAGGCACGAGCAAGCGCCGTTCCGTCACCAACACCGCGGTTCCGCACGAGCGGCGTGGGGATCGCAGCTTCCCGCGGTAGGCGAACTGCAACCACGCGTTGGCGGCCAGAAAACTTGCCCGGCGATCCGGGGCCCCCGAGGGTGAGACAACGCCATGAGCTATCTCCACTGCCCGACCTGCCACTGCGCGTACAACGTCGCGAGGCAGGCCGCGTGCCCGACCTGCGGCATCCGTGCAGGCGCTCCGAGCGATCCCACCGAAGCCGTCGTCGCCGCCGCCGAGCAGCTCGCTCACGCCGTGGCGCGCGCCACCCCGGTCCAGCTCGCGCAGGCCCAGGCCGAGCTCGCGTTGCGTGACGCCAACCGCGCCCTCCCGGCGCCCTCCGCGATCCCGCTCGCCGCTCCGTCGATCCTCCGCGCGATCCGGACCGCCCTGGCGCCACCCCCGGCCGCGCCCCACATCGTCACCGGCCGCGCCCAGCAAGCCCTGCTGACCAGCGTGGTCCTCGCGCTGCTCACCCGCGGCCCGCGGCCGCGTCCGGCGCTGCGAGCCTGGGCCGAGGCGCAGGTGCAAGCGGCACGCGCGCTGCTAGCTCGGAACTAGGCACGGTTTCAACTTAGACAACTTGCGATCGGCAAGTGCACGAGATCGTTGATGGGGTTGGGGACGGGGTTGGGGACGGTTTCAACGTGCGCAATCAGCGTCGGACACCCGGACACGTGGATCGTGATCGATCGCCTCGACGCACGCGCGACCACGCGGTTGCGGATCGCTCGTTGCGTACGTTGAAACCGCCCCCGGCCCCACTAACGATGCCGCGCAGTTACCGATCGTTAGTTGTCTATGTTGAAACCGTCCCCCGCCCTCGCTACGCGAAGTTCTTGTTCGCGAACTCCCAGTTCGTCAGCGTCCAGAACGCCTCGATGAACTTCGCGCGCGCATTGCGATAGTCGATGTAGTAGGCGTGCTCCCAGACGTCGAGCGTGAGCACCACGGTCTTGCCGGGCTGACCGAACGGGGTCTCGGCGTTGGACGTGGTCTCGATCGCGAGCGAGCCGTCCGCGTTCTTCACCAGCCACGCCCATCCCGAGCCGAACTGGCCGAGAGCGGCCTCGCTGAACTTGGTCTTGAACGCATCGAAGCTGCCGAACGCCGTGTCGATGGCTGCGGCGATCGCGCCGGTCGGGTTACCGCCCGCCTTGGGGGCGAGGCAGTGCCAGAAGAACGTGTGGTTCCAGACCTGCGCCGAGTTGTTGAAGATCTTCTTGTCGCCATCCGCGCGCGACTGCTTGAGCACGTCCTCGAGCGAGAGCGACTCGTACTTCGTGCCCGGGGCGAACTTGTTCAGGTTGTCGACGTACGTCTTGTGATGCTTGCCGTGGTGGTACTCGATGGTCTCCTTCGACATTGCGGGTTGGAGTGCATCGGGTGCCCAGGGAAGCTCGGGAAGGGAAAAGGCCATGCGGCTTTGTAGCGCCGTGACGTGGCGTGCGGGAGGCGGGAGCGGAGTAAAGTGACGCCGTGTTCGGTCCGCTAGGTCACATCGGCTCGGGTCTCGCGTACCTGGCCACCGCTCGCCGCCAACACACGAGCGATCAGCTCACAGCTCGGCAGCTCGCGTGGGACCCAGCGCGTTCGCCGCTGCCGCCCGGGCTGACGTTGACCTGGTTCGGAACGGCGGGATTTCGCCTGTCCTACCAGGGCACGGTGATCTGGATCGATCCATATGTCACGCGACTCTCACTCGGCGAGCTGGTGCGCCACAAGGTGGTGCAGCCGTCGGCCGCCGCCGTCGATCGCTGGATCGATGCCGCCGATGCTGTCCTGGTCGGCCACACCCACTTCGATCACGCGCTCGATGTGCCAGCGATCGCGAAGCAGTTCGGATGCAACGTGTATGGCTCGCAGTCCCTCCATCATCTGATGGGGCTGCACGGCCTCTCCGAGCAGGCGGTGATCGTCACGCCGCACCTCGATCATCATGTCGGGCCGTTCCGGTTTCACTTCGTCCCGAGCCTGCACGCGAAGCTCCAGCTCGGCTTCGGCATCCCGTACTCGGGCGAGCTCACCTGCGCTCACGTCGACGAGCTAACGCCGCAGGCGTACAGGTGCGGCCAGGTCTGGGGCATCTACATCGAGGTCGCGGGCCTGCGGTTCTATCATCAGGGCAGCTGCGATCTCATCGAGGACGAGATCACAGACAAGCACGTCGATGTCCTGCTCGCCGGGATCTCGGGCCGCCGGTTCACGAAGGGCTACTTCGGCCGGATCATCCGCGCCATCCAGCCGAAGCTCATCATCCCCACCCACTACGACGACCTGTTCCGCCCGCTGGATGAGCCCAGCAAGTTCTCGTTCAACGTGAACCTCACCGGGTTCGCCGACGAGGTGCGCGCGGTGACGCAGGAGATTCCGATGCACACCCTCGAGGTCGGTGCGCCGGTCGGGCGCGCATCATGAAGTACTGGTTGATGAAGACCGAGCCCGACACGTTCTCGATCACCGATCTCGAACGCGTCAAGGTCGAGCCGTGGAGCGGGGTGCGGAGTAACTTCGCGCGGTTTCACATGCGCGCGATGAGCGTCGGTGACGGGGTGCTGTTCCACCACTCGAGTGTCAATCCACCCGGCGTGGTCGGCCTCGCGAAGGTCGTGCGCACCAAGGTGATCGACGAGACCCAGTTCGATCCGGCGAGCCCGTACCATGATCCGAAGGCCACGCGCGAGAAGCCGATCTGGGACTGCGTCGACGTCGAGTACGTCGCCACGCTGCCGCACATGGTGAGCCTCGAGCGGATGCGCGCGGATCCGGCGCTCGCGGACATGCCAGTCCTGCGGATCGGCCGGCTCAGCGTCCAGCCGGTCGCCGAGCACGAGTATCACCGCGTCGTCGAGCTCGGTCACATCGCGCCGCTACCGAGCGCCCCCAAGCGGAAGGCTTCACCGCCGAAGAAGAAGAAGAAGAAGAAGAAGGTAAAGGTGAAGTCGAAGATCGCGGCGAGGGCGAACAGCAAGCACAAGAAGAAGTGACCTTGGCCGTGCACGTCGACCTCGACGTGACCTTGGCCGAGCATGTCGACGTCTACGTGCCCGTGACGGTGAACACGTCGTGAACGTGATCGCCCACGTTGACGTTGACGTTGACGTTGACGTTGACGTTGACGTTGACGTTGACGTTGACGTTGACGTTGACGTTGACGTTGACGTTGACGTTGACGT
>JAYUVX010000376.1:0-10517 GCA_043753855.1 Myxococcales bacterium | reverse complement strand
GACGCGAGCTCGCTGAGGTTGCGCTCGCCCAGAGAGAGCTGGCGAACGATCGCGCGTCGCGCCGGATGAGCCAGCGCATGGAAGACGAGGTCGAGCCGCGGTGACCGGTCAACTGAAACCATATGGTTTAATATACCGATGGGTTTTAGTTATCAACGAGCAGAGTTTCGCCGCCGGTCCGGCGACGAACGGCCTACTTCTTCTCGTCGAGAGGAAGCGGCAGCTGCTCGGTGATGCCCATCTGCTCCTCGAGCAGCTTGGTCGCGAGGTCCATGAAGCTCTTTTCGGTGATGCAGCGGCGAGACACAGGCGGCGCTCGCGGGTCTCGCGTCAGAGCCGGCCGGTTATGGACCCGGGCTGAGCTGGACAGCGGGATTCGCGGCAATCGCGTCCGTGGTCATCTTGACCCTGATCATGGTCGTCCGCCGGTCGACCCGGAGGATCTCGGCCTTCCCGCCCACGAGCGGCGTCGCTGTCGACCCGCGCAGGAACTGAGCGCGCCAGGTCTTCGCGACGCCGTTCTCGCTCCCCGCTCCAAGCACGCACACCGCGAAGTCTCCCTCGATCGTGAGCTTGAGAATGCGCGTTGTCACCGGGGCCGGAGCGATCGGAGGTGGTGGGGGCGGCGGAGCAGCCGAGACGCAGTTCGTCCCGGTCGCGTCCAGTATCGTCCCCTGCGAACACTGCACGGTGGGGACGCGCTGGTCGACTGCTTCTGCTCGGCCACGGGCCTCTGCGAGCTCGCGCCAGCTCGCGGAGCTCTCGGTTCTGAGCTTCGCGAGCTCGATGTCCTTGGCCTTGGCCTTGGCCGCTTGGTCGTCCTGCGCGAGCTGCGTCTGCAGCGCCGCGAGCTTCGCGGCCATGTCGGCCTGCTGCGACCTCGCGTCCGCGAGCTCGTCCCGGAGCCGCTTGTTCTCGGCCTTGAGCGTCTGGGACGGCGCATGGCTGGCGCACGCCGTCACCATCAACACAAGCGCGCAGATCCGCACGGACGGAGCCTACCCCAACCATCGGGTCGGTTGTTCGGTTCGCCGAGCGCGGTGCCTCATTTGGGCTCGACCGTTGTCGCTGGGCGTCCCAGCAAGCGCTGCATGATGCGCCTTCCGATGTCGTCGGCGAGCGTACCGTCGTCGATCGAGCGGTTCCAGAGCACGATCACCGCGAGGTCCTTCGCGGGAACGAACACGGCGAACGAGCTGTAACCGCCGGTGGCGCCGTTGTGCCAGTAGCTGCCTGTCTCGTCGACACGGAACCAGCCCAGCGATCTGCATGCCGGGCCCGCCCTCGCCGCGGACCTCGTGCGAGGCGGCGAGGGCGGCGGTCAGCGTCTTCGCTGCCGGAGTTCGTCCTTTCACACGCTCGGGATGTAGCCGTGCTTCGAGGAACGTCAGCATGTCGGCAGCGGTTGACCGGAGCGCGCAGGGGCGGCGACCGTGCCCGCGGGCAGGAGTGCGCGCACCGGTTCGTCGAAGGCGGGTCGGTTCCGTCGTGCTGCTGCGGTCATCGCTGATCTGGCGCGAGATCGCTAGCCCGAGCCCGGTGCCCTCCCCGACCTGCTTCGTCGTGAAGAATGGGTCAAAGATCTTCGGCAGCACGTCGGCGCAGATGCCGCGGCCCGTGTCGCTGATCGAGACCACCACTTGATCGCCCAGGACGCGGCCCGTGACACGGATCTGGTTGCGGACGCTGTCGCCCCCGCCGAGCGCTTGCACTGCGTTGAGTAACAGGTGCAGGAAGACCTGAGCTAGTGGGAGCTAGTGGTCCCTCCTGGCCGATCACCGGAGGGAGCGCTGGGATGTCTACGATGAGCTCAGCCCGATACCGCAGCTGGTTCTCGGCCATGCGTAGCGCCGATTGCACAACCGCGCCGACGTCGAGCGATCGTGGCGACACGTCGGCTCTTGCGAACGTGCGAAGCTGCTGCACGATAGATCCGATGCGTTCGATGCCGAGTCTCGCGTCGGCGAGCATCTCGAGCACCTCGCTCAGCGTCGAGGCATGCGGGCCGGCGAAGGTCGAGCGCAGCCGGCTCTGCTGATCGACCGCCAGTTGGACATTGCCCTGCACGAACGTGAGCGGGTTGTTGATTTCGTGGCCGACTGCCGCCGCCAGCGTGCCGATCGCGCTCAGCCGATCTGCCTGCATCAGACGGGCGGTCATGGCCTTGTCCTGGGTGACGTCGGCCACCGTGCCGAGCATTCGTACCGCCCGCCCCGACGCGTCGCGGATGAGGCGGCCTTGGCCGGCGAGCCACCGCACGTCGCCATCGATGAAGACGCGATGCTCGACCTCGAACGCGTCACCCTCGGGGTCAGCGATCCGCCGTTCAATCGCGCCGACGAATGCGGCTCGATCCTCGGGATGGATCACGGCGAGGTACGCCTCGAACGTGCCGCCGAATCCGCCGGGGGCCAACCCGAAAAATCCCTCGACGCCCGTCGACCACCGTACTGCGCGCGTTGCGAGGTCGAAATCCCAAACGCCGAGGCGACCCGCGTTGAGCGCCAATAAGAGCCGGGCCTCGCTGTCCCGCAGATCGTCTGCTACCTGTTCGCGCTCGCGGAGTGTGCGATGCGCGAGCAAGAGGTTGGCGCACGTCGCGAGAAGTGGCTCGAGACTACTGGCCAGCGCGTCGTCATAGCCGCCCGCTCGGTTCGCGACTCCGATCATCCCCAGCATCTGGCCGCCGCCAAAACACGGGAGGCCCATGAACGCTTCAAGTGGTGGATGACCGGGCGGCAGGCCGCCGCGGCGCGGGTCTGTTGCGGGGTGATTGGAGATCACCGTTGCGCGGGTCGTCATCACGTCCCCGAACAGACTCTTGAGGTTGCGAAAGTCGAGGCCCGTCTCGGCATTGTCACGGTAGAAGGCGCGTGTGGCGTCGTCCCACGCAATGTTCGTGATCGCGTGCGTTTTGAGGTACGGCGCTCCCGAGGCGTCATGCACGACCTCGCCGATAAAGCCGTACTCGCTGCCGGTGAGCTCGAGCAGCGTGGCCAGCAGGTCGGCGAATGCGACCCGCGAGTTAGCGGTCTGCAAAAAACCTGCGTGCACGCGGGAGATCGCGTCGAGAAGACGACGGTCGAAGCTCTCGATGCTCATGGCCGCTCGAAGAGACAGCGTACCAGACACGCTCGGCTACCGGACCGTACCTCGCAGAGACTTCCGTTTGCGGTGATGGGCGCTCGTACGTCTGATACGAGGTCGCGGCGTGGCGGTCCGCGCATGAGTTGCGCTACCAGCTGCAGTCACCGCAGCCGGCGATGGCGCACGTCTGCGTCGCGCAGATCTAGCCGCGCCGCCTCGTTCCTTTGGCGTGACTTCCGCTAGAAGTGTAACCGCCGCAGTCACATGGATCAGTTTGCGCAGCCGGTGCGCGGTCTGGCGCGACCAAGCAGAGTTTGCGCGAACCCGGTGGATCGGTGGTGGCGGGAGGCGGCACGTCCCTTGCGGTGTAGACCCTGCGTGCGGCTTCTTGCTCTCGCTCTGATCGGAGCGCTCGCCAGTTCGGCGCGTGCAGACGTCGCCCTCCCGACGCCGCTCGGCATGAAGGACGTCGTGTCGCTCGCACGGTCGCGACGTTCCGAGATTGTCGCCGCCAAGGCTCGCGCGCGCGCAGCCAATGAGCGTCCCGCGATCGTGTCGGCACTCGATGAGCCGGTGATCTCGCTCTCGATCGACCATCTGCCCTTCAACGCCATGGGCGTGGATGGGAGCGTGACGGTGCAGCAGAACTTCCCACTCTCGGGTGTTCGCGGGCATCGGCGTCGAGGCGCACAGGCGAATGCGCGACGCGAGCTCGCGCAGGCCGAGCGTGTCGAGCTGGACGTCGAGCTCGATGCCGCACAGGCGTTCTGGATGCTCGCAGAGGCGCGCGCGACCTCGGAGATCGTCACCAAGCAGAAGGGGCTCTCCGATCAGCTCGTCCAGGCGGCGCTCGCTCGCTATTCCGCGAACGCGGGCACGCAGTCGGACGTGTTGCGCGCGCAGATCGAGGTCGCTCGTTTCAGTGCGGAGCAGCGAGCGACCGCGGCGGAGGTTCGGTCCGCCGAGGTGATGCTGAATACCGCGCTGGCGCGAGACGCCGTCGGCGACGTCCCCGAGCTCGATGTAACTGTGTCGGATACATCACCGCCAACGTCTGATTCTCTCTCTCGCGCGTCGCAGAAGCGCCCCGAGCTACGCGCGGGTCGCGCCGAGATCGAGCAAGCCGAGGCCGACGTCCGGGTGATGCGGTCGATGTACGCGCCGATGGCGATGGTGCAGACGGGGCCGGCGTACACGATGGCCGAGGGCGCGGGATGGATGCTGATGGTGGGCCTCTCGATCCCGCTGTGGCGCGGCAAGCTGCGCGCCGGTGTCAATGAATCCACCGCCATGGTCGAGATGGCGAAGGCGGACCTCGATGCGATGCGCCGGATGGCGGAAGGTCAGGCGCGTGGAGCGCGTGAGGCGGTGGTCGCGGCGCGCGAGCGCTACGTAGCTCTACGCGATGACATCGTCCCGCGTTCGCAGCAGGCGATCGCGCCCACGCTGGCGGCGTATTCCTCGGGACAGGTTCCGCTCGTCAGCGTCGTCGAGGCAGCGCAGACGTTGTGGTTGTCGCAACGCGAGCTCGTCATGGCTCGCAGCGAGCTCGGTCTCGCGTGGGCCCGCTTGCGCCGCGCCTCCACGGAGGAGATCACGCCATGAGTCGAGTCACGACAACGCTTCTCGCGTCCCTGCTTTTCGCCGCTTGCACGAAGCACTCGGCGCCTGCCGAGGAGCAGATGAAGATGACCGAGCCCGCAGCGGCCCCCGATTCGCACGCGGGACACAACATGGGGGCTAGCGAGCCCGCGAAGCTGCCAGATGGATTCGCGCCGGTCGCACTCGATCCGGCGCAGGCCAGCGCCATGGGGCTCACGACGGAGGCCGTTCAGGAGCGCGACTTTAGCCGCAAGATGCGAACGGTGGGCGTCGTCACCGTCGACGAGACACGGACCGCGCATGTCCACTCGCGCGTGCGCGGCTGGATCGAGGGCTTTCACGTCCAGTTCGTCGGCCAGAAGGTGAAGAAGGGGCAGGCGCTGGTCTCGCTGTACAGCCAGGACGTGTATGCCGCCGAGCTCGAGCTGGCGTCGCTCACGAAGTCCGCGATCCGCTCGCCGGAGCTCCTCGAGGCCGCGCGGAAGCGGCTCGCCTTGTGGGAGGTTCCCCCGTCGATCGCCAAGAGCGTCGAACAGACCGGCGAGCCGCAGCGGACGTTTCCCGTGAGTGCCCCGCTCTCAGGGGTCGTCGTCGCAAAGCAGGCCTTCGAGGGTCTGTTCATCGATCCCTCGCTCGAGCTCTACACGATCAGCGATCTGTCCCACGTCTGGGTGAGCGCCGACATCTACGAGTCGGAGGTCTCCGACGTTCGCCTCGGCATCGAGGCACGGCTCACGATCGAAGGGCTCTCGGACCCACTCACTGCGAAGGTCGCATTTCTGTCACCGACCATCGACGAGCGCACGCGCACCCGCAAGGCTCGCTTCGAGCTGAAGAATGCGGGCGCAGCCGTGATGCCCGGCGCGTTCGTCACCGTGGAGATGGAGCTCGGGCTCGGACATGGTCTCGCGGTCGCCGAGAACGCCGTGATCCGGACCGGTGCGCGCTCGATCGTGTTCGTCGTGCACGGCACCCACGCCGAGCCGCGCGAGGTGAAGCTCGGGGCACGGGTCGGCGAGTACTACCGCGTCGGGTCGGGACTCGCGGCGGGCGAGATGGTCGCGACCGGCGCGCAGTTCCTGCTCGACTCCGAGAGCCGCCTCCGCGCGACCAGTGGAACGAGAGGTGCCCATGCCGGACACGGCGGTCACTGAGACCAAGCTCGGGCTGATCGCGCGCATCATCGACATCAGCGCACGTCGCCGCGGCGTCGTGTTCGGCTTGACGATCCTGCTCACGATCTGGGGCGTGGTCAGCGCACGTCGCGCGCAGCTCGACGCGCTGCCGGACCTCTCGGATACGCAGGTCATCGTCGCAACCGAGTGGATGGGACGTAACCCGAAGCTCATCGAGGACCAGGTCACCTACCCGATCACGACGACGTTTCTCGGGGCACCGCAGGTCAAGACGGTGCGCGGCTTCACGATGTTCGGCATGTCGTTCGTCTACGTCGTGTTCGAGGACGGTACCGACCTGTACTGGGCGCGGTCGCGCGTCGTCGAATACCTGGCTCGCGTGCGCGACAAGCTCCCGGCCGGTGTCAACCCGCAGATCGGCCCCGATGCGACGAGCGTCGGCTGGGTGTTTCAATATGCGCTCGTCGACCGGACGAGCAAGCACTCCCTCCAGGAGCTGCGCTCGTTCCAGGACTGGCACCTGCGGTACTGGCTGCAGAGTGTGCCCGGCGTTGCGGAGGTCGCCAGCGTCGGCGGATTCGAGAAGGAGTATCAGATCCAGGTCGACCCCGACCGGATGAAGGCGCGCAACGTCTCGGTGGGACAGGTCGCGGCTGCGGTGCGCGGCGCGAACACGGAGGTCGGCGGACGCGTCATCGAGATGGCGCAGCACGAGTACGCGCTGCGCGGGCGTGGCTACATTCAGAGCGTCGAGGACCTCGAGCTGGCTGTCGTCGCGACCGACTCCCGCGGTACCCCGATCCGGATCCGGGACGTCGCCGACGTGACGATCGGCGGCAACATCCGACGCGGTCTCGTCGATCTCGACGGTCGCGGAGAAGTGGTGGGCGGGATCGTGGTGATGCGCTCCGGCGAGAATGCGCTCGATGTGATCAACGCCGTCAAGGCGAAGCTCGCGACGCTTCAGAGCTCCCTCCCCGCAGGCGTGGACGTGGTGCCCGTCTACGACCGCAGTCACCTGATCAAGGATTCAATCAAGACGCTTGCCACGAACCTCGTCCAGATCCTTCTGATCGTGGTCGCGGTTATCGCGCTGTTCTTGTTCCACCTGCGGTCATCGCTGGTCGCCGCCATCACGCTGCCGGTTGCGAGTGCGTCGACCTTCATCGCCTTCTACTACATGGGCGTCACGATCAACATCATGTCGCTCGCAGGCGTGATCCTCGCGCTCGGCGACATGGTCGATTCGGCATGCGTCCTCGTCGAGAACGCGCACAAGAAGATCGAGGACTCCGATCGTGAAGGCCGCAAGGTCGACCGCAAGGAGCTCGTGATCGAGTCAGCGCGCGAGCTCGGGCCCTCGATCTTCGGTGCACTGCTCGTCCTGACCATCGCGTTCCTCCCCGTGTTTGCGCTGCAGGGCGAGGAGGGCCGGTTGTTCCGCCCGCTGGCACTCGCCAAGACGTTCTCGATGGCGTTCGCGTCGCTATTCGCGGTGACGCTTGTCCCCGCGCTGATGGTCACGTTCCTGAAGGGCAAGATCCGACCCGAGCGCAAGAACCCGATCAATCGATTCTTCATCGCGATCTATCGGCCGGTGCTGCGGCTGTGCCTGCGCGCGCGCTACCTGGTCATCGTTCTCGTCCTCGGCTTGATGGCTGCGACGGTGATCCCGTTCTCTCGCCTTGGCTCCGAGTTCATGCCGCCGCTCTACGAGGAGGATCTCCTCTACATGCCGATCACCGTTCCCGGCCTGTCGATCGCCGAGGCCAAGCGGCTCCTGACCTGGCAGGACGCGCAGATCAAGAGCGTGCCCGAGGTCGAGCTGGTGTTCGGCAAAGCGGGGCGCGCGGAGAGCGCGCTGGACCCAGCGCCTCTGTCGATGTTCGAGACGGTGGTCCACCTGAAGCCGCGAGATCAGTGGCGCCCGGGCATGACCGTCGAGTCGCTGATCGCCGAGCTCGATGCGAAGACCAAGCTGCCCGGCGTCCAGGGTGCGTGGACGATGCCGATCAAGGCGCGCATCGATATGCTCTCGACCGGCATCCGTACGCCGATCGGCGTCAAGGTCTTCGGTCCCGACCTCGAGCAGATCGCGAAGATCGACGAGCAGCTCGAACGCACGCTGCGCACCTTGCCGAACACGCGCAGCGTCTATGCGGAGCGCGAGCTCGGCGGATTCTTCGTCGACGTCACCCCGGATCGTGAGGCGATCGCGCGCTACGGCCTGACCGTCACCGAGGTGCTCGACGTGGTCGAGAGCTCGATCGGCGGCATGGACGTCGCCCAGACGTACGAGGGGCGCGAGCGCTATCAGATCAATGTCCGATATCCGCGCGAGCTCCGCGACGACATCGAGAAGCTGCGGACCGTGCTGGTCCCGATCGCACCGATGTCACCGCGCCCGTTGCCGACGGCGACCGCCAATACAGCCGGCGGGATGGAGAGCGGTCCGGCCCCGATCATCGGTGCCGGAGGCGGGATGGGCGGCATGGGCGGGCGCGCCGGCGGCGGCGGCGGCGGAGAAATGCCCGGGGGGCCATCCGCTGCACCGCCACAGATCAGAGGCGCAGATCTTAGTGGCGCCTTCGTTCCGCTCGGCCAGCTGGCGCGGATCGAGGCTGTCATGGGACCGCCGATGATCAAGAGCGAGCTCGGCTCGCTGACCGGGTGGGTGTACGTCGACATCTCGTCGAGCGATATCGGCGGCTATGTCGATGCGGCGAAGGTGAAGGTCGCAGCCGAGGTGGTACTGCCCGCCGGGTACTACGTGAAGTGGACCGGGCAGTACGAGCTCCTGGAGCGCGTGCGCGATCGGATGACCTGGATCCTGCCGCTGACGATCGCGATCGTGTTCGTGATCCTCTACCTGAACTTCCGCGGGGTCGCGCAATCGTTGATCGTCATGAGCAGCGTGCCGTTCGCGGCCGTGGGCGCGATCTGGATGTTGTGGGCGTTCGGCTTCAACACATCGATCGCCGTATGGGTCGGGATGATCGCGCTGCTCGGCGTGGCCGCCGAGACGGCCAGCGTCATGGTCGTGTACCTCGACGAGGCATGGACGGCCGGTCGTGCAGACGGCAGCATCGGCAGTGTCGCGCAGCTCGTGGATCGCTCGCTCGAGGCCGCGACGAAGCGCGTGCGGCCACTGCTGATGACCGTGCTCGCCAACGTGTTCGGCCTCTTGCCGATCCTGTTCGATGACGGTGTCGGCGCGGACCTCACGAAGCGCATCGCGCTGCCGATGTGGGGCGGCCTCGTCTCGCTAACCGTGCTCACGTTGTTCGTCATCCCTGCCGTCTACGTCGTCTGGCGCAGCTTCCAGCTGCGTCGGAAGGCCAAGGCCCGGGTCGGGATGCTCGCGAACGGAGACGCCTGATGCGGGCGGTTGTCGCAGCGAATGCGCCGACGACGCAGCCGTTCCCTGCCGTTGACCCGCCGCGGAGTGCACACGGATTGACGACCAGTCAGGCTGCGACAAGGCTGGCGAGCCATGGGGCGAACGAGCTGAAGCGCGAAGAGGCCACATCGCCGTGGCGAATCCTCGCGGTTCAGTTCGCGAGCCCGGTGATCTGGCTGCTGCTCGTCGCCGCTGCGATCTCCGGTGCGCTCGGCGAGGTGGTCGACGCGGTCGCGATCGCGACGATCCTGGTGATCAACGCGCTGGTAGGCTTCTTCCAGCAGTATCGGGCCGAACGTGCGGTCCTCGCTCTTCGCGCCATGACGGCACCGCAGGCGCGCGTGGTGCGCGATGGCCACCCCACCATCGTCGCTGCCATCGAGATCGTGCCCGGTGACATACTGATGCTCGAGGGCGGCGACATCGTCGCAGCCGACGCTCGACTGGTCGATGCCCATCGGCTCACCGCGAATGAAGCAGCCCTCACCGGTGAGAGCATGCCCTCCGAGAAAGGTTTCGAGCCCTCGGAACCATCCGCGTCACTGGCGGAGCGACACGACCACGTCGTCGCGGGAACTGCGATCGCCACCGGCACCGCGCTCGCGGAAGTCGTGGCAACGGGCATGCAGACGGAGCTCGGGAAGATCGCGCACCTGCTGGCGAGCGCCGATGAGACTGCGACGCCGCTGCAAACACGCCTCGCCCGGGTGAGTCGTACGCTGATGATCGGCTGCGTCGGAATCGTGGCCATCGTGGCGGTCGTGGGAATCCTCCGCGGACAGTCGATCTTCGATGTGTTCCTGTCGGCGGTCTCACTCGCGGTCGCCGCTGTTCCAGAAGGATTGCCGGCGGTCGTCACGATCGCACTCGCCGTGGGAGTACAACGCATGGCGGCGCGGCACGTGCTCGTGCGCAAGCTCCACGCGGTCGAGACCCTCGGCTGCGCGACCGTGATTTGCACGGACAAGACCGGCACGCTCACGACCGGCTCGATGCGCGTTCGCGAGCTCTGAGGGCCTGACCACGCGCTGCTGGTGGATGCAGCCGCGGCATGCTGTGACGCAGACCTCGGTGCCGACGGACAGCGGGGCATCGGCGACACCACGGAGCTGGCGATCCTGATCGAGGCGGCCGAGCGCGGAGTTCAGCGCAGCGACATCGAGCGCGCGCGGCCCCGTGTGGAGGTGATTCCGTTTGGGTGCGGATCTTCCGCGACGGCGGAAACCTGATCGATTTCGCGAACTTGGTTTCGGGGGCGCTGTCCGGATCGATCGCGAGCGGGTAGCGTTCGC
>JAYUVX010000375.1:0-10523 GCA_043753855.1 Myxococcales bacterium | reverse complement strand
CGTCGCAACGTTGAAGGTAGGCCTCGTCCGTACCCGGCGCACTGGAGTATCGTCGGCACCGTCACGTGGAGCACGAGCCCGAGATCGCGAGCTATTTGTTCGAGCACGCTCGCGACATCATCCTGGTGATCGACGCGGACGATGCTGAGATCCTCGAAGCCAACCGCGCTGCCGAGGCGACCTATGGTTACTCACGCTCCGAGCTGCTGGGCATGAAGATCTTCAAGCTTCGCGTCGAGCCGGCGCGGGGCGTCGAGGATCAGATGCGCCTCGCCGATGCGGGTGGGCTGCTGTTCGAGACGATGCACCGACGGAGGGACGGCTCGGCGTTTCCGGTCGAGGTCAGCTCCCGCGGCGATCGGATGGGCGGCCGTCGCTGCCTGTTCAGCATCA
The DNA here is from genome assembly GCA_043753855.1 of Myxococcales bacterium. Taxonomy (GTDB): domain Bacteria; phylum Myxococcota_A; class Polyangia; order Haliangiales; family Haliangiaceae; genus JABFXX01. The sequence continues at coordinate 10,130 of JAYUVX010000375.1, read as the reverse complement.
TCCGCGACATCACCGATCGAAAGCGGTTCGAAGCCGAGCGCGCGGAGCTGCTGGCCGCGACCCAGCGCGCATTGCAACTGCGCGACGACTTCCTGATGATCGCATCGCACGAGCTGCGTGCACCGATCACCAACGTCAGCCTTCAGCTGCAGCAGCTGACCCGTCAGGTCGAGCGTGGTGCGCCACGCGCGCAGCTTCGCGTGATGTCGAGTGCCGCGTTTCACGAGACCGGGCGTCTGATCTCGCTGATCGATGCGCTACTCGACGCACAGCAGACGAAGGGGCAGCTCGCGCTCGAGCTTGGCGAGGTCGATCTGTCCGAGCTGGTGCGGGACGTCACCGAGCGCCTGCGCCCGCGCGCCGATCAGGCCGGCTCCGAGCTGGTCATCGCGGTGCCAGCGATCCGTGGCCGCTGGGATCGGCTGCGCATCGATCAGGTTGTCACCAACCTCCTGCTCAACGCGTTCAAGTATGGCCGCGGTCGCCCGGTGAAGATCGCCGCTGGCGAGGAGGGGCCCGCGGTGCGTCTCGAGGTCCACGATCAGGGCATCGGCGTCGCGCGCGAGGACGTCCAGCGGATCTGGGGCAAGTTCGAGCGCGCCGTGCCCGCACACTACGGCGGACTCGGCCTCGGGTTGTTCATCGCGCGCCAGATCGTCGAGGCGCACCAGGGTCACGTCTCGGTCGAGAGCATCCCCGGCGTGGGGTCGACGTTTCGCGTGCTGTTGCCGAGAGGGTGACTACTTCGGTTTCTGGGCGAGCCGCTTGGTCGTGCCGTCCTCGAGCAGGACATCGATCGTCTTGTCGACGCTCGAGGTCACGACGAGGTTGCCGAACTTCGGATGCGTGAGCTGCTGCCCGACCTCGAAGTGTGCGCTCGCTGCGTAAGGAATCGGACCCGAGCTGGTCGGCGCCGCCGCGGCCGTCTCGGGAACCAGCACCTTGCGGAGCGACGCGAGGATCGACTTCCGGACCTCGGGAACCCGGTGGTACTCCGCGACCAGCGCGATCCGTGCGAGCAGATCCTCCTCGATCGCCTGCAGTGCATCCCAGATGTGCGAGTTGTCCTTCGCGCCGACGGCCCATGCACACGCGCGTGCGGCCTCCGGGATCCGGTGGTCGGTGCCGAAGGTCTCGTTGCGTGCGGCCGTGCACTCCTTGGCCACGGTCTTGGCGTTCGCGACCGCCTCGGGTGACTTGGTGGCCATCCACTGCTCGGCAGCTTCCAGTGCGAGCTGCGGCCGGCGATCCTCCGCGCGCTTGCTGGCCCACTCGGGGATCATCAGCGTGCGCGTGACCTCGATCGCGGCGCGCAGGAGCAGGTCGCGGTCCAGATCATCCAGGTTCGCCGACCAGGCCGAGGTCGGGATGCCCTTCGCGGGGTCGCCACGCAGAGAAGCCAGGCGGGTCAGGCGTTCCTCGATCACGCCCCGACCCTACACCGTTCTACCGGCAAGACTCTACGTGCAGCGTCTCGTCGAACGTCACCGACAACAGGTGAACTACTCGGCGCGTTGCACGTTCGAAGATCGCTCGGCGGCCCGGCCCCGGCTCGGGACGCGCACACCCCGGAATCTCGGGCGCTTGGCGGCGACCCCGCGCATCACGAGCTGGGCGACGATCGAGCGCGCGCGATGCTCGCCGAACGCGCGCACCTCGACGACGAGGATCGTCCGATCGCCGGTAAGCGTGGCGGCCACCGCATCGAGCGTCCTGCCGGCGAACGAACCCGATCGCCTATCGCACGTCGCGATCGTAGCAGCAGGTACCATCGGCTGCATGACGATCCACATCCGCGGTGTTCGGGTGCCCTCCATGCTCTATGGCACCGCATGGAAGGAGGACGCCACCGAGGGTCTGGTCATCGATGCGCTCGACGCCGGGTTTCGCGGCATCGACACGGCGAACCAGCGCAAGCACTACGACGAGGAGAGCGTGGGCCGCGCCGTGGTCGCCAAGCTGCGCGAGGGGATGCTCCGCCGCGAGGATCTGTTCCTGCAGACCAAGTTCACGCATCGCGACGGCCAGGATCACCGGCTGCCGTACGATGCCAGCGCGCCGATCCGCACGCAGGTCGAGCAGTCGCTCGTGAGCTCGCTCGCTCACTTCGAGGTCGAGACGCTCGACAGCCTGATCCTCCACGGACCCTCGGGGCGCACCGGCCTCGATCCGGAGGATCGCGACGTGTGGCGCGCGATGGAGACGATCGTGGAGTCCGGACGGGTCACGCTGATCGGCGCGAGCAATGTCAACGTCGCCCAGGTGCAGGAGCTCGTGAAGATGGCGAACGTCCCGGTGTCGTTCGTGCAGAACCGCTGCTACGCCGAGCGCGGCTGGGATCGCGCGGTGCGCGCGGTGTGCGACGAGCACCAGATCGTGTACCAGGCGTTCTCGCTGCTCACCGCGAACCGGTCCGTGCTCGCGGGAGACAAGGTGGCGGTGATCGCGAAGCGCCACGGCAAGACGGCCGCGCAGGTCGTGTTCCGCTACGCGCAGCAGGTAGGCATGCTGCCGCTCACCGGCACCAAGGATCCGGCGCACATGGAGGAGGATCTCGCGGCGGAGATGTTCAACCTCGATGCTAGCGAGCTGGCGATCATCGACACCGCCGGCGCGCGCTGATGACGTCGTGAACGCCAGCGACAGCGGCACGAGCGCGCCGCGATGCCTTCAGTGAACGACGATGCCGCGGGGCAGCGACAGATCGTTCTTCTGCTCGACCTCGGGCAGCTTCAGGGCGACGAGGTTCTTGAACGCCTCGTCATCGATCACGCTGCCGCGCTCGGGCATCCGGATGACGCCGCCCGCGTACTCGGGCGTGAACAGGATGCCCTTGCCGTTGCCGTTGTAGCCGAGCTGCAGCAGCGCCTCGGGCTCGAACTGCGTGCACTTCTTCTCGCAGCAGAAAAACGACCTGGTGACGCGGTAGAACCCCTCCGCGGGCAGCGACCGGATCGACTTCGGCTCGAAGTCATCGGGTACCGTCGTGCCGTTCTGAGAGAACACCGCGCGATTGGAGACCCACTTCTCGGGGAAGTACAGCCCGGGTCCGGGGTTGCCATGGTTGTGGAAGTACACGAGCCGGTTGGGCTCGATGCCGGCGATCTGCTTGAGGGTCCGGTAGAGGCCGCAGGGTGGGAGCTCTTGCGTCACGCCGCCATGATGGAGCCGGTCGCGACCCGGCGCTACTGGTAGAGTGGTGACATGTGCATCATCTGCATCGATCTGGCCAAGGGCGTCCTGACCGGCAAGGACGCGCGGCGCCACCTCGGCGAGATGGCCGGCAAGCTCGGCGAGCACGCCGCCGAGGTGCAGACGAAGATCGAGGCGGCCGAGCAGGCCCCGGCGCAACCGGCTCCGCGAAAGCCCTGAGCCCTCGACCCCGTTCAGGGCGCCAGCTTTCCGCATTCAACGGCGCACCGTCCTGTCTTCCTGAGTGTGAGCCACAGAGTTGCGGAGTTCGCAAAGCCGATCATTGGGGTCATTGGATGACCCGTCGCGTGCGACGGTCGTGATCGCGCGGCGGGCGCGCGACGCGTCGACACAACTTCTGCTCTGCGCTCTCTGCGTCTGTGGCTGTGACGCTGCCGATGCTCGTGAGGTACTCGCCGTCAGTACGCGCGCCAGATCGGGAACTCGGAGCCCTGCGTCGGCGCGGTGACGAGGCCGTTCTCGATCGCGCCGTCGTCGCTCTCGGGCTCGCACAGATAGACGGCGACCGCGCCGAGTGGGCTGTCGGTCCGCACGCGGTGATAGCCGGCCGGCACGTGGCGGTTGGAGCGGCGCCACTCGACCTCGAGATCGCCGACCTGTGCCGCCTCGAGGATCTTGCGCCCGCCCTCGGTGGCGAACCCGCTGACGGTGGCGACCTCGACCTCGTGGGTGCCGTTCGCGAGCTCGGTCGAGAAGCCGTGCTGCACGAGGTGCGCCGCGACGTTCGGCGGGACCAGGTAGGCCGGCGGACGATCGACGATCGTGGTCCCGACAAAGTTCGCGAAGTAGCGGACCGCGACCTGCGACGGAGCACCTTCGAGCGTGCGCGGCGTTCGGGTGGCGATCTCGATCGGCTGCTCGAAGGCCTCGAGCTTGTAGCGCACCGCGATCTTGTCGCGCGGGTTCCGGCTGGTGGCCACGATCTGCACGATGTCATCGGGCCGCGCGGTGACGAACTTCAACGCCTCGAGGATCGTCGCGTAGGTGGTGCGCACGCGATCCGGGAACGCGAGGTACGAGTAGCACTCGAGCAGCAGATCGAGCCGGTTGGACAGGCCGCGGTAGTTGCTGCCGAACCGCGGATGATGCGGATAGGTCATCCAGCCCTCGCGCACCACGGCATGCGGATCCGCATCGACGCGCGCATCGATCGAGCGCTCGTCCTCGACGAAGTTGCCGTACCAGCCGGCGAGCAACTCGTGCTGCTTGTCGAGCTCGTGGGCGACGACGGGCATCATGGTCTGCCGCATGAACCGCACCGGCTCCGGGCGGCCGCTCTCCACGGTGTGCGGTACGTCGTACGTCATCGCGAACCGGTGCACCGAGCCGTTGGTCGAATGGGTGTCGATCGTCAGGTCCGGTTCCCAGACCTGGACCACGCGCGATTGCAGGAGTTGCATCTCGAGCGCCTGCTGCCGCATGTAGTCGCGGTTCAGGTTGATGCCGATCGAGTTGACGCGCGTGCCGACCTTCGCGGGGCCGATCTGACCCTCGAGCTTCGGCAGATCGAGCTTGCGGTTCGCCGGATCGATCGCGTCGTTCCCATCGGGGTTGAACAGCGGGACGATGACGAGGGTCAGGTTCTCGATCAGCGCTGCGTGCGTCCCGTCGAGGATGTCTCTCATCAACATGAGACACGCCTCTTTTCCCTCGACCTCACCAGCATGGATGCCGTTGATGATCAGCACCACCGGCTGACCAGCATGGCGCGCCGCGGCAGGGGTCTTGTGACCGTGCGCGGACAGCACCACCAGCGGCAATTCGCGGCCTTGTGGGCTGGTTCCGAACGACGTGCGAAAGAACCGTCTATCGTTGCGCGCCTCGAGCTCCGCCAGGAAGCTCATCACGTCCGCGTGCAGCGAGGTCTCCTGGTAGCCAGTGGCTTCGGCGCGCGTGACAGGTGGCATCGCCAGCTCTTACCGCGAGGCCAGGTATCGAGCTAGCGTGAGAGCCATGTTCGAGTCTGCCGAGCTGGGTCACACGATCGACAAGGAGCGCTTCGACCAGGAGGAGCCCGAGCTGCGGAGGGCGCTGCTCGGTGCGCAGTACGAGCTCGTCAAGAGGGCGGAGTTCCCGGTCGTCATCCTGATCGCCGGTGTCGACGGCGCGGGCAAAGGAGACGTCGTGAACCTCCTCAACGAGTGGATGGATCCGCGCCACCTCCAGACCAACGCGATGCGCCCCGTCGGCGACGAGCCATCGGGCCGGCCGCAGATGTGGCGGTTCTGGCGTGCGCTCCCGCCGGCGGGACGGATCGCCCTGTTCGTCGGCTCCTGGTACTCGCAGCCTTTGATCAAGCGCGTCTACGGCGAGATGAAGAAGGCGAGGGTCGACAAGTCGATCGAGGAGATCCGCGCGTTCGAGCGCATGCTCACCGACGAGGGCACGCTCGTCCTCAAGTACTGGCTCCACCTCTCAAAGGATGGCCAGCGCAAGCGGCTGAAGGATCTCGAGAAGAAGAAGAAGACCGCGTGGCGGGTGACCGAGACTGACTGGAGACACCTCGCCATGTACAAGAAGTTCCACGAGGTCAGCGAGCACCTGCTCCGCGAGACCAGCACGGCCGATGCGCCGTGGGTCGTGGTCGAGGGTGCCGACGAGCGCTACCGGAGCCTCACCATTGGCCGTTCGATCCTGGGAGCGATGCGCGCGCGGCTCGATGCGAAGGCCCGCAAGGTGCACTCACCCCGGGTGCCCGCGCGGATGCAGCCGATCGATGACGTCACGGTCCTCGATCGCCTCGATCTGACGCAGAACATCGAGGCGAAGGAGGACTACCAGGACCAGCTCGCGGCGTTGCAGGGCCGGCTCAACGTCGCCTCGCGTAGCAAGCGGTTCGAGAAGCTCTCGGTGGTGGCGGTGTTCGAGGGCAGCGATGCGGCCGGCAAGGGCGGCGCGATCCGTCGGGTCACCCGGGCACTCGATGCGCGCAAGTACGACGTGATCCCGGTCGCCGCGCCGACCGACGAGGAGAAGTCACGCCCGTACCTCTGGAGGTTCTGGCGCGCGCTCCCGCAGCGCGGGCGGATCGCGATCTTCGATCGCTCGTGGTACGGGCGCGTGCTCGTCGAGCGCGTCGAGAAGTTCTGCGGCGAGGCGGACTGGATGCGCGCCTACGGCGAGATCAATGACTTCGAGGCGGGGCTGGTCGAGAATGACACCGTCGTCGTGAAGTGCTGGCTGCAGATCAGCAAGGACGAGCAGCTGCGCCGGTTCGAGGAGCGCAAGGCGAGCCCGTTCAAGAAGCACAAGATCACCGACGAGGACTGGCGCAACCGCGAGAAGTGGGACGACTACAAGGTGGCCGTGTGCGACATGTTCGATCGCACCAGCACGCCGCTGGCGCCATGGACGCTGGTCGAGGCAAACGACAAGTACTTCGCGCGCATCAAGGTGCTGCGCACGCTGGTCGAGGCGGTCGAAGCCGCACTCTAAGACCTGTCCCGTGATGGCGCCCACGTTTGGACGCCACGAACAAGCCAGGTTGGTTCGTGCGCGCGCTCGCTCCAGCGTGGCCGAGCCTTGAGAGCCCGTCTCATCTGGGATGGAGCGCGGCACCGCCGCAACGTTTCTACCGCGGCCTGCGCGCCGCCAGCGCGCTCTAGAACTCGGTGCCGCAGCCACCGGCCGGGCAATCGCAGCCCTTCGGTGCCGTGCACATCTGCATGATCTCACCGGTCGCGTAGAAGTGCTTCATCATGTCGGTGGTCGCTTTCTTGTTGCGGATGCTCGAGTGCGCGTCGTTTTCGGGCGGCGCCTCGTTGCCGCGCGGGATCGTGCTGCCGAGCCCGAAGTCGTAGATCACGAGGCCGTTCGGTACCGGGCCGGGTGAGCTCTCGACGCCGAACGGGATGTATGGCGACGGTGTCAGCACGGGGATCTTCATCGTTCGCACCTGCATCTCGGTGGCGATGTTCGCGACCTCGGCGTCGGCGATCGCCATCTGCAAGAGCACGTGCTTCTGGGGGGTACCGGGGAACGTGTGTGGCACGATCGTGTCGACGAGAGAGGTCGCCTCGGTGCGATCCCATTGCTGCTGCATCAGGTTGAGCAACAACGCATCGTCCATCGGATCGGGATAGGCCCCTTTCAGCACGGTTCGGTAGGTCGGCCAGTCGCGCGAGCGCTCGAGGAGCGCGGAGTAGTTGATCGCGCCGACCTGGAGCACGCAGCGGTTGATCACCGGATCGATACCGCACACCGTGGTGCCCATGATCCCGCCCTGCGAGATGCCGTAGAAGTAGACGCGCGACGGATCGACGAGGGAACCGCCGCCGGCCTTCGCGAACAACGTGGTGGCCATCGGACCCCGTGCGATCTGCACGAGCGCAACGTGGTTGACCATGCCCTGCAGGAGCACGTCGAAGATCAGCCCGCCGTTGTTCGCGTCGTTGAGCGCGAGCGCGACGTTCGCCACGTCGATCCCGGCCATGCCGCGCAGGTCGGTTCCGATCGCGACCATGCAGGCCTCGGCCGCCGCGTTCTTGGTGCCCGAGCTCGCGGTCTGCATCGCATCGCCGAGCAGGCCGTGTCCGTAGATCAGGATCGGCACCGGCGTCGCCGACGTCAGGGCGCAGGTCGGGACGATCGCCGTGAACGGCACCTTGTAGAGCCCGTTCGGCCTCGGCTTGCCATCGGCGGTGCGCAGGAGCTTGACCCCCGGGCTCGCGGTCTTCCCGCTGAGGAGCAGCGGTGCATCGAACTCGCCGTCATAGCGCGCCGCGAACCGCGCATCGGTCTCCGTCTTGGGCGTCGACGTGAAGGTCAGCGCCGAGCCGTTGGTGCCCATCAGCGGCAGGGCGGCATCGCGTGCGTTCAGCAGATCGGCGTGCACCGACACGCGTGATCGCGTGGTGAACTCCCAGGCGGTCACGAGATCCGTCTTGTGGATCCCCTTGGCCTCGAGCTTGTCGAACAGCTCCTGGTAACGGGGCCGCGCCTGCTCGAGCAGCTTGTGCGTCGTCTTCTCGCCGTCGACCAGCGCCTGGAACCCGTCGGAGATCGGCAGCTCGCCACCGCCCTTGGCCTTCAGCGTCTTCTTGATCGCGACGCCGTAATGATGGCTGCCCTCGAGCATCTTGGACGGTCGGATGAACAAGGTCTGGCTCGCCGGCTTGTCCACGCCGGCCACATCGAGCTCGGCGAAGTGGGTGACGAGCTCTCCGGACTCGAGGTCGATCACCACGGTGGGGCTCGCGTCCGTCGTGCTCGCGGCGTACGCGGTGTAGTGCACCAGATTCGAGCCATCGATGCCGGTCTCGAAGGCCGTGATCATCGGCGCCGCTGACGAGAAGCCATCGAGCGTGTTCCATGCGTCGGGCTCGATCCGGATCCCGTCGATGTTCGCCGGTAGCGCGCCGGCCGGGATCGAGACCCGCCGCCCGGTCGCCGTGGTGGCGTCGTCGACCTCGTAGATCGAGGACGGCCAGGGTGTGACGCAGCGAGCTCCGCCGAGCGGATTGCACACGGCAGGCGTGGCGAGGTCGAGGTCACCGCCGCCGCAGGCGACGAGGAGAAGGGTCGAGGCGAGGGTGGAGGCGAGGGTGGAAGCGAGGAGCACGCGCATGGGCGCGGGAAGACTACCAAGACTTACGCCGGTGTTCACCGATATCTACGTTCGTGGCCGCCAGGTCGTCACCGACGAGGTGCGGGCATCGCACGAGACGGGTGGGGGCAATGCCGCGCGGATCCAGGCGAAACGGGCCCGAGAGCGCTCCGCGGTCCGGTTCGCCGGGGACGACAGCCGCACGACGGGCATCCCGACCGAGCCGCGATCCCCTAGACTAACGGCCGATGAGACCCTGGTCGTTCGTGCTGGTGCTGGTGCTGGGATGCGGCTCGAGCTCGCCCGTCCAGGGAGATGACGCGCCGCCCCTGGATGGTAACCCGGATGCAGATCCGTGCGCAGATCCGGCGGACTGCGCCGCGGAGGCGGGGACGTTCGTCTCGGCGATGACGGGCGCGGAGAGCAATCCCGGTACCCGCGCCCAGCCCGTGCGGACGATCAGTGCGGGCCTCGCCCGCGCGAAGGCGCTCGGTGGTCAGCGGCAGGTGTACGTGGCGCAAGGCGACTACCCGGAGAAGATCACGCTCGCCGAGGGCATCGATCTCAACGGTGGCTACGAGTGCAACCCGACCTCCTGCACCTGGGCGCGCGACATCGCGCAGTTCACGTCGACGATCACCGATCAAGACTTCGAAGGTGTGATCGCCGGGCCCAGCATCTCGCCAACGACCTTGCTCGCGGGATTCACGATCCGTGGTCAGGGCGGCGCGCCTCCGACCGCGCCCGGCAGTGCCGCGGTGACGATCGCTGCGGGTGCGCCCACGCTGCGCGGCAACAAGATCATCGGTGGCAGCGTCACGGGAGGTGGAGCGACCTCGGCCGATCGTTCGTTCGGTGTCGTCGTGCGAGGCACCGGATCGGGCACCGTGGTGATCGAGAACAACGAGATCACCGGCGGTCCGGCGATCGGACTGTCCGCCGCGATCTCGCTCGATAGCGTGCAAGGGGTGCCGTCGCTCGCGGCCGTGACGTCCAACGTGCTGCGCGGTGGCAGTGCACGACGGTCCGATGGGCTCGCCGCGTTCGGCGCCGCCGCAGGGACCGTGATCGCGAACAACGACATCACCGCGGGCAACTCGAGTAACGGGTCGAGCAACGGGATCGAGACCACGTCTCCGATGACGGTCGCGGGCAACCGGATCAACGTCGATGCGCAGACCGTCGGGGTGTGCACGCAGACCAGCGTGTGGTGCGCCGGGATCGCGAGCTACTCGGCAAAGCTGACGATCATCAACAACGTGATCTACGGTCCGCGGGGAGTCCGCTCGGCAGCGGTCGTTCTCACCGAGCTCGAGACGCCCGCCGGCGACATCGTGCTGAGCTCCAACTATCTCCATGGCGGTGGTAGTGG
>JAYUVX010000374.1:0-10525 GCA_043753855.1 Myxococcales bacterium | reverse complement strand
GCGGGCTTCGTTGCGGCGCGAGCCCTCGGGGTCGATGCGGGCTTGCCCCTCGGCGCGAGCTTCGACCGGGCCTTCGGTGCGAGCTTGGCCTTCGCCTTCGGTGCGAGCTTGGCCTTGGCCTTCGTCGCGGGTCTGGCGCTGCGGGCCGTCGTCGCGGGCTTGGCCGCGGACGTGGCCTTACGGATGGGCTTCGTGGAGGCCTTCGGCGCCGGCGTCGGACGGGATCGGACCTTTGACCCCGTCACGGCCGTGACCTCGCGGGTCGCGACCGCCGCCGCGATCGCGACGGGGGACGCGGCCACGGTCTCGCGGAACTGACGGTTGCGACCGCCACCGCCACCGCCACCGCCACCGCCACCGCCACCGCCACCGCCACCGCCACCGCCACCGCCACCACCACCACCGCCACCGCCACCGCCACCGCCACCGCCACCGCCACCGCCACCAACGCCACCCGTGGAATCGACGGTCATGCCGTTGATCGCGAGCTGGTTCGTCGAGGTCGAGCACCCACCGGCCACCGCGGTGTTCTGGGCCGTCACCTCACCGAGTGTTGCCGTGGTGATCGTCGCCGTCAGCGGGGCTCCGGCGGTCTTGCCCACGGCGGTGATGTTGATCGTGCCGCCCGTCGCGAAGTAGCTCTTCGCCGTCGCGAGGCCCTTGTCGCCCACGGCGCGCAGGCACACGCCGCAGGTCGCGTAGGCGAGCTCGGCTCCGGTCAGGGGAAACGTTCCGACGCGGACCACGCCGCCGGTGAACACGCCCTGGCCGTCCCAGAGCTCGAGCTGAACGATGTCGCCCGTGCCTCCTGGCAGCGCTGCCGAGAGCCGGTACCACTTCTTCGCGCCAGCCGATCCGGGGACGTTGCACATCTGCGACTTCAGCGCGGTGAGCGTCCCAGTGTTGCCGGTGGCCGGAAGGGGACAGCTGAGCGCCACCCTCGCATCGGGCACTGGATCGTCTGGGCTCCCGCCACCACCACCGCCGCCGCCTCCTCCACTGCCACCACCACCGCCGGCGGGCTCGGTGCCGACCATGCAACCACCGAGCATCATGACCACGAGTGCGAACGTCTTCATGCGTCCTGACAGCAGCAAGCGGTGTGCCCCGCGCAACCTCCACGAACCCGATGACAGCCGTGTAACGCGGGTCTGAATCGTGGCGGCCAGGTCCTCACGGCGGGGGTGGGCATCCCACTCAACATCGAGGACTTCGTGCTGCCGACGACCACTGCGACAGGTCGTGTCATCGGCGTGTCATCAGTGATCGAGGGGGCGAACGTGGAGCTTGTCGGCGACGCCGACCGTCGCGCTGTGATCTTCTTCTGGGTCTGATCCGATACGAACACCGTGGTCGGTGTCGCGACCACGCCGACCATCTTCTTCAGGCCCTGCGCACTCCCGGCGATCTCGGTCTCCGTCGCCACACCGGCCGCGAGTTCCGCGCGGTCAGCGCGGGACTGACCATCAGCGGCGCGTCGAGCGGTGCGTCCTGCCGCGCCGCGAGCCGCCGCAGCTCGTCGACGACCCCCGGAAGCTCGGCGCTCGGGATCCGGAACAACAGGTGCACCCCGATGTCGTGCGCGAACGTCACGCCCTCGCGCGTGTAGACGGCCTGCAGCACCAACCGCAACCGGCCGTCGGCGCCGCGCGTACATGGATCACGCGTCCGGTCGCAGAGGTCGAAGCGCACCGCGACCATGTGATAGTCACCCGTCACGAGCTGGGCGTCGTTCTTGGGGGCCAGGTCACTGGCGATTACGAACGATACGAACGTTCCGCGGTCGACCATCGTGTCGCGATCGAAGTCGAGCTTGAGCAGCGTTGGCGTCGCAGGATCTGCTGGGAGCGGCAACAGCATGGTGACGTCGTTCATCCCGAGCCGATGGGATGGCGCGCCGGCGTCGGACGGGCTGCTCGTGCCGTCATCGACGCCAGGACCGCGATCATGGCCGCGAGGATCCGCATCACTGTTGCAGGGTGCCGCGCCTGCCACGGCTAGCCGGTTACAGCCGCGTCACAACCCCGGTCATGATCGTTGGCTGCGTGACAGCACGAGCATCCACAGCACACCGGCAGCTCCGAATGCGGCTGGCACCGCGAATGCGAGCGTCGGCTCGCCGGCCGCGAGCATCAAGCCCACGAACAACGTGGACGAAAAATCGCCGGCCGCGTTGGCGCTCGCGAGGATCCCGAGCCCGAGGCTGCGCTGACCTCGCGGCAGCATCTGCGCGACCACCGCCTTCTCCAGCGTCTCCTCGACCGCGATGTAGACGCCCGACATCACGATCGCGGCGATCACCAGCGGCAGCCGCGCGTGGCCGAACGCGAACACGAGGTTGGTCACCACACCGAGCGCGTAGCCGGCGATCAGCACGCGTGCCTTCGACGTGGCGTCGCCGAGCTTGCCCGCCGGATACGCCGCGAGCGCGCTGACCAGGTTGTGGCCGGCGTAGAGCAGCACGGCGGTCGAGAGTAGACTCGCGCTGCCGCCACCGAGCGCGCCCGCCGCGATCACGATCAAGAACGTGCGCGAGAAGTCGCCGAGCCCGAACAGCAGCACACCACCGGTGAACAGCCAGAACGCGCGTGGCAACGGTGCGTGCGTGGTCGCAACGGGTTCGGGGCTCGTGGGCACCGGCTTGTCGCGCGTGAACAAGCCGATCGCGATCACCGAGATCAGCGACGGGATGACACTGACGAGGATCACGGTACGAAACGTGGAGCCGAGCGCGACCAGGCCGGCGGCGACGAGCGGACCGATCACGGCGCCGATCATGTCGGCCGTCCGCTCGAGGCCGTAGGCGCGGCCGAAGTGCGTGGGGCCGACCTCGTCGGCAAGCAGGAAGTCCCGCAGCGGGGAGCGGAACCCGCGCCCGAACCACGCGGCGGCGCGAAACGAGATCATCGCACCGACGACCTGGGTGACCGCGATGAGGCCGGTCCCGAGCGTGGTCAGTGCGTACCCCGCGGTGGCCCACGGCCGCTTGCGCTGCACGCGATGTCCGACGGCGCCGCCGGCGAGCTTCGACAGGCTGAACGCGAGATCCGCCGCACCTTCCATCAGGCCGAGCGTCGCGGTGCCGAGGCCGAGCGCTCCGAGGTACAGCGGCAGCACCGCGGTCACCATCTCGTGACCGACATCCGAGAACAGCGTCGCGACGATGATCCCGATGACGGTGCGAGTCACCCAGCTGGCAGCCACCTGCCGAGCGTACGTCAGTTCTTGGCGAGCATCGCGATCGTCGCGGCTGCCTCGACGCGGACGATGCCCGACGGATCGGCGAGCGCGGCGACCAGACCGGCCGTCACGACGTGCGCACCGCGATGTGCGGAGGCCGCCGCGGCTCGCTGCTCGACGGTGCGCGTCGCATCGTGCACGGCGGCGTCGAGCGCCTCGACGCCGCGCGGATCCCCTTGTTCGGCGAGATCGCTCGCAGCCTGCAGCTCGAAGTCCGGCGCCGCGAGCGCCTCGACGAACACGCTGGCAGCCGTCGGCTTGTCACCGCCGTGGGCGAGCACGCGCGCCGCCGCGAGCCGCACGCCGAGCTCCTGGTCGGCGATCAGCGTTCGTGCGATCGCGAGCGCGCCGACCTTGCCGACCGCACGCGCGCAGACGTTCGCGGCGCCGGCGCGGATCGTCCAGCCCTCGGCTGCGATCGCCTTGTCCAGTGCGCGCCTGGCGAGTTGCTGGTCGTGCAGTGCGATCGCCGCCTCCACGGCGACCATCGGATCCGGCTCGGTCTCCGCGATCTGCCGCAGCCGATCGGGGCGGTTGGCTGCCGCGAGAAGTTCGATCGCCGCGATCCGCACGGCGAGCGAGGTGTCCTTCAGCGCGGCCGTGCCGAGTGCCTCGAGGTTACCGGCGCCGATCCGCGCGAGCGCGGTGGCCGCGGCGGCGCGCACCGACTCGTCGGGATCCGCCTTGAGGTGCCGAGTCAGCGCGGCCGCCGCATCGGCGTCCTTGATCTGACCGAGCCAACGCGCGGCGACCCGGCGCACCCGCGCATCCTTGTCGGTCATGGCCTTCTCGAGATCCGCGGCCATCAGCTTGCCGACCTTCTTCGCCACGCCATCGAGCGCGATCCGGCGCGCCTCGGGATCCTCGGACTTCAACATGTCGCCGGCGACCTGCGGTGCCTGCGGGTACGCCTTGAGCACCGCGACCGCGGCCGCCGCGGCGACGCGATCGTCCTCGTCGGTCATCCGCTCCGCTACCTGTTCCGCCAGCGCTTCGAGCTCGGCGGCCTGCACGGCCTGGATCGCGGCGACCTTGAGCTTCGCCGACGGCGAGGCGATCGCCTGGCTGAGCGTGGCGACCGCGACATCGCGCAGCAGCTCGCGGTCATCGTTGCTGCGGTGACTGCGGTACGCGCTGTACGCCTTCATCACGCCCTCGGCATCTCCGAGGGCGAGCGCCGCGCGGACGCGCATGCCCCACAGCGCATCGTCATCGGGGTGACTCTGCAGCCCCTCGTCGGCAGCGCGTGCAGCGCCGGCGTAGTCGCCCGCCTCGTACAGCGAGACCGATCTTTGGGCGTGACTGGCACACGCACCGAGCGTGGTGGCGGAGATTACGAACGTGGCGACAAGGGATACGAGGCGGCGCATGGCTGACTCCATGATAGTGCTCGAGAAACCACGAAACACTCGATGACTGTGCCCGTTGCCCGGGGTTTGGTTACGACCCGCGCACGGGACGGGCTGGTGATGTGCAATCTGCGCAATCGACCGGGCCGGGAACTAGTGGTTCCGAAAATCATTGTGGTTTCGAGTGGCGCTCAGTTATTACCACCCGGCATCGAGAGGGGTGCCCATGCGCGTAGCTCCATTCATCGTCACGAGTGCGTTGTTCATCGCTTCCTGTGATGGCGGTGGCAAGGCTTCGCCTCCAGACGCCGCCTCCACGGCGGATGCCTACTTCTCCAACTGCGGCCACCCCGGTGACCTCGGGAACGAGATGGGCGTCGGGAAGTTCTGCGCATCGCTTCAGGACTGCTCCACCAGCGGAAGCTCGCCGCTGTGCTCGAGCCTCGGCGACAACACCACCCACTTCTGTACGCACACCTGCCGCAGCACCGATCCCGCGAGCGTCTGCGGTACGGCGGCCAAGTGCACCTGCAACTCCAGCAATCAATGCGGCTGTACGCCGTCGGTCTGCCTCGGACCCTAAACCAGCAAGGGAAGTGACATGAACAAGCTCGTCCGCCTCGGTTGCACACTCGGAGTCTCGTTCGCGGTCGGCTGCGGTACGGATAGTCCGCCGGGACAGGACGGTCCCGAGCTCTTGCCGAACCTGACGGTGCCGCCGAAGCCGGAGAACGGTCTCCAGGTGATCACGCCGATCGTCCACGACCTCGCACCCGGATCGGATCACGAGATCTGCACGTGGAGCGACGCCATCGTCGGGGACACCGCGATCGATGTGAAGTCCACGATCGGCTTCCAGACCGAGCCTGGTCACCACATCGTCGTGTACTACACGATGGCACCGCAGCCCGCGGGGCTCCAGCGCGAGTGCACCGACAGCGACATGGTGGCGTTCCGGATCGTCACGGGCAATGGCAAGGAGGGCGAGCCCTACGAGGCGCCCGGTAACCTCGTCTATCGGATTCCACCGCACGCGCAGATCGTGATCAACCACCACTACCTGAACGCCACCGACGTGGCGATGGACGGTCAGTCGGCGGTCAACATCAACTTCGCAGTTCCCGGCGGGACGTATACACCGTCCGGTTCCACTGCGTTTCTCAATAGCGGACTGGTGGTCGCGCAGGGGGAGACCACGCAGAAGCAGCACTGTGTCGTCGATCGAGACATGAAGCTGTGGTTCATGGTCCCGCACATGCACCAGTGGGGAAAGCACATCACCGTCGACATCACCCACGAGAACACGAAGACCTCGATGTTCGACGTGAACTGGGATGAGTCGTATGCGTTCCATCCGCCGGAGAAGCGGTGGGACCCGGCGCGACCGCTGATGCTGTATGCCGGGGACCAGGTGGACACCAACTGCAGCTGGAACAACGACACCGGGCGCAACCTGAACTTCGGCTTCGAGATGTGCGTGACCTTCGGCCAGTTCGTCGACGACAAGAACCAGGGCAGCTGGGCCTGCGACGACGGTCACTGGACCGACTTCTAGGCCTGCCGAGGCGTGTTACAACGCCGTCCGTGATCACCGGGTTTTTGTTCGACCTCGATGGCACGCTCGTCGACTCCGAGCGCGAGAGCGGCGAGGCGATGGCCCGCGCCCTGCTCCACGGGCAGGGCATAGCCGTCGAGCAGTCCGACAAGGACTTCGTGATCGGCCGCTCGTGGGTCGCGATCTACGAGCGCCTGCAGCAGCGTTATCCGCAGCTCACGTGGGACCGCCGCGACGTCATCGCGCACACCGCGATGAAGCGAGACGAGGTGTTCGCCGAGCTCGGGGTCACCGTGCTGCCGGGCGCTCGCGAGGTGCTGCGGTGGACCCGCGATCGGCCGCGCGCGCTGGTCACCGGTAGCTCGCGGGTCGAGGTCACCCAGGTGCTGCCGCTGATCAGCAGCGACGCCGTGTTCGACGTGATCTACGCCGCCGAGGATGTGGCGCGGAGCAAGCCCCACCCCGATGGCTACCAGGCCGCGATGAGGCAGCTCGGCCTCGAGCCCTGCCAGTGCCTGGTCATCGAGGACTCGGTCTCCGGAATCGCAGCCGGCCGGGCCGCGGGCTGCCTCGTCGTGGCCGTCAGGGCCGGAAACTTCGGAGGCTGGGACCAGTCGGGCGCCCACCACCTGATCGAGAGCCTCGAGCAGCTCACGCCCTCCCTGGTCGACGAGCTGGCCGCCGTGCATCTGCCGGACTATGGTTCCCCGATGGGGGCCGTCCCGTGAAGCTGCCCGCCGAGGCCCGGATCTACGAGGTCGGTCCGCGCGATGGACTGCAAAACGAAGCGCGTCAGGTTCCGACCACCGACAAGCTGAGGTTCATCGACGCACTGGTCGGTGCGGGGATCAAGGACATCGAGATCACGAGCTTCGTGTCACCCAAGTGGATCCCGCAGCTCGCCGATGCGGCCGAGGTCGCGCGCGGCGTGCACCGGATCCCGGGCGTGCGGATGAGCGCGCTCGTCCCCAATCGCCGCGGGCTCGATACCGCGCTCGCCTCCGGCATGAAGGAGGTCGCGGTGTTCCTGTCGGCCTCCGAGACCCACAACAAGAAGAACGTCAACAAGACGATCGAGGAGACGCTCGCGGCGTTCGACGAGGTGATTCCGGTCGCGCGTGCGGCCAACGTCTCGGTCCGCGCGTACGTCTCCACGGTCTACGGCTGTCCGTACGAGGGCGATGTCGATCCGGAGCGCTCGGTCGCGCTCACCGGTCAGCTCCGCGACATGGGCGTTTACCAGGTCTCGCTCGGCGATACGATCGGCGTCGCGAATCCGCGCCAGGTCGAGGACGTGCTGGGCCGCGTGCTCGCGAAGCACCCACCCGAGGCGGTGGCGATGCACTTCCACGACACGCAGGGCACCGCCCTCGCGAACTGCCTCATCGGCCTGCAAATGGGCATCACGACGATCGACGCGGCGGCGGGCGGGCTCGGCGGCTGCCCGTACGCACCCGGCGCCTCGGGCAACCTCGCCACCGAGGATGTCGTCGCGATGCTGCATTCGATGGGCGTTGCCACCGGCATCGATCTCGACAAGCTGACGGAGGCATCGCGCACCGCGGCCACGTTCGTCGGTCACGAGCTGCCGTCGAAGTATCTCAAGGCGCACCTCGGCAAGCAGGCGCGCGCACGCCGGCAAGCCGAACGCAGCAGCTGAGCCCGAGCCGGAGCGAAGACAATGTTACGGTCCGCGCATGTCGGATCTGCTCGTCGAGAAGAAGGGTTCCACGGTCTGGATCACACTGAACCGCCCAGACGCGCGCAATGCGCTGTCGCGGGCCGTCAACATCCGGCTCGGCGAGCTCGCGCCGGAGCTCGAGCAGGACGTCGAGGTTCGTGCGGTGGTGATCACCGGCGCGGGCGAGAAGGCGTTCTGCGCCGGCGCGGATCTCAAGGAGCGCCGGGGCATTCCGGCCTCCGAGTCGGGCCCGTACATCAACGCGATCTCGACGGCGATCAACGAGGTCGGTGCGATCCGCAAGCCGACGATCGCGCTGATGAACGGCTCCGCGTACGGTGGCGGGCTCGAGCTCGCGATGGCGTGTGACTTCCGGATCGCCGTCGAGGGCAGCGAGGTCGGGCTGACCGAGGTCCGCCTCGGGATCATGCCCGGTGCCGGCGGGACGCAGCGGCTGCCGCGGCTGGTCGGCGAGGCCCGCGCGAAGGAGCTGATCATGCTCGGTCGGAAGATCCCGATCGAACGTGCGCTCGAGATCGGCCTCGTCCACCAGGTAGTCCAGCGCGGTCAGCTGCACGCCGCGGTCGAGGGGATCCTCGCCGAGCTCGCCGGCTGCGCGCCGCTGAGCGTCATGCACGCGAAGAGCGCGGTCGAGCGTGGGGCAGGGCTGCCGCTCGAGCAGGGGCTCGAGATCGAACGCCAGTGCTACGATGTCACGCTGTACAGCGCGGACCGGGACGAGGGGCTGGCGGCGTTCGCTGCCGGTCGGCCGCCGGTCTACCAGGGTCGGTAGACCCCGGGGGGCGAGGCTCCGGTTTCGGTGGCGAACCCGTCGGATCCCGGGGGAGCACCTGGGTCCGCAGTTGTCGATCCAGGCCGTTGCGCGATCTGCGCACAGCCGTCCGATGGCCTACCGGGTGCAGTGACCGTCGCTCATGCCGGCGATCGACCGTCTCATGAAGAAGCTGGGGTACGTGAAGCTCTCCAGCTACGGGCTGGTGCTGACCCCCGATGGTCGCGTGTTGTCGATGCGTCCCGCGGCGTTGGACGATGGTCTCGGGGGTCGCATCGTCGGCTGGCAGGAAGGCGATCTCGCCGCGATGGAGCTCGAGAAGTGGGAGCCCGCCCGGCCGGCACCCAGGGCTGCCGTGGCTACTCGAGGCGCCAGCCCGCGCCACTCGGTGGCCGCCGCGGTCCCGCCGATTCCGACCATCCCGGCGAGGGTCACCCGCGAGGCGTCGATGCCGATTCAGGTCGCGCCGGTTCCGTCGATGATCCGTCCTGCACCCGCGCCGGCGCCGGTCGCGTTTGTGGCGGCGGAGCCGATTGTCGAGGAAGATGATTGGGAATGGACGATCGCGATCGCTCGGGCGAGGGCTGCGGCAGACGAGGTGGAAGTCGCGGCAGCTCAGCCCGACCCGATCCAGACCGATGCGTGGCCGAAGACCGAGCCGCTCGGCGAGGTCGACTACAACGGCTACACGAGCCCAATGACGAACGTGGTGCGGGTCGCGCGGATGGCGCACACGCCCCGTGTGGTGCTTCCGGCGAAGCAGACCCCGCCGCGCGCCCTGCCGGTGGTCGTTCCGGTGGTCGCAGCGACGGTCCAGCCCCGCGGGTTCGCACGCGGCAAGTCGCCCGCGACCGTGATCCCGATCCCGAAGCTGCCGTCGCTGAACGGCGCACGTCTCACGAGCGTCTCGCCCGTGGTTCGTGCCCCCTCGAAGGACCCGCCGCGTCGCATGGCGAAGGGCACCGGCCCGTACCTGCCGAACACCGAGCCGACGCCGATCGTCGCGCAGCCTTTCCACGAGGAGGACACGGTGACCGGCATGATCCTGCGGTCCGTGCGGCCGAGCGTCGTGAGGCGCGCGTCCCGGGGCTGACCGTGCGCGCAGCTGCTGCGATCCTGCTGGTCATCGCTGCCTGCGGCGGTGGTGGCGGGAAGCCGAAGGTCGCGGCCAAGCCGGTCGGACCCGCGGTCGACGAGAAGACCGCCGAGAAGGATGCGGAGGGTCTGGTCACCGAGATCTACGACACCATCAATCGCGGCAAGCCCGACAATCTGTTCTCGCTGCTGAACGATCCGCTGATCCTGTTCGGCCCGCGCAAGGCCGACGCCACGGTGACGCGGTCCGAGGCACTCGTCGCGCTCGGCAAGGTCGTCGATCCCAAGGCCAAGCAGCACGCGCAGCTGCGCTCGGGATCGCTCGAGGTAGTCTCGTCGCCCGGCGGCCACTCCGCGTGGGCGTTCGACGTGATCAACGTCGCCGGCCAGCCGATGACGATGATCGCCGTGCTCACCAACGACAATGATCTGTGGGCGGTGTCGGCGGCAGCGCTCGCGCACACGCCGTCGATGAAGGAGATCCGCAGCGAGCTCAAGAAGGTCGCCGTCGTGCCACCGGGCGCCGCGTCACCGGCGAAGGTCGACGTTCGCGCGAAGGGCGCGGTCGAGCGATTCGAGAAGGGCCTGATCGATCAGCAGAGCTGGGGCGAGGATCTGTCGAGTCGCACCGAGGCACTCGTGATCGGACCCGCGAGCGGCGAGGTCACCAAGGGCAAGAAGGAGATCAAGAAGCTGTGGAAGAAGCGGGTCGACGCCGAGACTCGCGCCGCGATCTCCGGTGAGGTGTCCGCGGCAACCACACCCGACGGCGAGCTCGCCTGGGTGACCGCGCCGGTGACCCGGGTCGAGAA
>JAYUVX010000373.1:0-10547 GCA_043753855.1 Myxococcales bacterium | reverse complement strand
CTCCACGAGCCCACCGGCGGCGGCGGCGGCGTCATCGAGGTCGATGACAAGCAGGTGCAGCTCACGACGACGCAGTTCGAGCTGATGGCGCTGATGATCCGGCGGATGTCCAACGAAGCTCACCAGCCCGAGCTCGTGCGCGGCTTCGTCCGCTCCTCGGAGCTGATCGCCGACCTGTCGTGGGATACCCGCGAGCCCAGCGAGAACCACGTGAAGCAGCTGGTCCGCCGGGTGCGCCGGGCGCTGATCAAGAGCGAGATCGGCGACCTGATCGAGTCACGGCACCGATTCGGGTATCGTCTTCGCGCGATTCCTCGCACGGAGTGACCATGTACCGACGCCTGCTCTGCGCCACCGCCCTGCTCTGCGCTGCGACTGCTTACGCCGATCCGACGTTCGAATACGGCAAGGCCGAGGAGGTAGCGAAGGTCAAGGGCGTCGAATACAACGCGTCTGCCGAGGGCGGCATCGTATTCACGACCGGCAACTCCGAAACCACCACGGCCACCGCTGGGTTCAAGGTCGCGCGCAAGAAGGCCCAGAACAAGCTCGCGGCCGAGGGCAGCCTGACCTACGCGAAGGCCGACGTCCGCGTGTTGAACGATCAGAACGGTAACGGCACGATCGATAGCACGGCCGAGATCAAGACCGAGAAGCAGGTCACCGCCGAGAGCATGGCGGCCAAGCTGCGCTACGACCGCTTCCTCACCGAGTTCAACTCGCTGTTCCTCGCCGGTTTGATCAGCCGCGATGTGCCGGGCGGCAAGGAGCTGGTGCTCGGTGTGCAGGTCGGCTACAGCCGGCGGATCTACAAGTCCAAGACCGCCGAGGCCGTGGCCGAGATCGGTCTCGATTACGACAACGAGAACCTGACCGCCGGGAAGTCGATCCGGTTCGTCTCGGGGCGCGCGTTCGTCGGCTACAAGGCCGAGATGACGCCGGGGACCACGTTCGAGATGTCGGGCGAGCTGTTGACCAACCTCACCGAGGAGACCCTGGCGACCAACCCCGATGGCGGCATCGGCAAGGACACCCGGTTGAACTTCAAGGCATCGGTCTCGGCGAAGCTCAGCAAGGCTCTATCGTTCCAGAGCTCGCTCGAGGCCAAGTTCGACAACCGCCCGGGTCCGCTGAACATCAAGCAGCTCGCGATGGACTTCCACCCGGAGGCGAGCAAGCTCGACACCATCATGAAGGCGTCGCTGATCTACACGTTCCTCTAGACAACGCGGCTAGCGCTTGGCGATGCGCTGGCCGTTGGTGCGTGCACCGTCGCCACGACCTTCGACCGTCGCCGCCAGCTCCTCGAGAAGGGCGCGCAGCGACTTCATCTTCTTTGAGCCGAGCCGGTTCGCCCAGCGAGCCTCGGTGGCTGCCGATACCTTCTTCACTTCGGCCGCCCACGCCTTGCCCTTGGGGCCGAGGCGAACGCGCTTGATGACGCCGTGATCCGGGTCGGGGAACCGCTCGACCATGCGCATGCCCTGCAGCTCGTCGAGCAGATCGCCGACGGTCTGCTTGGGAAGCGAGAGCAGCCCCACCAGATCCGAGAGGCGGACACCCCGGCTATCATTCGGATCCGCACCCACATCGCGCCCCAGGCCGCCGATCGCGGACAGCAGTTGCACCTGCGCCGGACGAAGCGCGGGAAAGCCAAGCCTCTCGAGCCGGCTCGAGAGCTGGGACTGGAGGTCGTTTTGCGGAACATGCAGCAGCGCGCGGAGGTCACGCGACGCAGCAGTGCTCCTGAGCCCACCAGTGGATCGTGTCGGTTTTGGCATGTTCACGAACGCGACGAAAGCGAGGGAGTCGCGTCATACCAAAGCGCTCACACGATCGAAACCCTGATCTTGTGGAAAGTCATACTCCGGATCTTTTGCCTACACGTGCTTCGCTACGGGCTCGGCAGTTGCTGTTGCCGCGTGGATGTCCACGAGCCCGATCTCGTCCGCGCCGCGGTCGACGACCAGCTTCGGCGGTCTGCGGAATAGTTTCCGCCGCACCCATGCGGGCACGTGCGACAGATCGTCGAACACCGTGTAGATGACGGGAATCGCGACCAGGGTCAGCAGCAATGACAGCGTCTGTCCACCGACGACGACGCTGGCCATTGCTTTCGAGAACCCAGATCCGACGCCCTTGCTGGTCACCAGCGGAAGCATGCCGGCGACGAACGCGAACGTCGTCATCAAGATCGGGCGCAGGCGGTCACGGCTCGCGGCGAGCACGGCTTCGGTACGCGGCAGGCCTTGACGGCGCAACCCGTTCGCGTGATCGACCTGGAGGATCGCATTCTTCTTGACCATCGCGAACAGCACGATCATCCCCAGCATCGAGAAGATGTTCAGCGAGCCACCGGTGAGCGCCAGCGACATGATCGCGAACGGCACGACGAGCGGCAGCGAGAACATGATGATCAGAGGGTAGATCCAGGATTCGAACTGCGCCGCGAGCACGAGGTACATGAACACGATCGCCAGGATGATCGCGAACAGGAACGCCGACTGCATCTTCGCCATCTCCTTGGACTTGCCGAACGGCTCCGCCTGGTAGCCCGGGGGGAGGTCGACCGCCGCGATCGCCTTCTCCATCGCCGTGACGATCGTCGACTCGGAGAACCCGGGCGAGACGTTCATGGTGATGGTGACCGCGCGCTCGCGGCCCTGGCGGGTGATCTTCGAGGTGGCGAGGCCCTTGCCGACGGTGATCACGTCGGCGAGCGGAACCTGCCCCAGCGTCCGTGACGGCACCGCGATCAGGCTCAGCGCCGATGGATCGTCGCGAAACCGCTCGGCCGCGCGCAGGAACACCGGGTACTGGTCTCCGCGGTCCTCGAACGTCGAGGCCTCGACGCCACCGATCAGCACCGCGAGCGTCATCGTGATGTCCGCCGGTTCGACGCCGAGCGAGGCCGCGCGGTCGAGATCCGGCACGACCGTGGTCTCGTTGACCGGATCGAGGAGGCTCGAGTCGAGATCGACGACGCCCTCGACCTTGCTCATCGTGGCCATCACTTGCTTGCCCATCTGCTCGAGCTTGTCGAGATCGGGCCCGTTGATGACGTACGACACCGCGGCGTTCTGGCCGCCGATCGAGAAGTCGTTGACCTGCTGTGCTGCGACACGGGTGCCCTTCGGCACGTCGTTCAGCACCTCCTTGCGAATCTGCTCCATCACCTCGTTCTGGTTGCGCGAGCGGGTCTCCGGCGGGGTCAGGTGGACGTACACGTTGCCGACGTTCGACTGGCGCTGATCACCGGCCGCGACCGTGACCAGCGTGCTCTCGACCTCGGGATATTGGCGAGTGCGACGCGCCAGCCGCTCCGCG
This sequence comes from Myxococcales bacterium, assembly GCA_043753855.1. Lineage (GTDB taxonomy): Bacteria > Myxococcota_A > Polyangia > Haliangiales > Haliangiaceae > JABFXX01. Next base: position 7,220 of record JAYUVX010000373.1, on the reverse strand, counting down.
ATCAGCGTGGTCGACTCGAGCGCGGTGCCCTCGGGGGCCTGCAGATAGATCTCGAACTGCGCCTCGTCGTTCGGCGGGAGGAAGTCGCCGCCGACCTTCTTCGCCATCGGCCCCATCGTCGCGCACGAGCCGATGATCGCGAGTCCCACCACCCAGCGGCGGCGCAGACAGAACGCGAGCACGGCCACGTACACGCGCTCGATCGGGCGATAGATGAAGTTCGAACCGCGCTCGAGCCACGACTTCCGGCGCTCGGTACCCGGCGGGGGCGGTGGCGCCAGCATGCGTGACGCCATCATCGGCGTCAGCGTGAACGCGACCACCATCGACACCGCGATCGCGAACGCCATGGTGAGGCCGAAGCTGTAAAGGAAGCGACCGACGATGCCGCTCATGAACGCGACCGGCAGGAACACCGCCATCAGCGAGAGCGTGGTCGCGAGCACGGCGAGCCCGATCTCCTTGGTCGCCAGGATCGCGGCCGGGAACGGCTTGATCTTCTTCTCCTCGATGAACCGGTAAATGTTCTCGAGGACGACGATCGCGTCGTCGATCACGATGCCGACCGCCAGCGCGAGCGCCAGCAGCGTCATCAGGTTCAGCGTGAACCCGGCGATCATCATCAGGCCGAAGGTCGAGATGATCGAGACCGGGATCGAGATCGCGGCGATGATCGTCGAGCGCAGGCTGCCGAGGAACAGCAGCACGACGAGCGCGGCGAGCAGCGCGCCGACCACGAGGTGCTCGAGCACCTGCGAGGCCGACGTGCGAATCTGCACCGCGTTGTCACGGACGACGTCGACCGAGTACCCGGCCGGCAGGTTCGCCTGGAGCGTGCCGACCGCGTGGATCACGCCATCGACCACCGCCACCGTGTTGGTGCCGGACTGCTTGCGCACCGAAAGCGCGATCGCCCGGACGCCGTTGCGCGAGGCCGCCGTCTCGGCGTCCTCCTCGGCATCCGCGATCGTCGCGACATCGCGGACGCGGATCGGGTGCTCGCCGACCTGGCGCACGACGATCTCGCCGAGCCGGTCGGGCTCCACCGCGCGTCCCTCGACGCGCAGGGTCTCGTTCAGCGGCCCGCTCTCGATCCGGCCACCTGGCACATTGACGTTCCCATTGCCGATCGCGCGCTGGACCTCGATCGCCGACACGCCCGCGGCGGCGAGCCGGATCGCATCGAGGTGGATGTTGATCTGACGCTCCTGGCCGCCGAGGATCACGACCTGACCGACGCCGGCGAGGCGCTCGATCCGCTGCTTCACCGACTTGTCCGCGAACCGCGTGAGCTCGCGCGTCGGCACGCCGTCGGGCCCCTTCACCGAGAGCACGATCACCGGCGCTGCGTCCGGATCCGCCTTGCGCACCTCGGGACGGGTCCCCGGCGGCAGGTTGCGCAGCACGGTCGCGATCTTCTCGTTGATGTCGTTCGCGGCCTTGTCGGGATCGATCTCCATCGCGAACTGCGCGATGACGAGCGAGACGCCCTCGGTCGACGTCGAGGTCAGCGTGTCGAGGCCGCTGATCGTGTTGACCACTTCCTCGATCTTCTGCGTGACATCGGTCTCGACGGCGGACGGCGATGCGCCCGGGTACGGCGTCACCACGGTGACCACCGGGAAGTCGATCTTCGGGAACTTGTCGACGCCGAGGCGCTTGTAGCCGACGAGGCCGACGACGACGAACACGAGGATCAGGACGGTGGCAAACACCGGCCGCCTGACGGAAATATTGCTGAGCCACTGCATGGTGGTGATCCTTTACTTGGCCGAGCCGGAGCCGGCCGACGCAGGCGTGGCGGGAGGCGTGGCTGGACCACCGCCTTCGATGCGAAGTCCGTCGATGATCTGCGGGTTGCCTTTGGCATGACGCGCGACCTGCTCGCCAGCGTCGAGGCCCTTCACGATCGAGACCTTGCCGGCCTCGCTCGCAACGCCGACCTGGACGATGCGATCCTGGAGCTCGCCCTTCGACGCGACGAACACGTGCAGGTGCTTGCCGCGCCGGTCGACCGCGTCCTCGGGTACCACCGGCCGCTTGACCAGGCCGACCGTCACCTGCGCCTCGGCGAACATGCCGGGCACGAGCTCGGACTTCACCTGCGCGGTCGGGTCCTTGCACTCGGGGCTATCGATCAGCTCGGGGTGCGCTGCGTCGATGGTGGCCTCGACGATCAGCGACCGGGTGCGCCCGATCTCGGCGCCGACTCGCGTGACCTTCGCGGTGTAGCGGTAGCAGGGATTCGCGACCGCGGTCAGCAGCACCTTCTGATCGGGACGGATCGCGCGGACCGCGTTCTCCGGGACGCTGAGCTCGATCTTCAGCGGGCTGTCATCGACCAGCGTGAACAGCGCGCGCCCCGGAGCCACCCATTCACCGGCCGTGACGTTCTTGTCGGCGACCAGGCCGTCGAACGGCGCGCGGACAAGACCGTCCGAGACCGACTTCGCGATCATCTCGGTGCGGGCCTGCGCCGCGGCGACTGACTGCAGCGCGGACGTGCACTGCGTGCTCTGCCGGTCATACTCGCTGCGGGTGATCGCGCCCTTGTCGAGCAGCGACTGCGCGCGCTTGCATTCTTCTTCGGCGAGATTCTTCTGCGCACGCGCCGCGTTGAGGTTCGCCTGCGCCTCGCGGGACGACAGCGCCGCGCTGCGGACGTCGAGCCGGACCACCGGGTCGCCCATCTTCACCCGCTGGCCGCGTTCGATCATCACGGCGATCACCTTGCCCTGGGTGTCAGCCGTGACCTCGGAGCGCTGGTCCGCGGCGATCATGCCGGTGAGCGTCAGCGTCTCGGGTGCCGCCTGCTCCACCGCGGCGGCGGTCTCGACCTTCACCGCGGGCGCGGGCGGCGCTTTGGTCGCCTGGCTGGCGTCCTGCTTGTTGCAAGCCGGCAGGGTCGCGGCGAAGAAGAGTGCGAAGGCTACGGAGGAACGCATGAGAACAATTGGATGCACGGCGCCTGCCACCCGATGCACCCGGGATCCCGGCGGTTAGGAGCCTCGCGCTGTATCCGAACCCGACAGGTGTCGGCGGGTCGGCCGACGCTCTAGCCGCCGATCCGGTCGCTACTTCGCGTCGTTACCGAGTGCGTGTGCGAGCTGCGCCATCGCGACCCGGAGGTCGACCCGGGCGTTGAGCGAGGCGATCCGAGCGCGGGTCAGATCGGTCTCGGCATCGACGAGCTCGACCGCCGTCGCGCGGTCGGCGTTCAGCAGCTCGCGGCGCACACGATAGCCCTCCTCCGCCGCCGCGAGTCCCTTCTGCGAGGTCTGGAGCGCGGCCTGCGCGATCTCGACAGACTGCTGCGCAGACAGCACCTGAATCCGAGTTCCCCGCTCGAGGTTCGAGCGGTCCGCCTTGAGCTCGTTGCTCTCGGCGAGCAGTCGGCGATCCGCGGTGCGCGACACCAGCGCCTGGTTGAGCGTCCATGTCAGCTGTGCGCCGACCGACCAGGTGAACGTGAACTTGTCCTGCTGCGGGAAGATCCGCTGGTTGGGATTGGTGTACTCGCCCGCAGCGAACGCCGAGAGCACCGGGTACTTGTTCGCGCGCTCGGCTTCGAGCTGCTTGTTCTTGGCGCGCAGGCCGATGTCGATCGACTTGAACTCGAGCCGCTGGCGCTTCGCGGTGTCGACGAGCGCATCGATCGGCTGCGACGCGGGCGCCGTGGTGTCCTTGCGGATGTCCTCGCCCATCGCCAGAGGCTGGCCCTCGGGCGCGCCGATCAACAGGCGAAGCTGCTCCTCGCGCAGATCCGCCAGGTGACGGAGCTGGATCACCGCCTGATCCGCTTGCGCTTCGTTGGACTCGACGCGCATCAGGTCGGCGCGCGACAGCCGCTGGGCCTCGGCGAGCGCCCGCACCTGCTTCAGCGTTGTCTGCACCTGGGCGAGCTGGCGCTGCGCGACGATCGCCTGCAGGCGAGCGCGCACCCACTCGTAGTACGCGACCCGGGCATCGTTGCCCGCGTTGACCTCCGTGGATCGCTTGCCGAGCCGCGCGGCCTCCTCGCCGAGGCGCGCCGCACCGATGATCTTCGGAAACCGCAGGATGTAGTCGGAGAGCGGAACGCCGATCTGCCCCTGCACCGTGTACACGTTCTCGATCACCGGGAGCGTGAACCCGCCGAGGTTCACCGGATCGAGCGGAGACAGCCGCGTGTACTGCGCCTTCCCTCCGACCTGCGGGATCCGTGACAGCTCGGCTGACTCGACGTTGGTGATCGCGACGTCGATCTCGGCGACCGAGCGGAGCACCGCCGGCGAGGTGGTCACCGCACGCTGCGCCGCCTGATCAGATGTGAGCCCGCCCGGCGTGAACAGCGCGTCGAGCTCCTTGTCGAACGAGGCCATGTCCTCGGGCGTCTGGAGCTTCGTGCCCGCTGCGGGCTGAGCCAGCGCGGGCGAACCGGCGAGCAGGATGAGTGCGAGAGTGGCGCGCAGTGTCATGCCGCCGACCAAAGCACCGCCCGTGCCACGACGCCATACCCGCGAACCATCGCCTGAGAGAGGGTGATCTGTCGGACCCCCATACAATGTCACGTCACGAAACGTGACAGCGCACGTCACGTTTCGATCGGAACACGTGCAACCGAGCGTTCAGGCTAGAGTTGCGACATGAGGTCGCACGAACCGTGTTCTGGCACGTCACTCGCACCAGTGCCGTCCACCGTGCCTCCTGATCTCGTCTCTCGCTCTGCGGCATGTGATGCCGTGTGGCGCGATCATCGAAATCAGTTCTTTCTGGAGGAGGCTCGCAAGACCACGCGGGTGACGATCGGCCTCGGCGTGATCGTTCAGGCCGCCGTCGTCGGGCTGTTCGCGCACGCAGGCTACGAGACCTGGCGCGTCTGCATGCTCGCTGGGCTCTACGCCCTGTTCGCGCTGACGCATGGCCTGATCGTTCGCCCGGTCCGCGAGACCGGCCGCGTGGAGACCGCGTTCATCTACATGAGCGTGGTCGCGCAGCTCCTCGTGGTGGGTTCCGCGACGCTGACCGGCGGCATCTTCTCGCCGTTCCTCCCGAGCCTCGTGCTTCCCTCGATCGTATCGCTGCTGTTCTTCGGCCCGTATCCCGTCGCGCGGTGGACGGCCGTCGCGAACGGTCTGATGATCCTCGGCATGTCGGTGCTGCCGAGCACCGTGATCGGCCCGACGATTCCGGCCAGCCACTACATCGCCGTCGTGCTGATCGTGATCGGCTGGAATCTGTTCATGCTCCACCTCATGGTCGGCAAGCTGACCGCGATGTCGAATCGCGCGGGGGATTCGATGGCGTACCTCCGCGAGGAGCGCGTCAGCGAGGCGATCGCGCAGCTGCGCCGATTGCAGTCGGTCGGTGCAAAGGTCGCGCACGAGCTCAAGAACCCGCTCGCCTCGATCAAGGGCCTGTGTCAGCTCGTTGCCCGTACGCCGGAGAGCGAGCGCACGCAGGAGCGGCTCGCGGTGGTCGCCTCGGAGATCTCCCGGATGGAGACCATCCTCCACGAGTACCTCTCGTTCTCCCGTCCGCTCGAGGACCTCAAGCCGGAGACCCTCGATCTGAATGCGCTCGCGCGCGAGGTCCTCGATATCGTCGCAGGCCGCGCGGATCAGGCCGGCGTCAGCCTCGACCTCGACGGTGCGCCGTCTCCGGTCCAGGGCGATGCACGTCGCTTGAAGGAAGCGCTGATCAACCTGGTCTCCAACGCGATCGAGGCCACGCCGAACGGCGGCCGCGTCGTGCTTCGCGTGCGCGCCGGTGCCGCGGGCATCACACTCGAGGTCCGCGACACCGGCCGCGGCATCTCCACCGAGGATCTCGAGCGGCTCGGTACCTCGTTCTTCACCACGCGGCCGAACGGCACCGGTCTCGGCGTGGTGCTCGCGCAGGGTGTGATCACCCAGCACGGCGGCACGCTCGACTACAAAAGCACTGTGGGTCACGGCACCACGGCCACGATCCGCTTCCCATCCGTTGGCACCACACCGGCGGCCACGACCTCCGCCCCCGAGCCCGCTGCGCGCGCTGCGATGGTCGAGGCGCGCGCATGAGCAGCGTCCTGCTCGTCGACGATGAGCCCGGCGTGTTGTTCACGCTCACCGAGGTCCTGGCCGAGCGCGGTCACCGCGTGATCACCGCGCGCTCCGGCGCCGAGGCGCTCAGCAAGCTCGATGATGCGGATGCCGTGCTCACCGATCTGTCGATGCCCGGCATGGACGGTCTCGAGCTGATGGGCCAGATCGTCCAGCGTGATGCCACGCTCCCCGTGGTGCTGCTCACCGCGCACGGCAGCGAGCGCGTCGCCGTGGCCGCGATGAAGCAAGGCGCGTATCACTACCTCGCCAAGCCGTTCGACATCGACGAGGTCGCGGTCGTGCTCGAGCGCGCGCTCGAAGCCCGCCGCCTTCGCATCGATAATCGCCGCCTGGTCGCCGAGCAAACGCTCGGCCGCCGGATTATCGGCGCCAGTCGCTCGATGCGCCGGCTGCTCGAGGCCACGAGCCGCGTCGCCAGCCGCGATGTCACCGTGCTCGTGCGCGGCGAGACCGGCACCGGCAAGGAGTTCGTGGCCGAGCTGCTGCACGCGCAATCCCTGCGCGCCAAGCAGCCGCTCGTCCGATTCAACTGCGCCGCGCTGCCTGCCGAGCTCGCCGATGCCGAGCTGTTCGGTCACGTGAAGGGCGCGTTCACGGGCGCCACCTCGACCCGCCCCGGCTACTTCGCGCAGGCCGACACCGGCACGCTGATCCTCGACGAGATCGGCGAGCTGCCGTTATCGATCCAGGCCAAGCTGCTCCGCGTCCTTCAGGAGGGCGAGATCCAGCCGGTCGGCGGCCGCATCGAGCGGGTCAACGTGCGCGTGGTCGCGTCGACCAATCGCGATCTCGCCGCCGATGCCAAGGCGGGAGCGTTCCGCGAGGATCTCTACTACCGGCTCGCGGTCGTCGAGCTGATCGTACCGCCGCTGCGCGACCGCAAGGATGACATCCCGGCCCTCGCCGCGGAGTTCGCGCGCCGTTACGGCGAGAAGTTCGGTCTCGGCAAGGTGATCCTCGAGCCCTCGCTCGTCGATGCGCTCGCCCGCGAGGACTGGCCGGGCAACGTGCGCCAGCTCGAGAACACGATCGCGCGGCTCGCCGCGCTGTCGAGTGGCGGCGTGATCGGGCTCGCCGACTACGAGGCCGCCTCGGGCACCTCGCCGGCGACCTCGCAGGATGCGCTCCCCACCG
>JAYUVX010000372.1:0-10560 GCA_043753855.1 Myxococcales bacterium | reverse complement strand
CACACGCCAGCGGGTTCGCCGTGAAGGTGTGGCCATGAAAGAAGTGTTTGAGCTCGGAGCGCTTGCCGAGGAACACCGAATAGATCTCCTCGGTCGAGAGCGTCGCCGCGAGTGGAAGGTAGCCGCCGGAGATTCCCTTCGCGAGGCACAAGAAGTCCGGCGAGACAGCTTCTTGTTCACAGGCGAACAAGGTCCCCGTGCGACCGAACCCCGTCGCGACCTCGTCGACGACGAGATGCACCGAGTGACGCCGGCAGAGCTCAGCGGCCGCTGCGAGAAAGCCGCGTGGGTGAACGAGCATGCCGGCCGCGCCCTGGACGAGAGGTTCCACGACCAACGCGGCGATCTCGTGCGCGCGCCGCTCGAGCTCGGCGGCGATCCGCGCAAGCGACTCCGAGCCATCCGCGCCGGCGGGAGATGGGATCGCAATGCTCTGCACCAGCAGCGGACCGAACACACGGTGGAACAGGTCGATGCCGCCTACGCCGACAGCTCCGAGCGTGTCGCCGTGATAGGCATCGCCAAGCCGGAGGAAGCGCTGCTTCGTGGGCTGGCCGCGAAGCTGCCAGTACTGGAACGATTGCTTGAGCGCGATCTCCACCGCCGTCGATCCCGAGTCCGAATAGAACACCCGCGACAGTCCACGAGGCACCACCTCGAGCAACGCCTGCGCGAGCCGGATCCCGGGCTCGTGGGTCAGCCCGAGGAATGTCGAGTGCGCGAGCTTCGCGGCCTGATCGGCAAGCGCGCGGTCGAGCGTTGGGTGGCAGTGGCCATGGACGTTGCACCACAGCGAGCTCACGCCATCGAGGTATCTGCGACCGTGCTCGTCGATCAAGAACGAGCCTTCACCGCGGGCGATCACGAGCGGTGCCCACTCGGACTGCTGGGTGAACGGGTGCCAGAGCACTCGGTGGTCGAGGTCAGTCAGCTCGCTCATACGTGTCCTTGCTACTGACGCACTGCGTTATCAAGAACCGCCGCTGCCATCTCGAGCTGCTGAGTGGTGTGGTGGGCGGTCAGGCTGAGCCGAAGCCGCGCAGTTCCAGGCGGCACGGTGGGCGGCCGGATCCCGAGGACCAGGACGCCCGCGGCGAGCAGCTGTGCCGACAGCCGCATGACCTCTTGATCATCCCCGACCAGGACCGGAGCGATCGCGCTCTCGCACGCACCGCCAGCGCTGGCGACCAGCTCGCGAATCCGCCGGGCATGACCTGCGAGTGCTCGGCGGCGATCCTCGCCCTCGGCGCTCCGCACGATCTCGAGTGATGCGATGGTGGCGGCTGGAATGCTGGGCGGTAGGGCCGTGGAGAACACGAACGGCCGCGCGCGATTCCACAGCAGGTCAGCGACGGCCTTGGTCGTCGCCGCGAACGCGCCGAACGTCCCGAGCGCCTTGCCGAAGGTTCCGATCAGCACATCCGGCACCACGCCAACCGCCGCACACATGCCCCTGCCCTCGGGTCCGTGCGCACCGATCGCATGCGCTTCGTCGACGATCAGCGCGGCGTCGTGGCGCTTGCACAGCGCGGCGATCGCGACGAGATCTGCGACGTCGCCATCCATCGAGAACAGCGACTCGGTGATGACGATCCGGCGACGCCCTCCTCCACCGCGTAGCGCTTGCTCGAGGACGCCGAGATCGCGATGCGGGAACACCTCGATCGCCGCGCGCGACAGCCGGCAGCCATCGATGATGCTCGCGTGATTGAGCTCGTCGGAGAACACGCGATCTCCAGCGCCCACGAGCGTCGCCAGTACACCGACGTTCGCCGCATATCCGGTGTTGAACAGCCGGACCCCAGCGACCCGCATCCAGTCCGCGACCTGCGCCTCGAGCGAGACATGGCTGCGCTGCGTCCCGGTGATCAATCGCGAGGCCCCTGCCCCGGTCCCTTCGATCTCGAGCGCCGCGCGCGCAGCCGCCGCCAGCCTCGGATCCCCGGCAAGCGACAGATAGTCGTTTGAAGCGAGGCAGATCACCTCGCGACCATCGACGACCACGGTCGGCCCCTGACGGCCCTCGATCACCCGTGATGTACGCAGCCGATGCGAACCTTCGAGCGCGGCAAGCTCCGCGAGGGCGTCATCGTCGAGTGACACGACAGACCATACCGTCATGATGATGATACGGGAACGTAGCCCGGCCGCCGTTTCGGCTACTTCCCGATGCAGAACCGCGCGAACACCTCGTCGAGCACGCGGTCGCCGACCTCGACGCCCCGCAGCTGGGCGAGCGCCTGGCTGGCCGAACGCAGCTCGACCGCCACGATCTCGGGCGGGCATCTCTCGGTCCGCCCCGCCGCGGCCGCCGCGAAGGCATCACGCGCCGCGGCGGCGAGCGCCTGCTGACGGGCCGTGGTGACGAACGGCTGCTCACCGCCCTCTCGATCGGCGACGCCGGCCAGCTCAAGCACTCGCGCCTTGAGCGCGTCGAGCCCCTGCCCGGCCGTCGCCGACGTAACCAGCGCGCCGTGCGGATCTCCGGGAAGATCCCCTTTGCTCTTCACCACGACCGCGCGCGCGCCGAATCGCGCGCCGTCATCCCACGCAGCCTCGCCATCATTGACGACCACCACGACGTCGGCCGACGCCACCCGGGCTTCGCCGAGCGCGATGCCGCGCTGCTCGATCGGATCTGCGGTGTCGCGCGTGCCGGCGGTGTCGACCAGCGTGACCGCGACGCCGTCCCATACGCCCGCGACCTCGAGCCAGTCGCGGGTCGTGCCCGGTTGGGGAGCGACCAACGCGCGCTCGACCCCGACCAGGGCATTGAGCAGCGAGGACTTGCCGACGTTGACCGGTCCGACGAGCGCGACCGTGACGCCCTGGTTGACCGCGCGGCCGTAGCGGAACCCGTCAGCGAGCCTCGCGCAGCCCGCGCGCAGCGCCTCGATCTCGCTATCGATCCACGCGTCGCTGGATGGATCGAGATCTTCCTCGGGGAAATCAATCCAGCCCTCGAGCTCTCCGCGCAGCGCGAGCGCACTGCGTTCGAGACCAGCGATCTCCTGACCGAGGCGACCGGCGAGGTTCGATTGCGCGAGTCGCCATGCTCGCTCGCTGCCGGCATGGATCACCTCGAGCAGCGCCTCGGCGCGCAGCAGATCCAGCTTGCCGCCGGCCACCGCCCGACGCGTGAACTCGCCGGGCTCGGCGACCCGAGCTCCGCGCTCCACGACGCTCTCGAGCAGCTTCCCAAGATTCAGCGTCCCGCCATGGCCGTGCAGCTCCGCGATATCCTCGCCGGTAAATGAACGCGGCCCGCGCATCCCGAACGCGAGCACCTGATCGAGCAGCGTGCCGCGCACGTCACGCAGCCACCCGAGCTGGACCGTGCGATCGAGCGCGGCCGGTTCGATTCCGAGTGCTTCCGCCGCGATCACGATCGCGCGCGGACCGCTGAGCCGAATGATCCCGACGCCACCGGCCCCCGCCGCCGTGGCGATGGCAGCGATCGTGTCGGCGTCCGAGGTGATCACTCCGCGGGTGCGGGGACGATGAGGATGTGGCGGTCCTCGCCTTCACCCTCGCTGCGCGTCGTCAGGCCGGCGATCTCGGAGATCGCCATGTGAACGATGCGTCGATCGTGCGCGGTCATCGGCTGGAGCTCGACGATCTGCTTGGTCTCGATCGCCTTCGCCGCCATCCGTTGACCGAGAGCGCGAAGCCGCTCGATCTGCTTGTCGCGGAACCCGCCGGCGTCGACGACGAGCGGCTTGGTCCGCTCGCCGGTGCGATCGCGATACACCACCTTGTTGACGAGGTGCTGGAGGGCATCCATCACGACGCCCCGGCGTCCGATGACCAGCTCCGAGTCCTTGGTCTGGATCTCGAGGGTGGTGCGCTCCTTGTCATCCTTGATATCGATGTCCGCAGGGATTCCCATGCGCTCGAGGACACCCAGGAGGAATTCGCTCGCCTTCTCGGCAAGATCTTCACGCTCAACAGTTGCAGTTTCACTCACAGCGGCCTCCATACCTACCTCTTCCGCTTCTTCTTCTTGCGCGGGCGAGGCAATGCAGATGATCCGGAAATGCCCGCCGACGCGGGTGCCTCCTCGTCATCTTCGTCATCGGTGGATTCGACCGACTCGACGTCGATCACGGGCTTCGCCGGCTTCGGCGCGCCGTTCTTCGCAGATCCCTTGACGGACTTCTCCGCCGCCAGCTTCACCTTCTCGGCTACCGCGGCTGCTTCTTCCTGGTTCTTCTTGAGCTTCGCCGCGAGCTCGAGACTCTTGGTATCGAACTTGTTCATGTAGATCGAGTGCAGCGCCGAGAGACAGGTGTTCGTGAAGATGTAGAGCGTGAGGCCCGCGGGGAAGAAGAACGACATCACGCCGAACATCAGCGGCATGCCGTACTGGATCATCTTCTGCTGGCCCGACGTTCCGGTCTGCGGCGTCAATCGCGCCTGCGCGAACATCGTGATGACGAGGACGATCGGCAGGATGTGCGTCGGATCCGGCGCGGTCAGGTCATCGATCCAGCCGGGAATGAACGGCTGCTGATAGAGCTCGCCGGCCGACGACAGCATCCGGTACAGCGCGAGCCAGATCGGCATCTGCAGCAAGATCGGGAGGCACCCGGCGATCGGGTTGACGTTGTGCGTCTTGTAGAGCGCCATCGTCTCGGCCTGCAGCCGCTGGCGGTCGGTCTTGTACTTCTCCTGCAGACCCTTCATCTGCGGCGTGAGGGCGGCCATCGCCTTCATCGACCGCATCGACTTCGTCGTCCAGTACAGCGTCGCGGCCTTGACGAGGAACGTCAGCAGGATGATCGAGACGCCCCAGTTTCCGAAGAACTTGAAGAACTGCTGCAGCAACCACAGCAGCGGCTTGCCGATGAACGCGAACCAGCCGAGGTCGACGGTCTGCTTGAAGCCCGTCGGGAAGCCCGCCGTCCCGTCGGCGTGGTCGAGCGCCGAGTAGTTCTTCGGACCGAGGTACGCGACGAGCTCGCGAGTGATCGGCGCGTCGCCCGCCTTGAGCTGCAGCGCCGGGGCGTAGAGCAGCTCGGTGTGCATCAGCCCCTTCGGGTCCTCAACGCGCGAGTGCTTCTCGACGGTGTACTCGTTGGCGGCCGCCGGCTTCGGCGCATAGACCGCGAGCAGGTAGGGATGCTCAAAGCCCGACCACTGGATGTTCGGTTCGAACCGCGGCCACTCCGCGAGATCCTTGATCGGCGTGTGATGAATGCTGCCATCAGCGAGCGTCGAGCTCACCCAGGCGCGCGCGAGCGACTGGCTCGACGAACCCTTGTCGGCGGTCGTGGGGTCCTGGAATGCAAACGCCGAGACCGCGAGCTGCTGCGTGGCGATCTTGCCGGCCGGGATCTTGAACTTCGCCGTGACCACCATCTTCACGAGATACGCGTCCGGCATCAACGTGAACACTTTCTCGAGCTCGAGCTGGTCGGTGGAGATCGAGTAATGCAGCTCGGTGTCCGAGACCTTGGTGCCTTTCCACTCGGCGTTGTGCGGCAGCACGTAGGTCGAGCTCGCGAAGTCGACGAGGAACGCGCCGGTGTTTTCGGTGCCGGGGAGCAGCTCGCCCTTCGTGGCATCCCGCTCGTAGCGCGGATCCGCGAGCTTCCACGACACCAGCGCGCCGCCGTAGCTCGAGAACGTGGCGGTGAACTTGTTGGGGAACGCGAGCGCGATCTTCTCCTCGGGTCCGCGCGGCGCCTCGGCGATCGAGGGGCTCGCAGCACCCGCCGCCGGCGGCTCGATCGAACGTCCGACGGTGGACGGCGGCGCGACCGGCGCTCCCACGATGGCCGAACCGCCAGACCCCGAGGTCTGGGCGGGCTTGGGCTCCTCCTTCTTGGAGAAGAACATGTTCCACGCCAGCATGAATGCCAGCGCGAGCCCGACGGCGAGCAGCAGTCGCTTCCCTTGATCCTGCATCTAGTGCTGCTCCTGCGCGTGATGCGCGCAACGGTGCGGCGCGGATTCGGAGACCGGGTGATAGCCGCCGTGGAACAACGGATTGCAGCGGAGGACCCGCGCCATGGCCATCGCGATCCCGACGACGATGCCGCGGCGCTGGACCGCCACGATCGCGTACGCGGAGCACGTCGGCAGGTAGATGCAGCTCGGTGCCCGCTTCAACGGCGAGAGCGCAGCGCGATAGAACCGCACCGGCAACAGCACGATTGCAACGAGGAGCCGGTGGATGATCTTCATGACAGTTGGCGCAGGATCCGCGTCAGATCGGGGGCGAAGTCTGCCGGGTGAAGCTGACGCGCCGCCGAGTCCTTGGCAACCAGGACCATGTCCCAGCCTGTAGGCACCCAGCCGTTCGTACGCAACCACTCTCGCAACAAGCGCCGTATCCGATTTCGAACGACCGCGTTTCCCACTTTCTTGGTGACCGTGATGCCCAGCCGCCCGACGAGCTGAGCGGCTGAACGTTTCTGAGCGATCGCGAGGACGTGGCGACCATGCAGCTTGGTACCTGCCGCCTGGACAGCAAGGTACTCGGCACGTTGTCGCAGCCGAGCTTCCTTGGAGATCCCAAGGAGGGCACGGCCTGCCACGCTACTTCTTCGCGGCGGTGACCGAGATGCGCTTGCGGCCCTTGGCGCGCCGGCGGCGGAGCACCTCGCGGCCGCCACGGGTCTTCTTGCGGGCGCGGAAGCCGTGGGTGCGCTTACGGCTCTTGTTATGCGGCTGATAAGTACGCTTCGACACGGTTGTTCTCCGGGGCCAGACTTTGCGGAGGGCGATCGATACTCAACCGTCGGCACGAAGTCAAGGCGCGGTCGTTCTGCGACGAAGATCATGACCGGATTGCCGGACGCCCGAGGCCGCGGTTCCGGAGTTCACTTGGCGACAAATTCGGCTTGCACACCGAAATCGGAAGCTGCTACCAACGCACGGTTTCTCGCCTGTGGACAAGCTCGAGGGCTGGCCAGGAGAGAGCTCCAGAGGACCCTGTGAATAACCTCTGGATTGGATGTCTTTTGCCTGTGAGCTGTAAAGCACAAATGCTCGAATATACAGGACAAAGTCCTGGAGACAGGGGAATGACAGTACAGCTTCTCTGGGACGAGGCCGTCGGGAGGGTCAGGGCTCGGCTCTCGACGCAAAACTACGACATGTGGCTGCGCCCGATTGAGGTGCGCGGCTACGATGGATCCGTCCTGCGACTGCGTGCCCCCAACAGCTTCATCCGGGCCTGGTTCGAGTCGAACTTCCTGACCACCGTCCTGGACGAGATCCGCGAGCTCGGCCACGACCCGGTCCGGGTGGCGTGGGAGACCGATGCCCCCAGCGAGCGCCTGATCGAGGAAGACCTCCCTGCGATCGAGGCGCCGGCATCGCAGATCGCGCGCCCGGTCCCGCCGGCCCCCCGAGCGCGGGTGATCACCGCGTCCGCGCCGATCCGCGACGAGGACGTGATGGTCGCCCCCGAGGCGGCCTCGCTGAACCCTCGCTACAACTTCGAGACGTTCGTCGCGGGCCCCTCCAACCAGCTCGCATTTGCCGCCTCCCAGGCCGCCGCATCGAGCTACCCGCCGAAGTACAACCCGGTGTTCATCTGCGGTGGCGTCGGGCTCGGCAAGACCCACCTGCTCCACTCGATCGGTCACCAGCAGCTCGCGAACCGCCCCGGCGCGCGCATCGTCTACCTGTCGAGCGAGCGGTTCATGAACGAGTACGTGCAGGCGATCCGCACCGGCAAGATGCACGAGTTCCGCCGGAACTATCGCGAGGGCATCGATGTCCTGTTGATCGATGACGTGCAGTTCCTCGCCGGAAAAGAGAGCACGCAGGACGAGTTCTTCCACACCTTCAACGCGCTGCACGAGAACCATAAACAGATCGTCCTCACCGCCGACCGCAAGCCGCACGAGATCTCGGACATCGCTGATCGCCTGCGCACCCGGTTCGCATGGGGCCTGCTCGCCGATATCGAGCCTCCCGAGCTCGAGGTCCGGATCGCGATTTTGCGCAAGAAGGCCGCCGTCGAGGCCGTGCAGCTGCCCGACGACGTCGCGCTGTACATCGCCTCCTCGATCAAGAGCAACGTCCGCGAGCTCGAGGGAGCGCTGATCCGGCTCGTCGCCTACGCCTCCCTGTCCAAGCGCCGGATCGACCTCGAGTTCGCGCAGGAGACACTCGGAGCCGCGATCACCCGGCCCCGCGAGATCATCACGCCAGACGCCATCATCAAGTGCGTGGCGAGCTACTACGGCCTCAAGCCGAGCGACATCAAGAGCGAGCGCCGGCACAAGTCGGTTGCCACGCCACGCGCTGTGGCGATGTATCTGTCGCGCCAGCAGACCAAGGACAGCTACCCCGATCTCGCGCGCGCGTTTGGCGGCAAGCACCACACCACCGTCATCTCGGCGGTCCAGAAGATCATCGAGCGGCTCAAGGATGACGCGTCGCTTCGCTCGGAGATCCACGCGATCGAAGGGATGATCCTCCGATGATCCCGGCTGTGCGTAACCCTGTGCACCCAGTGGTGATCCGGCAGTGGACGAATTCGTCGTCGGAGTTGCCCACAGGTTCGCTGCATGTCATCCACCGCGGGACGCCCAGCATGCGCGGTGTCAGACCAGGCTGATTAGCTCTGGCGTTACGGAGGCTTGTCGAGCTATCCACAGCATCCACAAGACCTACTTCTTCCTACTACTGAAAGATCTAAGATCTCTCTAAAAGATCAAGAGAGAGCCGAAGCACGAAAGAACGACGAAGGTCGAGGGTGACATGGAGTTTCGAATCGCAAAGAACGAGTTCCTTCGCGGACTGCGCCTCGCGCAGGGAATCGCAGATCGCAAGAGCACCATGCCGATGCTCGCCAACGTCTTGCTTCGCACACAGGGCAAGAACCAGCTCCTCGTCGCGGCGACCGACCTGAACGTCTCGCTCACCGCCGAGCTCAAGAGCAGCAACACGTCGGAAGGCGGCATCACCCTCGGTGCCAAAAACCTCTTCGAGCTGATCTCGAACGCTCCAGGCGACGAAATCACGCTCAAGAAGGCCGACAACCACTGGGCCGAGATCAAGAGCGGCAAGGTCTCGTATCGCATCGTCGGCATGCCGGACCGTGACTTCCCGAAGGTCCCTGACCATCGCGAGGCAACCTACGCAACGCTCGAGAGCGCGGTGCTCCGCGAGATGATCGAGCGCACGCTGTTCAGCGTGTGCAACGACGAGACGCGGTTCCACCTGAACGGCGTCTACTTCGAGAGCGACGGCAGCAGGAGCCGCATGGTCTCGACGGATGGTCATCGGCTCAGCAAGGTCGAGCGCACCATCGCGAACGGTCCCAAGCTCTCCGCGGGAATTATCATCCCGAAGAAGGGGCTGCTCGAGATGCGCAAGGTCCTCGACGCAGGTCCGTCGTGCAAGCTCGCGATCAAGACCCCGCACCTGTTCCTCGTCCAGGACGACATCGCCATCGCGGTGAAGCTCATCGATGCGCAGTTCCCGCCGTACGAGCAGGTGATTCCCAAGGACCACAAGAAGGTCATCACCGTCGACCGTGGCCGATTCATCGATGCGCTGCGCCGCGCTCAGCTGATGTCCTCGGAGACCCGTGGTGTGAAGGTCGCGGCCACCAATGACGGCATCACGATCACCAGCGACAACCCCGATCTTGGTGAGGTTCGCGAGGAGATGGAGGCCGAGTACAAGGGCGACCCGATCGCCATCGGCTTCAATCCGAAGTACGTCGTCGAGCTGCTGACGCAGATGACCTGCGACCAGATCACGATCTCGCTCGGTGGCGAGCTCGACCCGGGTCTCATCAGGCCGCTGACCGGCGATGACTACCTCGGCGTCGTGATGCCGATGAGGATCTAGCTGCGCGTCTTCACGCTCGTCGCTGACGGGGTGAGGAACCTGCGCCCCCTGCAGCTCCAGCCACGCGAGCGGTTCAACGTGTTCGTCGGCGACAACGGGCAGGGCAAGACCAACCTCGCCGAAGCTCTCGCGTATTTGGCGACGCTCGATTCGTTCCGTGGTGCACCGACCGAAGCGCTGATCCGCAACGGCGCCGACAGTGCCATCGTGCGTGCCGAGATCCGTCACGACGACGGTCGCGAGCTGCTGGTCGAGGCGGAGATCAGCCGCAACGGGCGCAATCGAATCCTCGTCAACCGCCAACGTCTGGCCCGCAGCCGCGAGCTGCTCGGCGTCATCCGTGTCTCGGTGTTCGCGCCCGATGATCTGGCTCTGGTCAAGGGCGGTCCGGGGGAGCGGCGCCGATGGATGGACGACTCGCTGGTCGCACTCGCCGTCAAGCACGACGCCCTGAGGCTGGAGATCGACAGGGTCCTCAAGCAGCGCAACAGCTTGCTCAAGCAGGCTGGCGGTCGGCTCAATGACGAGCTTGCGCTGACACTGGATGTGTGGGACGCCAAGCTCGCCCAGAGCGGCGAGCAACTGGGCTATGCCCGGGCGACCCTCGTCGCCCGGTTGAGCCCGATGATCATCGAGGCCTACGAGCAGCTCGCCGGCAGTCCGACGCCGATCGAGATGATCTACGAGCCGGCCTGGCGACGGAGTGGTCTGCTCAACGCGTTGAGCGCAGTGCGCCAGGAC
>JAYUVX010000371.1:0-10593 GCA_043753855.1 Myxococcales bacterium | reverse complement strand
GGAACCAGCGCGTCGAGATCACGTCTTACGTCTTCGTGATGGCGCGCGATCTCGGGACCGATCTCGCCGAGGGTCCACACGCCCATCAGCCACAGATGATCGAACCCGGCGGTGGCGAGCCGATCGAGCTCGGCTTCCGGGATCGTGGCGAGCGAGCGCGCGCCGGTCTCCGCCACCCAGATCCGGGCGAACACCTCGTAGAGCAGGGGATGCTTCAACGTTCCGCGGGCGCCGTGGTCACGAGCTCGCGCCAGGAGCGGCCATCGCGCTTCATCAGCTCTTCGGCGGATTCGGGGCCCCCGCTGCCGGCGTCGTACGGCAGCACGCCGGGCGTGGCCTCCCAGACCTGCAGCACGGGCTGGATCAGCTCCCACGCGCGATCGACGGAGTCGCGGCGGTTGAACAGCGTGGCGTCGCCGCGCATGCAATCGAGCAGCAGGCGCTCGTAGGCCTCGGAGATCGGCCGCTTGAAGGCGTCGGCGTAGCTCATCGTCATGAGCACGTTGCCGACGGAGATGTTCTCGCCGGGGACCTTCGCGACGAACCGCAGCGAGATGCCCTCGTGCGGCTGGATCCGCAGCGTCAGCACGGCGGGCTGGAGCACGCTGCCGGCGGCCTCCTCCTTGAACAGCACCAGTGGCACGCTCTTGAAGTGGATCGCGACCTCGGTGAGGCGCTCGGCCAGCTTCTTGCCGGCGCGGAGGTAGAACGGAACGCCCTGCCAGCGCCAGCTGTCGATCATCAGCTTCATCGCGGCGTAGGTCGGCGTCTGCGATCCGGGAGCAACGCCGGGCTCGTCGCGATAGCCGCGGTACTGGCCGCGCACGCAATCGTTCGCGACCTCGTTGAGCGTCAGGTTGCGGACCGAGCGCAGGACCTGGGACTTCTCGTCGCGGATATCGTCGGCGGCGAACGAGGCCGGGACCTCCATCGTCACCAGTGACATCACCTGCAACAGGTGATTCTGGATGATGTCGCGGACCACGCCGGTCGCCTCGTAGAACGCGCCACGGCCCTCGATCCCGATCTCCTCCGCGGCGGTGATCTCGACGTAGTCGATGTGATTGCGGTTCCACAGCGGCTCGAAGATCGAGTTGCCGAACCGGAGCACGAGGATGTTCTGGACCGTCTCCTTGCCGAGGTAGTGGTCGATCCGGTAGATCTGAGATTCGGTCAGGTACGTACCGATCATCTCGTTGAGCGCGCGCGCACTCGCGAGATCGTGGCCGAACGGCTTCTCGACGATCACTCGACACGATGCATCGGTACCGCGCTGCTGCGCGCGCTCGATCAGCTCGTGCTTGTGCAGCTTCTCGAGGATCACCGGGAACTGCGAGGGCGGCGTCGACAGATAGAACACCCGGTTCCCGCGGGTGCCCTTCGTCTTGGCTGCCTCGAGCCGCGCCTTGAGCTTGACGTACGTCGCATCGTCGGAGAACTCGCCACCGACGAAGTCGAGCATCGCGGCGAACTTGTCCCAGGCCGCGATCTCGACCTTCTGGCGCGAGTGCTCGCGCACGCCGGGCTCGAGCTTGCCCGCGAACGCAGCGTTGGTCAGCTCGCCACGGCTGACGCCGATGATCACCGTGGGCTCGGTGAGCGCGCGATCGAGCATCATGTTGAACAGCGCCGGGGCGAGCTTGCGGCCGGTCAGATCACCGGTGGCGCCGAAGATCACGATCGCGCTCGGGTCAGGGCGACGGCGCTTGCTGGGCTGATCATCGAGGATCTCGCCGATGACCGAGGAGTGGTCCATCGGTGGCGGAGTGGTCGGGCTGGTACGGCTCATGGGGCTTCATCCTTGGGTTCATGGAGTCGCGCAGCGGCGGCCTCGTCGACGAACCAGACCAGGTCCTCGCCGGAGATCAGCTGCGATGGAAAGCGTTCGGGCCGGCGTGGGCCGGCGATCACGGAGGCGAGGGAGGCCGCCTTGTCGGCGCCGGCGACCAGGAACCGTACGTGGCGAGCGGCGTTGATCGCACGGGCGGTGAGCGTGATCCGCGTGGTCGGGCCCTTGGTCAGCGGCGAATCCACCGGGTTCGCGACGACCCAGCGGCGGTCCTCGGTGAGCGCGGGACTCTCGGGGAATAGCGACGCGGTGTGACCGTCGGGCCCCATGCCGAGCCACACCAGATCGAGCTCTGGCGTGATGCCGAACGTGGTGACCAGCGCGGTCTCGTACGCGCGCGCAGCGGCGGCGGGATCCGCGGCACCGCCGTCGATCGGATGCACGTGGGTGAGGGCGAGCGGCTCGATCAAGCTCTCGCGCGCCATCCGGTAGTTGGAGTCGGCGTGGTCAGCGGGCACCGTGCGCTCGTCACCCCACCACAGCTCGATCTGATCCCACGGCAGCGCACCACGCCCGCGCGCCGCGAGCTCGGCGAACAGGCGCTTCGGCGTGGAGCCGCCGGAGAGCGCGACATGGCAGACCCCGCGCGCGGCGATCGCGTCGCGCGCGATCACGGCGAAGTCATCGGCCGCGGCGCGGCTGAGCGCGTCGAGATCGGCGAACCGTCGAATCACCAGGGAGATCATCTCGCCTCGGGTCACTTCGGGTGTTCGGAGTGACCGCCGAACTGCGCGCGCATCGCGGACAGCAGCTTCTCCGCGAACGACTGTTCCATGCGCGAGCGAAACCGCGTGTAGAGCGCCGCGGTGATCACGTCCGCGGGCACCGACTCCTCGATGGCGGCCATCACGGTCCAGCGACCTTCGCCGGAGTCCGGCACGAAGCCCTCGAACCTGGACAGCGTCGCATCCTCGGCGAGCGCGTTCGCGGTGAGGTCGACGAGCCACGAGCTCAGCACGCTGCCGCGGCGCCAGACCTCGGCGATCTCCTCGACCGGCAGGGTGAACCGATGCTCCTCGGCGACCGTGGCATTCGCCGCGCCCTTCATGATGTCGAAGCCCTCGGCGAGCGCCTGCATGATCCCGTACTCGATGCCGTTGTGGACCATCTTGACGAAGTGGCCCGAGCCGGTCGGGCCGCAGTGGAGATAGCCCTCCTCGGCAGTGCCGCCGTCCTTGCGGTTCGGCGTCTTCTCGACGTTGCCACGACCGGGCGCGAGCGTCTTGAAGATCGGATCGAGGCGCTTCACGGCCGCGTCATCGCCGCCGACCATCAGGCAGTACCCGCGCTCGAGGCCGAACACGCCGCCGCTGGTTCCCGCGTCGACATACGTGATCTGCTTTGGCGCGAGCAGCTGACCGCGGCGCACGTCGTCCTTGAAGAACGAGTTGCCGCCATCGATGATCGTGTCGCCGGGCTCGAGCAATTCGCCGAGTGCAGCGACCGTGGACTCGGTGGGTGCACCGGCGGGAACCATGATCCACACCGCGCGCGGCGCCGACAGCGACTTCACGAGCGCTTGCAACGAGTCCGTGCCCTTCGCGCCCTCGCCGACGAGCGCCTTCACGCTGTCGGGGCTGCGGTCATAGACCACGCACTCGTGTCCACCGCGCATCAGGCGGCGGACCATGTTCGCGCCCATCCGGCCAAGACCGATCATTCCGAGCTGCATCGGCCGCACGATCGCATCCCGGCGGGAGGGAAACACGTCCGGAGTGGCGCGTTTATCTCGTCCCGGTGGTTCACGGCGTGGCGAGCTGCTGGAGCTCGGCCTTCGATAGCACGCGATCGTAGAGCCGCACCTCGTCGAGGTCACCCGTGAAGTAGTTGTCCACGATCCCGGAGTTGTGATCGCAGCCGATCCGGAATGGATCTCCGGCATAGGGCGTGGGGACGAGGCCGGTCTTCGTGTTGGTGACGACACCATCGACGTAGCCGGTGAGCGTGCTGCCGTCGAACGTCACGGCGATGTGATGCCACGCGCCAATCGTCGAGCTCATCTGAACGGTCGCGTCCCCGGCGACCACGATGATCGAGCTCGACGAGCTCATGGTGTAAACCTCGAGCGAGTCGCTGACCAGGGTTGCGCCGTTGAACGGTTTGCCAAACATGGTGGCGGTCTGGAGAACGGGCTGCTTTGTCCACAATGCGAACGTGACCACCGGTGGGGACAGGTCCGCCGACCCGATCACCAGACACTGATTGCCGCCGAACCGCGCCCCGGTCGTGCCGGCATGGACCCCCGGCGTCGACATCGGGCAGCCAGTGCAGGTGGCGTTGGGTCCCGACCCATGGTTTTTGAGCAGGCCGTCGGCCTCGAACTGGAAGCTCAGCAAGAGCCCGTTCGACGCGGTGTCGCCGGTCACCCCATCGGTCGCGCCGTCCCCGCGTGCGGCATCGCGGGTGGCCTGCGGATCAAAACCGATGCGACCACAGGCGCCGAGCATCACGACCGCAGCCAGCGTGGGTACGACCCGCATGCCTCCCCATCATATTCTGCGCAGCGCCTTATAGCGACTGATGAGGCCGTTGGTCGATGCGTCGTGGGTGGTGACCGCCGCGGCACCCTCGAGCTCGGGCAGGATCTTCGAGGCGAGCTGCTTGCCGAGCTCCACGCCCCACTGGTCGAAGCTGTAGATGTTCCACACGATGCCCTGCACGAAGATCTTGTGCTCGTACATCGCGATCAGCGAGCCGAGCCGGCGCGGCGTGATCCGGTCGATCAGGATCGACGTCGTCGGCCGGTTGCCCGTGAAGGTCTTGTGCGGCACGAGTTTGTCGAGCTGATCGGCAGGCAGCTTGGCGGCGACCAGCTCGGCCCGCGCCTCCTCGGGCGTCTTGCCCTTCATCAGGGCCTCGGTCTGCGCGAAGAAGTTCGCGAGCAGGATCGCGTGGTGCTGGCCCACCGGGTTGTGACTCTCCACCGGCACGATGAAGTCACACGGGATGAGCCGGGTGCCCTGATGGATCAGCTGATAGAACGCGTGCTGGCCGTTGGTGCCGGGCTCACCCCAGATCACGGGTCCTGTCGAGTAGTCGGTGATCCGGTGGCCGTCGCGGTCCACGCTCTTGCCGTTGGACTCCATGTCGCCCTGCTGGAAGTACGCGGCGAACCGATGCAGGTACTGATCGTAGGGCAGGATCGCGTGGGTCTCGGCGCCGTGGAAGTTCGCGTACCAGATGCCGAGCATCCCGAGGATCACCGGCAGGTTCTCGGCGAGCGGTGCGCTGCGGAAGTGCTCGTCCATCTCGAACGCACCGGCGAGCAGCTCCTCGAAGCTGTCCATGCCGATCACGCACGCGATCGACAGGCCGATCGCGCTCCACAGCGAGTAGCGACCGCCGACCCAGTCCCAGAACTCGAACATGTTCTGCGGATCGATGCCGAACGCGGTGACCTCCCTGGCATTGGTCGACAGCGCGACGAAGTGCTTCGCCACCGCGTCGGTGTCGGCGCCGAGCTTCTCGAGCAGCCACGCGCGTGCGGTCTTCGCGTTGGTCAGCGTCTCCTGCGTGGTGAACGTCTTGCTGGCCACGATGAACAGCGTGCGCTCGGGATCCACGCGCGAGAGCGTCTCCGCCATGTGCGTACCGTCGACGTTCGACACGAAGTGCGCGTTCATCCCGGGCTTCCAGTACGGGCGCAGCGCCTCGGTCACCATCACGGGACCGAGGTCGGAGCCGCCGATCCCGATGTTCACGATCTCGGTCAGCGGCTTGCCGGTGTGACCCGTCCAGGCGCCGCTACGCAGCCGCTCGGTGAAGCCGCGCAGTCTCGCGAGCACGCCGTTGACCAGCGGCATCACGTCCGCACCGTCGACGAGGATCGGGCGATTCGATCGATTGCGCAGCGCGGTGTGGAGCACGGCGCGCCCCTCGGTGCCGTTCAGCTTGTCCCCGGCGAACATCCGGTCGCGCCAGCTCTCCACGCCTTGCTGGCTCGCGAGCGCGAGCAGCAACGACAACGTCTCGTCGGTGGCGCGGTGCTTGGACCAGTCCACGAACAGGCCGGCCACCTCGCGGGACATCCGCTGAAACCGCCCCGGATCGACGGTGAACAGGTCCCGCATGGTCGTCCTGTCGATCGTGGCCTTGTGCGCGAGCAGTGCGGTCCAGGCGGGTGAGCTGATGAGCGTCGACATGCGCGGAGCAAACCACGGTTCGCTGGATGTATGATCCGGATGGCCCGCCGCTCATGCCCACCTCTCCTGATCCTGAAGCGGAGCGCGTTCGTGGCATCACCGATGATGCGTCGGGCTGGCGCCGGTGGGGCCCGTACCTGTCGGATCGTGCGTGGGGCACGGTGCGCGAGGACTACTCCGCCGATGGCAATGCGTGGCGGTTCTTGACCTACGATGCCGCGCGCGCCAAGGCGTATCGCTGGGGCGAAGATGGGATCGCGGGGGTCAGCGATCGCTACCAGATCCTGTGCTTCGCGCCGGCGTTCTGGAACGAGCGCGATCCGCACCTCAAGGAGCGGCTGTTCGGCGTGACGCCCGACGAGGGAAATCACGGCGAGGACGTCAAGGAGTACTACTTCCACACCGACAACACGCCCACGCACTCGTACATGAGCCTGCTCTACAAGTACCCGCAGGCCGCGTTCCCGTATCGCGAGCTGATCGAGGAGAACCAGCGGCGAGCCGGGCAGGGCGCCGAGTACGAGCTGCTCGATACCGGCGTGTTCGAGGACGATCGCTACTTCGACATCGAGGTCGAGTACGCCAAGGCGACCACCGAGGATCTGATCATCCGGATCACCGCGCACAATCGCGGTCCAGATCCGGCGCCGCTGCACATCTTGCCGACGCTGTGGTTCCGCAATACGTGGTCATGGGGCAAGCAGCCGAAGCAGCCGCAGACCATCGAGCGCGCGGCGGATGGGCCGAGCGTGGTGGCGCTGCTCGCCGAGGACGACGAGGAGCTTCACGACGAGGATCTGCCGGCGCACAGCGGCCTCGGCCTGCGCTGGCTATATGCGCCGTCGGGCTGCGAGGTGCTGTTCACCGATAACGAGACCAACGGCGAGCGCGCGTATGGCCCGGGCAACACCAGCCGCACGCCGCACACCAAGGATGCGTTTCACCGTGCCGTGTGCGAGGGCGATCGCTCGGCGCTGCGCGCGGATGGACGTGGCACCAAGGCCGCGCTGCACTACGTGTTCACGGTGCCGCCGGGCGAGCGGGTGACGCTGCGCCTGCGGCTGTGCGATGGCAGCAAGCGCGATCCGCTCGGCGACGTCGATGCGATCCTCGCGCAGCGCAAGGCCGAGGCCGATACGTTCTATGCGGGGATCGCTCCACCGGAGGCCACCGCCGACGAGCGGCTGGTGCAGCGTGCGGCGCTCGCCGGCCTGCTGTGGTCCAAGCAGAGCTACATCTTCGATGTCGCGCGCTGGATCGACGGGGATAACCCGGATGCTCCGCCTCCGGCCGAACGCCGTGAGCGGCGCAACGCGCACTGGCGTCATCTCAACTCGCTGCGCATCATGTCGGTGCCAGATGCGTGGGAGTACCCGTGGTTCGCCGCGTGGGACCTCGCGTTCCAGTGCGTGCCGTACGCACTGATCGATGCGCGGTTCGCGAAGGATCAGCTATGGCTGCTGCTGTTCGAGCAGTTCCAGCATCCGAGCGGGCAGGTGCCTGCGTACGAGTGGGAGTTCTCCGACCTCAATCCGCCGGTCCACGCGTGGGCGGTGTGGCGCGTCTACAACATGGATCGCGTGCGCAGCGGCACGGCGGATCGCCCATGGCTCGAGCGCTGCTTCCACAAGCTGCTGATGAACTTCGCGAGCTGGGTCAACCGGGTCGATCGCGATGGCAACAACGTGTTCGAGGGCGGGTTCCTCGGGCTCGACAACATCACCGTCGTCGACCGCAGCGAGCGCGTCAACGATGGCTCCACGCTCGAGCAGTCCGATGCGACCGGGTGGATGGGGATGTTCTGCTTGAACCTGATGCGGATCGCCCTCGAGCTCGCGCGCGACAACCCGGCGTATGAGGGACTCGCGTCGAAGTTCTTCCAGCACTACGCGTACGTCGCCGGAGCGATGCGCCGGGTCGGCGGCCGTGACTACGCGCTGTTCGATCAGAAGGACGGGTTCTTCTACGACATCCTCCATCACGCAGATGGCCGCTATCAGCGGTTCCGCGTGCGCTCGCTGGTCGGGCTGATTCCACTGTTCGCCGTGGAGCGGCTGGAGTCGAAGTGGATCGAGTCGTTCAAGGAGTTCTCGCGCAACCTGCAGTGGTTCTTGCGCAACCGCAAGGAGCTGGTCTCCGAGGTCGTCCACACCATCGACGGGCCGGATGGCAACACGACCTATCTGCTCACCATCATCGAGCCCGACCAGCTCGATCGCATGCTCGGCCACATCCACGATCCGAGCGAGTTCCTGTCGCGCTACGGGATTCGCTCGCTGTCAAAGCAGCACGAGGCACGGCCGTTCGAGCTCGAGGGCCGGACCGTCGGGTACGAGCCGGCCGAGTCGGTGTCCAAGCTCAAGGGCGGAAACTCGAACTGGCGTGGACCGATCTGGTTCCCGACCACGTTCTTGATCATCGAGTCACTCCGCAAGCTCGGCACCGCCCTTGGCCCTCGACACAGTGTCCACACCGCGGGTGCCGGCGGCGAGCCGATCACGATGCACGACATGGCGCATGACATCGCGCGCCGGCTGATCGACATCTTCCTGCTCGACGATAGCGGCCACCGCCCGGTGTTTGGAGGTGCGGCCAAGTTCTCCGACGATCCGACCTGGCGCGATCACCCGCTGTTCTACGAGTACTTTCACGGCGACAACGGTGCGGGCATCGGGGCGAGCCACCAGACCGGTTGGACCGCCCTGGTCGCGAACCTGATCGATGAGTGGCGCTGACGCCGTCAGCCAGCCGTCCGAGCTATGCTCGCGGGATCATGAACCCGCAGCGCACGCTCGCGATCGACATCGGTGGTACCGGCCTCAAGGCGATGATCCTCGGATCCGACGGTGTGCCGGTGACCGAGCGGTTGCGCGTCGAGACGCCGCATCCCGCGACTCCCGAGGCGTTGCTCGCCGAGGTGTTCAAGCTGATCGCGTCGATCGGCGCGTATGACCGGGTGTCGGTCGGCTTCCCGGGCGTCGTCGTCGACGGTGTCACGCGCACCGCACCGAACCTCGATCCCGGCTGGAACGACTACGATCTAGGGGCGGCGATCACCAAGCAGACCGGCAAGCCGGCTCGCGTGCTCAACGATGCCGGGGTCCAGGGCTACGGCATCATCGAGGGCAAGGGCGTCGAGATGGTGCTGACGTTTGGCACCGGGATGGGCACCGCGCTCTACCACGACGGTGTGTACATCCCGAACCTCGAGCTCGCGCACCATCCGTTCGGCCGCGGCAAGGGCCGTTCGTACGAGGACTACATCGACAACGCTGCGCTCGAAGATATCGGCAAGAAGAAGTGGAACCGCCGCATCCGGCGCGTGATCGACCAGGTGCTGCCGATCTGGAACCCGCGGATGCTGTACCTCGGGGGCGGTAACGCCAAGCACATCAAGCTCGAGCTACCACCCAACGTGAAGCTCGCGGAGAACCTCGCCGGGCTGACCGGAGGCATCGCGCTCTGGCACGATGGGAAGCCGTCGTGACCACCAAGCCCACGCTCACCTACTTCGATGCACCCGTCAGCCGTGGCGAGGAATGCCGGCTGGCGCTCCACCTGGCCGGTGTCGACTTCGCGGACAACCGCGTCAAGCCGGCGGACTGGCCGGCGGTCAAGGCGGCGGCTCCGTTCGGGTCGGTGCCGTTCCTCGAGTGGCCCGGGCAGCCGGTGCTCGCGCACTCCAATGCGATCCTCGTGCTGATCGGCCGGCTCCACGATCTGCATCCGCAGGATCCGTTCGAGGCGGCGCGTCACGAGGAGCTGATGCAGCACGTCGAGGATTTGCGTCACCACGTCACTCCGACGCTGCGGATGGCCGATGACGAGAAGCAGCGGGCGCGCGAAGGCCTGGCGGCGAGCTACCTGCCGACGTGGGCCGCGAATGCCGAGAGCCACCTCGGCGATGGACCGTTCATCGCCGGCGCGAAGCTTCACGTCGCGGATCTCAAGCTGCACATGGCCGTGCGCTGGTTCCTCGGCGGCAAGGTCGACTACATCCCGGCCACGATCTTCGCCGGCTATCCGAAGCTCAACCGGGTCCACGACGCCGTGCGCGATCACGAAGGCGTCAAGGCCTGGTACGCGAAGAGCTAGTAGCCGTACTCGCTGAACCCCTCGGCTGCCCGCGTGCCGCGCGGCGGCGGCGGCGCGATCGACGCCCACAGCATCGACAGATCGAGCTCGATCGCATCGAACGGCTCGGCGCGGACCCTGGCGTCGTCACGGTGTACGGTCAGGAGGAGCCAGCCTCCTTCATGCGCCCTCAACACCTCGACGGTGCGGGACGCCGGGGCCACCAGCCATACGTGTCGAACGCCAGCGCGCGCGTAGATCGGGAGCTTGTCTGCTCGATCGACGGCGGCGGTCGAGCCTGACATCACCTCGCAGACCCAGTCCGGCGCGAGCGCGAAGTACGCGTCATGAGAGACCTCGGGCAGCCGCTCGCGACGCCAGCCACCAAGGTCGGGAACCACGACCTCGCTGACGATGTGGAGCTCTGGCTCGTCGAGGATCAGCCATCCTCCAGGCCCGCCCCTGCCAAACTGAAACGGTGCGCCGAGGACCACGCCGAGCGCCGAGCTGACCATCGTGTGTGGTTGA
>JAYUVX010000370.1:0-10638 GCA_043753855.1 Myxococcales bacterium | reverse complement strand
CGGGATTGTTTTCCGTCTCAAAGTCACGCCAGGCCTGATTGACAGCCAGAATTCAGCCTGTCTTGTCCAGCACACAAATATGGGCAGACGCGGCGTCCAGCGTAGCTTTGGCAAACAACTCCGAGGCCAGCAAGGCCTCTTCGACCCGCTTGCGCTCTGCTTCAATTTGTTGGCGCGCGGTGTTGTCTGTGCCAATCAGCAGGTATCCAATGATGGCATTTTGCGCGTCGCGCAGCGCAGTCACCGACACCACCGCGGGCAAGCGGCTGCCGTCCTTGCAGATGTAGGTCAACTCGTAGATGTCTTCAATACCGCGCGAGGCCTTGAACACCAGCGCCTCAAAACCCGGGTTGATCTGGGTGCCGAGCTCTGCGCTCAACGCCTTGGCACGGGCAACGACTTCGTGTGGATCAGAGATGTCAGCCGGCGTGATCTTGTTCATCACCTCCGCGGCCGTGTATCCCAGCATCCGCTCCGCGCCGACGTTGAAGATCTGAATGACACCCTTGGCGTCCGTGGCGATGCTCGAGAAGTTGGCGCTGTTGAAGATCGCGCTCTGCAGGGCTCCCGCCCTAATGATGACCGCGTCGTCGGACGAATTGACGATGGCGGCGAGGAGCCCATCGTCTGACGTCGGCCTCGCGCTCGGTTCACGTGCTTCCATGTTGGTCCCCTTGTCTCGGCGCGGTGATCATGACGTTGCATCCGCAAGCGGATGTGCCGCGGCGGGCTGGCGCGGGAGGCGCACCGTGACCGACGAACCGCGGCCTGGCTCGCTCTCCACATCGATCGAGCCGCCATGGGCCTTGACGATCTGGCGCGCCACATGGAGCTCGAACCTGTCAAAGACGCGCCCGAGGTCGTGCCCTGCGACCCCGGCGCCGTGATCGCGCACGGAGAGAGTGGTGACGGTGGTTGTGATGATCGAAAGGTCGATGGGCTTGCCACTGCCGTACTTGTCCGCGTCGTTGAGAAGGTTGGTCATCACTTGCTCCATGAGCAGCCGATCCCAACTTCCGGTCGCTCGGGCGTTACCGTGCACCACGAGACCAACGCTGATGCTCACATTCGATTCGCTGCGGCGGCGGCCGACGATCTTATGGGCGAGCTCCGCGAAGTCCATCTCGCAAATGACCAGCATGCCCGCGGCGACGGTGTCGAGTGTGGTGATGAACCGGGTCAGCCGCGAAAACGATTCCGCGACAGATTGTGGCCTCGCTACCGTGTGCGTGCGCCATCCCATCCGCTGCATCCGGTCGATCGAGATCTGCAGCTTCGAGAGCGGCTTGCGCAGCTCTTGCGACGTAATGGAGAGAAACACGTCGCGATGCTCGATGGTGGCCCGGGCCATTCGGTAGACGCGGGCGCTCTCAAACGTCAGGGTTGCTCGGCGCGCAAGCTCGACTGCGAGTTCGAGATTGTCCCCACCGAAGCGCGGCGCGTCCTCGGACCGTCCGAGCTGGAGGGTGCCTCTGGCCCGGCCGCGGACCAGAAGGGGGACGATGAGCGTCTTGCCGCCCACCGGGCTTGGCCGTCCATTCTGGACGACCGCCGCGACGTCGTCGCTCGAGACGGTGTTGATCGGTGGGACCCCGGCATGGGCGTGGTGGCTGACGTCGTCATCGTCGTCGTCGTAGATCTGGATGACGCACCACGATGCGAGTGTTGGCAATGCAACCGCGGCAATTGCGGCCATCAGGGCCTCGATGTTCGGAGAGTCGTCGAGATCGTCGGTGCCGCCAGTGCCCTTGCCCTCGAACACTGTCCGCTATTGTTTCTCCCTGGACACACCACCGTCGTCGAGACAAGCGCGACGATCACGGGCATCCCAGATGCTCCGTTTGAGGAGACTGGTGTCGATCTGGTCCTTCTGGAGATAGTCATCAGCTCCCGCCGCCATCACACGACACGAGCGCACAAAGCACCGTCGAGCGATCCGCTCAGCACCACGAGGGCAAGGCCGGGCGCGGCTGCGCGGATCGCGTTGACGCCAAGGAGGTCGAAGGCGTCAGGCAGTGTGAGGTCGAGGAGAACGACGTCGACCGGGATCGTCGCGAGCTGCTGGAGCGCCTCCTGGAGTCGCACCACCCGAGTTACGCAGACACGCTCGAGCGATTCTGCAAAGGCGTCGATGACAAAGTCGGCGCATGCATCGTCATCCTCCACCAGGAGGATGCAAAGCGGCGGCGCTTCGGCAGTCGTTGTCGTAAGTGATGTGCCGCCCACCGGAATTCGCAGTGCGAAGGCCATGCCGCGGTCGCGAGCAGACCAACAAGGAACTCCGTCGCCTTCAGCTCGAAGTCCTACATGTATGCATCGCTTCGCCAGTCCCCTGAACCTCTCGGGGTCGGATCCGGATCCCTCCACGGGACACCTACGCGACCAGTTAGGAGCTGAGCGCAGGCGCCCACTGAGCACGATCTATGAGCGTCAGGGCACATGATTCAAACTCGCGAAGACCGCCAAATGTGAGGCGTGGGCGCGGCCGTCTGCTCGAAATCCGAGGCACAGCATTCGCAGCATACGTCGGGCGGATGTCTAGTTGAGTGCCAATCAAGAACCGCTCGCCCAGCCGCTCCGTGTCCTCCTGGTGGAGGACGATGATGTGCACGCCGACTTCGTCATCGAAGCGTTCGGGGTAGAACATGTGTGTGTTATCCGGACGGTGCGGCTCCAGGAAGCACTGAAGCAGCTGGCCACGACCGCCGTTGATGTCGTCCTCCTCGACCTCACCCTTCCCGACGCCTTCGACCTTCTGGGCGTCAACGCGATCCGTCTGGCCGCGCCCGAGATCCCGGTCATCGTGCTCACCGGCTCCTCGGATCCCACCCTGGGATCCCGGGTGATGGCGGCTGGGGCCGATGACTATCTCCAGAAGGAGCAGGTCGACGCCAATCTCCTCGTGCGCTCGATCCGCTACGCCCGCGAGCGTCACGCCTACCTCGAAGGCGCTCGCCGAGTGGTCACGCTCGCGGACCTGAATGAAAAGCTCGAGCAGCGCGTGCATGAGCGAACAGCGAAGCTCGAAGCGTCCGAGGCGGCGCTTCAAGTTGCCGCCCGCCAAAAGGATGAGTTCCTCGCCACCTTGGCTCACGAGCTCCGCACCCCGCTGGTACCGCTGCGTACCGGGCTCGACCTGCTTCTCCAAACGCAGCCAACGTTACCCCTCGTTGGCCGCACGCTCGCGGCGATGGATCGGCAACTCGACCACATGGTCCGCCTCATCGACGACCTTCTCGACGTTGCCAGGATCAGCCACAGCGCCCTCGAACTGAAGAAGGAGCGTGCAGACATCGCGGCGATTGTTGAGACTGCCATCGAGACCTGCCGACCCTTCTTCGACAAACGCCGTCAGTCCATCTCCGTCGATCTCCGTCAATCTATGTTCGGCTTCGTGGACCCGACCCGCGTTTCACAGATCCTCGGAAACCTTCTCCACAATGCGGCGAAGTACACGCCAGACGGCGGTGACATCCGCGTCGAGCTAGCGCATGAGAACGGCAATGCGATCGTCCGGATCATCGACTCCGGCGTAGGCATCCCTGCCGAGCTGATCGTCCGCGTCTTCGACATGTTTGTTCGATTCGATCACGCCCAACCAGCTACCGGCTTAGGAATCGGGTTAGCGCTCGCGCGCCGGCTCGCGGAGTGGCATGGAGGTGCGCTTGTCGCATCGAGCTCCGGCGCAGGTCGCGGGAGCACGTTCACGCTTTCGCTGCCCGCGGTGGAAGAACCGCAGCCGCAGGTCTCGCATGCTCCCGACAGTCCCGAGCGTCGTTCGGATGTGACGGCGATGCTGAACATCGTCCTCGTCGAGGACAACGACGACAGTGCAGACATCCTAGCAATGTGGATCGAATCGCAGGGGCACAAAGTCAGCGTGGCGCGCAATGGGCTCGAAGGTTTCGGACTCGTGCAAACGACACGACCGGACGTTGTTCTGTGCGACATCGGACTTCCTGGAATGGATGGCGTCGAGGTCTGCCGGCGCGTCAGGGGAATCATCGATTTCAGGCCGGTGATGGTCGCGCTGAGCGGCTGGGGAAGGGAAGAGGATCGCCAGCGGACGGGAGAGGCGGGTTTTGATCATCACCTGGTGAAGCCCGTCGCGATGGACAAACTCCGCGCAGTCTTGCAGAGCGTGCAGGTTCGTCGTCGCGCCGAACCAAACATCACCAACTCCGAGTTGGGGGCTCCGTCGGAGCGCGCTTCAAGCACTGACGAAGCGCACACCGCGAGTGCCTCCTCCCCAGTTGCGTTGGTCAGCGACACGTGACGCCGAATCTCAAGCTCGAGGACTTCCAGAGCGCCGGCCACGTACTAGTGTCCCGTATCTGAGAACGATCGACAAAGTTGTAGCGCCGTGATCCCATCGCTGGATGGCACGCACGGGGCGACCTAAGATCGAGATTCTGGTTCTCACGGCAGACGAGCGCGCCGCGCTTGAGCGCCTTACCGCGAGAGCACGAAGTGCCCGGCACACGGCGTTTCGGGCAAAGATTGTCCTTCGCTGCGCCGACGGAAGATCAAACCAAGAAGTCGCGAGTGAGCTGCGCTGCCATCGAGGCAGCGTAGGTAAGTGGCGCTCGCGGTTCATCGCAGAGCGTCTCGATGGGTTGCATGACGAGCCGCGGCCCGGTGCCGTTCGCAAGATTACCGACGACGCCGTCGAGGCAGTTGTTACCAAGACGCTCGAGTCCACGCCGCGCGGACGGCCGCATTGGAGCACTCGCTCGATGGCGAAGAACGTCGGGATGAGCCATTCGTCGATCGGCCGGATCTGGCGCGCGTTCGGGCTCCAGCCTCATCGGACCGAGACCGTAAGGCTGTCGCAAGATCCTCTCCTCATCGAGAAGGTTCGCGACATCGTCGGGCTTTACATGAGCCCGCCCGCCAACGCGGTCGTGTTGTGCATCGACGAGAAGTCGCAGCAGATTCAGGCGCTCGAACGCGCTCAACCGATGGATTTCGGTAGGCCCGAACGACGGACTCCCGACTACATCCGGCACGGAACGACCGACCTGTTCGGATGTCACGCGCCACCCTCGGCTGCCAAGGAGCTGTTATCTCGACGAGAAGTGGGTAAGATCGTGGATCAGGCGTTGGCGCTGTCACGCGCCACCCTCGTGCGTGATCTGCGAGGAGTTCTGCGGCGATGCGCCCAAGATTCTGGCGATCCGGAGGGGCTGTCACGCGTGAGCCTCGGTAGGTAGGTAGGTAGGCGGTGACGTCACCTCGGAGCCGAGCCGACCAAGTGCGGAGCAGAACTTCCCGACGTCCTCGAAGTAGCTCGCGGCCTCCCAGATATGGAGCGTGTCGTCGAGCCGCAGGCAGCGGTGAGCCTCGCGGACGTATTCGGTGAAGTTCGAGCCCATGAGCGATAGGCAGAAGATCGCGAGGTCGAGCGAATCATCTTAGAGCGGGACGTGGGCGATGTCGCATGCGATCACGCGCTTGTCGATCGCGACGTGATCGAAGCTATACCGTCCGCTCGCCTCGCGAGGCGTGTCAGGATCTGGTGATGAGCTCGAAGCCCTTGCTGATCCTGGTCGCGCTCGCGGCCGTCGCGCACGCCGATCCACTCGCCGTCGAGATCAAGCCGGCCACGCTGGCCTGGCGCGCGAAGGTACCGGTCGACGTGGTGCTGAAGGTTTCGAACCCATCAAAGGACCGCCAGTCGATCAAGGTCTGGCTGTGCAGCTGGGGCGAGAACTGGAAGTCCAGCGACCCCGAGCTCGTCTGGAGCCCGTGGGCCTGCGACAAGAACTACGAGAAGACCGAGGTGCTCGAGCCGGGTGGGGCGAAGCAGTGGACGTTGCCGATGTCCCCGACGGCGACGGCGAAGCCCGGCATGCACAGCCTGCGCATGGGCTTCACGTCTGGCGGTGGCGCGACGCTGTGGAGCAATCCGGTCGCGCTCACCGTGGGCAAGTGATCGCTCGGTCGTGCCGTGACGACTGGGAAGGCACATCCGGTGCTGTCACAAACCCGCGCGCGCGTCTCTTCCCCAGGATGCCTCCTCGCTCGCTCCTCGCGGCCGTGCTCGTCACGTCCACAACAGCCCTTGCCCAGGCCACGCCGGGCGTCCACGCGCTTACCGTCAAGCCCGTCGACCTCGACGTGAAGGAGGCGGGCGAGACCATCGTCCACTACGTGCGGGTGGTCGCCCAGACCTCTGCCTTGACCGCGAAGCTGAACGCCAGCATCGCCGCGACGGCAGGCGTCCTCGGCTTGCTGGCTCGGCGCGGTTCGAGCAGCGGCAGCCCGATCGAGTCCAACACCAGCTGCGAGATCGAGATCGCGACCGACGTGTTCGTGAGCTGGAGCTGCACCACGGTCGGCAGCGGCGGACCGAACACGGGCGGCGGCTTCCGGACCCGCGACGCCGACGCGTATTTCATCGACCACGACCAGCTCCGCCGGGCGACGCTGGACACGATCCTCGTCGCCAACCCGACGCGCGCGAAGCAATTCGACGCGCTCGTCGGGCGCGACCAGGGCGACAACGGCGGCCCGTGTCACGCGACCAGCGCCCGGGACGTCATGACTGTGACGTTCGATGGGCTCGCATTCCAGGCCAGCGACAGCTTCCAGAGCTGCACGCTGACCTGGGACCAGCTCGGGCCCTTGCTCGTGAAGGACAACCCGCACACGCGCGTCTCGACCTTCGTCGTCGATGAGGTGCCCCCCCACACCAGCCGTGGCTGGGACAAGGCACCGGCGCGGTTCGTCGTGGCGAGCACGCGCGACGCGGTCACCGACACGGCCACCGGCCTGGACTGGGCGCCGAAGGACAACGGCGCGGACGTCACGTTCGCCACGGCCACCGCGTATGCCGCGGCCTATCGCGGCGGTGGCCACGCGGACTGGCGGCTGCCCACCGAGGAGGAGCTCGAGGCGCTGGTCGAGCCCGAGACGGCGCACCGCGACCCCACCGACTGCACGAAGGGCAAGAACGACCTGCTCGTCACGAGCCTCCTCCACCTGTCTTGCGGGCTCGCCTGGTCGAGCTCGCGCGTCGACCGCGACCGCGCGATCGCGGTCGGATTCATCTCGGGCACGAGCCGGATCGCGCGGACCGCCGCGAGCCAGAACTACCGCGCGCTGCTCGTGCGCGATCCGACCGGTTCACGACCGAGCGCGCGCTGATCGCACCAGTTGTCGGCGTCCCCTGGCCATGCTCTACCCGGGTATGAGCGTCCAGGAGCCGCCGTACACGCTGGAGTTGCACGAGGGAGCGTTCGAGCTGCGCCGCTACCCGCCGCGCGTGGTCGCCGAGACCCGCATCGGCGGAACGTTCGGCGCCGCCGGGAATGCCGGCTTCCGTCGGCTCGCCGGGTACATCTTTGGTGGCAACCGGGGGCGTCAGAAGATCGCGATGACGGCGCCGGTCGGCGAGCGCCCTGACGGCAGGAAGATCGCGATGACGGCGCCGGTGGGTGAACGCGCGGAGGATGGCAGCTGGGTGATCACGTTCACCATGCCGGCCGGCGAGACCCTCGCGACCCTGCCCGAACCGGACGACGCCGCCGTCTCGCTGCGGGAGCTCCCTGCCAGCCGCGTCGCGGTGCATCGATCTCGTGGGCGGTGGACCGACGCGAAGTTCGCCGAGCACGCGGCCGCGTTGCGCGCCTGGACGATCGCGCGCGGGCTCCGCGTCGTCGGCGAACTCGAGGTCAATCGCTACGACCCACCGTGGACGCCGTGGTTCCTGCGCCGGAACGAGGTGTGGCTGACCCTGGCGGCCGAGCCTGACACCCGATCGTCCTGATCGTCGCGCCGTGCTGATCATGGCCGGCTCGGCACCCATCGTGCTCGCGGGCTTCGCCGCTCACGACGCGATCCAGGCGTTCGCTCGCCGAGCGTTCGCGCCGTACCATCGAACCGTGGAGGTCGCGTGCGCGCATGTTTCGTGGTGCTGGCGCGGCTACATCCTGCGCGGCCAGGCCACGTGCTTCGCGTTGATCGTCGTCGGCACCGGCCTGATCTACCTCGGTCATCAGATCCCGGACTGGGTGGTCGCGCTCCGCGGTTCGAGCCTGCTCGGTGCCTGGTGCAGCGTCTACGGGCTCGTGCTGTGGCTCGAGAAGCGCGACCGAGGCCACGCGGGCACGCTCGTCCTCGACGGCCGCACGATCGCGCTGATGCGTGGCTCGCGGGGTGCGCTGGCGACGCGAGCGCGACGATTTCGAGAGCGGCTGGATGTTCGACAGCAGTCAGACCGCCGTCGAGCTGCAGCTGCCCAACGGAACTTGCTCGTCGCGTACCCCGAGCATGCCGACGATGCGAGACGCTACCTCGACGCAACCGGGCTCGATGCACCCTCGCGAACCCTGACGATGCCGCTCGACGACGGCCTCGCGGATTGGCTCTGGCAGGCGCTGATCTTCGCGCTCTCGATCCTCTCGCTTTCGGGGATCGTCCTGTGGCTCGTGCCTGTGACGTCCATACCCGGGGTCGCGGTCGACGCGATCCTGGCGATCGTGAGCCGCGGGTCGAGCGCGAGATCGCAATGCTGACCACGGCGATGACCGTTGACGAAGCGCCGAGACCGCCTTCGCGCGATCGACCCGGATCAAGGATTCGCGATCCCAGCCGTCCGTGATGCCGTTGTCGTGATCGCCTACGTAGTCGTAGTAGGTGCTGCGATGCGGGCATTCCACAGCTCGTTCCACGCGAACCCGAGGGTCTCGGATTGATGGGTGACCTCGGGCAATGGTTCTCCAGTCTGTTCGCCGTTCGCGGAGTGACACCAACCCATCGAGTCGGGCAGATCGTGGCAGCGTGGGCGGACCCGAGATCGTGTAGGCCTGTTAATCATGGGCGTGCTGGCCGACAAGGTGCGCCGACCCACGCGCGGCGTGGCCGCTG
This sequence comes from Myxococcales bacterium, assembly GCA_043753855.1. Lineage (GTDB taxonomy): Bacteria > Myxococcota_A > Polyangia > Haliangiales > Haliangiaceae > JABFXX01. Next base: position 1,767 of record JAYUVX010000370.1, on the reverse strand, counting down.
CGCCCTCGGCCCTCCAGCGGGAGCGCAGGGCTCATCGCGCGCGAGACGCGCCGGAGCCGCACCGGGCCGCGCGCGCGCGACGGATCGACTGGAGCCCCACGCTGCGTCTTCGCCGGCCACCTGCCCCGCCGCCTCCGACGGGCAGATCGAGGCATCCGCGGCGCGGGCGCCGAGGAGCGCGCGGATCGCCTCCTCGAGGACCGCGTCGACGTCGCGCACGCGGCGGCCCCGGCACGCGTCACTGCAGTATCGGATCGACGCCCAGTCGCGCGCCCACTTCTTGCGCCACGTGATGCGGCGTCCGCACGATGCGCATGGCTTGGCAGCCGGCTCGGTGCGCGCGGTCCTCATGACGCTCGTCGAGGAGAGCACGCACCAGCACCCCGTGCGACGGGGACTGTCACTCGGCCCGCCCGTCTGCCACGACGAGGCCTCGCGATGACATCGTCCGCGTTCGATCGACTGCGCGCAGCCGGGATCACCGCCACGTCGAGGAGCCGGACGTCGTCGTGATCGTCGGCGTCGACTTCGGCGCGCCGCGTTGCGCCCGCGACCAGCGGCGGAAGATCGTCGCGATCGCCGCGCAACCGATCGCCTGGCGGTCCTACCGGATTGCCACGACCGGCATGAACGCGCGCCTCCTCGCGAACGCGCAGCTTGGCTGGAGCGCGACCGAGCTGCTCGACGAGCTGCGGGAACGGCCGGCTCGCGTCGTCGGCTTCGACTTTCCGTTCGGCGTTCCGCACGTGCTCCTGCGCTACGCCGCGTTCACTGCTGCCGCCGGCCACACGACCGGCGCCGTCCTCGGCTGGCGCGCCGTCAACGCCTTCGTCGCACACCGGCCGCCGCTCACCGATCCGCTCGGCTTCGCGCCGTTCGCGGCGTGGCGGGACCGCGCCGATCGCGCGCGGCTCTGGGCGAAGCGCGCGACCGATCTCGCGGCCGGCGCCCAGCTGCCCCTGAAGGACCGGTTCCAGGCGACGTTCCCGATGACGCTCCTCGGCAACGCGCTCCTCGCGAGGCGGTGGGAGTCGGGAGCGTACCGCGTGCTGCCGTTTCCCGGCGGACGTGGAGACGGCGAGATCATCGAGGTCTACCCGCGCGGGACGCTGCGCACGATGAGCCTGGCGAGCTACAAAACGCGCCCGGCCGAGTCGGTGCGGCTCGCGATCGCCGCGTGCATCGCGGCTGGTATCGCGCTCGAGGTCGATCCTCGCGTCCCCGCCGTTTGCCACCGCTACAACTCCGGCACCGAGGACGCGCCTGACCACGACGTGGCCGACGCGTTCGTCGCGCTGTGCACCGCGATCCTCCATGCCGAGAATGCGTGTCGCCCACTGCTCACGCGCGATCCGAGCCGGCCCGAACCGACCCTGCAGGCGTGGGAGGGCGCGATCTAAGTGCCGACCGTCAAGGCGAACCGTCTCGCGACGAGGAGTCTGCGCAGACGACGTGCGCCTTGCTCGCGATGCCGTTCCGTCAGTGCGCTACGGAGTCGGCGATGTCTAATCGCAGGGGCTCCGCGACCTCGGACGAAGCGCACTCGAGGCGCCTTCCGCCACGGTGACTCGGTCGTCCACTTGCCGAGCGCCGTTGTTGTCCACGCGATCTCCACGCGATCTCCACGCGTTCTCCGTCAGCCCGCACAGATAGCGCGCCGGCGCGTACGGGTGTGGATCTGATCCTGAGCAGCGTCGAGGAGATCCGGAACGCGGCGTAGGGCCGCGGGTGGGTTGAAAGGCGGGGCAGAGCCGTGCCATCGAGGGT
>JAYUVX010000369.1:0-10658 GCA_043753855.1 Myxococcales bacterium | reverse complement strand
ACGGCGACGGAAGCGGCGAGTGGCGGGGCGGCGCCGAGTGGGCTGCGATTGGCGCTGCTGGCGGCGGGGCTGGTAGCGACCGTGCTCGTGGTGGTGGTCATCGCGCGGCTCTCGCGGAGAGAGCTGGCGCGTGCGGGTGCCACGGGCGAGTCGCCCTGATCTCGCGGAGGAACAGGTCGGGCGCCGACGCATGGTTCGCCCGCCACCACGCGTCGATCCTTTCGATGGCAATATCGACGAATCGCCTCACGAGCCGCCGGCGGACCTGCAGTGCGGCCCGCCTCCTGCAGAACTTCGACCGTCTCGCGCTTCTTCCCGGCGCACAGAATGATCCCGAGCGGGGCTTGCTCGGAGGGCTGGCGCTCGTGCTTGTCGAGCCAGCGCAGGTACAGCTCTACCTGGCCGGCGTCGGCGGCCTTGAAGTCGCCGAGCTTGAGCTCGATCGCGACCAGCCGCTGCATGCGCCGGTGGTAGAACAGCAGGTCGAGGTAATGGTCGTCACCGTCGAGGGTGATCCGCTTCTGCCGCTCGACGAACGCGAAGCCGGTGCCCAGCTCCAGCAGGAACCGCTCGATCTCGCGCAAGATCGCGGACTCGAGGTCCTTCTCGCTGTACGTGTCGGCCAGCTCCAAGAAGTCGAGCATGTACGGATCGCGGAGCACGAGCGTAGGGCTCAGTTCGTCCTTCTCGCGAAGGGCCGATAGCTCCTGGCGGACGAGTGCCTCGGGCTTCTTCGATAGCGCCGTGCGCTGATAGAGCATGCTGTCGATCCGCTCTCGCAGTTGCCGCACGCTCCACCGCTCGACGCGACACATCTCGGCGCAAAACTCTCGCGCCAGCGCATCCTTGATCGGGATGACCTCGACGAAGTGGGACCACCCAATTGTCGCGACAGCGTCGCGACAATCTTCTCGTCGGAAAAGAGCGACACGGGCAACCGAAATTCGATTCGCGGATGGGTGACGCCGGCGACGCGGCCTTCGACCCGTCCCTGATAAATTGCCTCGATCTCGGCAACGAAGCGAAGTGCGACCTGGGTTCCGGCACGCTCGGCGTAGTAGCGGGTTTGAGCTTCGGCTTCCTCTGCCGCCGCGACATCGACCTCGAGGTCGCGCGTCATCAGCGGAGCGCGGCGCGATGCAAGCGCGCGACGGCGTCACGCATCGAGATGCTCTTGGCCTGTCCGGCCTCGATTCTCGCAAGGCGACGCTGGATCTCGGCCGTCCATGCTTCTTCTGCATCTGGATCGACGCCCGCGCCCAGGCTCTCGACGAGCTTCTCCGCCAGCTTCCCGCGATCCTCTTCGGACAGGGCCAATGCCTCGTCGAATATTTCGTGGGCTGCCTTGCTCATCGGTGAAGGGTAGCACCGGGGCGGACCCACCGAGGATTCGTTCGTCGTCGAGGGTGCATCCCCCAAGATGCTGCTCGAGTACATCCGTCCGCTTCTCGAGGAGAGTGGAGTTCCCCAAGAGCAGCGAACGCTCGCCGCCGCCGACGTGCACACGATCGAGGACGCCAGCGCCCGCCGCATGTTCACGCTGACGTTCGTCGTTCGCAGGCCCGATTGAGCACGGCAGCCGTGGCCGTAGCCGTGTTCGCGCACGGAGCCAGCGGGGTCATCGCGAGGCTGGCGACCGCGAAAGCCTCGTGTTCGCGTCGCACCCGGCGCAGCACACGGTTCACGGCATGCGCGCAGTCCATCATTCGATTCCGCTCTCGCCCCCAACGTGGTCAGGTCGATGCGGCAAGGGGGCTCCTGCCCGGCGCCGAGTGCCGTCGACATCAGGTTCGAGCACGACTTGCACGACGGTGGACATGACCGGAGGCAATGATAGCTGTGGCTATCCGGTCGCAGACTTCGTCGAGAGCTCTACCCTCGTCGGCATCAACGCGCTGGGCGGCGGCTCCTCGCCCGCGATCATCCAGGTCTTCTACAACGACGAGCACGCGCTGACCCTCGGCTGCGAGACGCCGAGCAATCCCGTGTCGCCGCTCTCGCCGAACCCGGCTGCCGTCTACTACCCTCAGACCGGCGATCCCGCCTGCATCGACACCGTGGGCCGTCCGCTTCGCCCGGTCGTGTTCATCACCGACCTCTCCGTCGACCCGAGCTGCAAGGCGGGCGACATGCAGATGGGCGGCCCGGCGTACGACCCCGTCGCCATCTTCGGCACGTGGAAGAAAGCGACCGAGGATGCCAACCATGTCGGAACGCCCGTGACGATGGACCCCGCCGCCAACATGTGGAACCTCACCTCGTCGGCAGACCCCGTCCCTGCGAGCGTGAGGTCCGCGGGTCGTGAGAAGTACGGCACCGAGATGCGGTTCGAAGTGGGCCTCATCTCGGGCCACTCCTACCGGATCCAGGTCATCGCGCACGACGGCGACCAGAACAAGGGTGGAGACTCGGGAGAAGCCTGCGCGACGTTCTGCGCCGGAACGGGGACGCTGTGCGAGCCGGGCGTGCCCGAGTGCGTCGCGGATCCCGACGGTGCCACGTGTCCCACGAACACCGCCTGCGTGCAGGGATGCTGCTTGCCGATCGTCCCGTAGCAAGGCCACTCACGCGCGACCCCCGCACCCGGGAGCCTGTGACGGAGAACCATCTCCGCGCGGCAACGTGCAACCCTGCCGTCCGGCGCGTGGCTGGCATCGCCCGCGGAAAGTTGATCCGCAGCGGCTGTGTCAGTGTCACACGCAGCATGTAGCCGTGCTCGCGCCCTGCGATCGAACGGGTACTCGCCACCTGCGCCCCGTGCTGGCGAGCGCTGTAGCCCAGCTCGTCCAACTGGCTCGTGACCATGGCGGAAGCCTCCGCCAGCCACGAAGCTTGTCAAGTTTCGAGTCAGCGTGATGCGTGGGGATCGGCCAACTGCGACTGCAGATGCTCGCGACTCCGCAGCGATGATTTGACCAGGGCGGTCCGACGTCAGCCACCCTTCAGATAGGTCCAGCCGCCCTCCTGTTTGCGAACCACCTCGGCGACGCCGGAGTCGACCGGGGTCGCGGCGGGCACGAGCTGCGACGCGTCGATGCCCAGCTTCTTCATCGTGTTCTGACAGGCCGCGAACACCACGCCCTCGCTGGCGAGGGTCGCGACCCGGGCCGCGAGCGGGGTCGTGCTCGCGATCAGCAGGCCGAGGCCCTTGCCGTGCGCGACGACCTCGACGGCGGTGGCCTGGGCGCCGAGCGCCTTGCGAACATTCTCGACGTTGTTCAGCACTCCCTCCCAGACCTTGGGATCGTCGGAGGTCAGCTCGATCAACACGCGGTGGTTCTCGGATGTCACGGCCATGGCGCTCTCCTCGGGGTTCTCGCCGACGCGCAGGTGAAGACAGTCGTGCGCGAACAGGACGTTGCCGCGGAATGCGGTGCGCACGGATGCGAGCGCGGCGTCGGCGTCCGCCTCGACTTTCGGCGGGATGTGACTGAGGATCAGCGTCGCGACGCCGGCCTTCGCCGCGACCTCGCCGATGCGCGCCGGCGGGGTGTGCAGCTCGTACAGCTCCGCCGGCGAGCCCGGTGGATCTAGGACGGCCGCGTCGTAGACGAGCACCGTCGCGCCGCGAGCGAGCGTCTCGATCTGCCCCCGCCTGGACGCGAGGTCTCCAGAGATCACCACGCTGTGGCCGCCATACTCGACGCGATAGGCCACCGCGGGCACGTCGCGGTGATCCACGGCCGCCGCGAGGATCCTCACGCCGTCCTCGTCGAGAATGGTCTCCGGGGCACGTTCGAGATCGAACGCGATGTCCGTGGTCTCGAGCTTCAGTGGATTCCGGAACGTCGACAGATATGCAAACGCCCCCTGGGGACCCAGCAACCGCTCGACGAACGTCGACGTGCTCGGGTACAGCCCTCGTCCCGACGGCCCGACGATGCGGAAGCGAAGCGGGCTCTTGCCCAGCAGGTCGCGCGACTTGACGACGTCCGGAAGGTCACCCGCGTGGTCGATGTGAAGATGCGTGAGCAAGATGGTGTCGAGCTGGTCGGTCGCGAGGCCGCTCTCGCCGAGTCGCGTGAACGAGCCGGATCCGGCGTCGATCAGAAAGCGGGGCGTGCCGGCGATCGCGATGAGGTAGCTCGCGGCGGCCCGGCCCGCAGCCCGGGGCCCACCGGAGCCGAGGACCACCAGGTCGAGCCCGCTCCCGAGCTCGATACGTTTACAAGACGCGCGGACTTCGGTGCGTGGCATGGACTGGGCTCCCTGACGTGAGGCGGAAATCGTGGGCCGGTCCGTCGCCCGGCCGCATGCGGCCAGCCCGACGACCGCAAGCATCAGAGCTCGGATCATCGGGCCTGGAATGCAAGCCGGGTGCCCCTCGCCGCGCGGCTCGGGCGAATCGCGACCGCTCCCTGGGATCCGGCGCTGTGCCCCCGGGTACCCGGTGGGCGCTCGGGTGGCACTCAACTTGGATGGTGCGCAGCCATGCAGCACACATGGACACTTGCTTTGCTCGGCGGCCTCCTCATCGGTGCCGCAAGCTCGCTGCTACTGCTCACCCACGGCCGCATCGCCGGCGTCAGCGGGGTCATCGGCGAAGCGCTGCTCGCCGACCGCCGCGGTAACGGGTGGCGCTTCGCGTTCCTCGCGGGGCTCGCGCTGGCGGGAATCGTCGCATCCGTGGCCGCGCCACGGGCGGTAGGGACGCCGGCCTTGTCGATGGCCGGCGTTGCCATCGCCGGCCTCCTCGTCGGCTACGGCACGAGCACCGGCGGCGGCTGCACGAGCGGCCACGGGGTCTGCGGCCTCTCGCGCCTGTCCGTTCGCTCGTTCGTGGCGGTGGCGACATTCATGGCGGCCGGTGCGGTGACGGTGTGGCTCGCGAGGATCGCGTGAGCGACGTGGTGTGCGGTCGACGCTGCCGCGCGATGTCACTGGTCCTCGCCGGTGTCGCGGGCGCAGTGTTCGGAGCGGGGCTCCTCCTCGCGGGCATGACCGATCCTGCGCGCGTCGTCGGGTTCCTCGACGTGGGCGGCGCATGGGACCCGAGCCTCGCCTTCGTGATGGGCGGCGCGGTCGCGGTCTACGCGCTCGCGTTCCGGTGGGTCCAGAAGCGGCGAGCCGATCCGTGGTTCGACGTTCGGTTTCATCTGCCCACCCGCCGTGACCTCGATCGTCCACTGGTGATCGGCGCCGTCATCTTCGGTATCGGCTGGGGACTGGGCGGGCTCTGTCCCGGACCGGCGGTGGTGGCGGCGTTCGCCGGCAACGCGGCCGCGGCCGTGTTCGTCGCGACCATGGTGGTCGGGATGGTCGTCGGGCGGTCGTTGAAGCGTCGTGACACGTGAGCCGATGCGAGCGACGTTTCATTTCGTTTCACCTCGGGAGCCGCCACGCCTGGAGTGGCTGACGTCGATGGCATCGAGCGTGAATCAGGCGAAGGGGTGATCCCGCTAACGCTCGCGCTCTCCATCCTGATCGGGATCTCCCTGGGCTTGCTGGGAGGCGGTGGCTCGATCCTCACCGTCCCGATTTTGAGTTACGTCGCGGGCATGGCTCCGAAAGCCGCGATCGCCTCTTCGCTCGTGGTGGTCGCCATCACGAGCGCGGTCGGCGTGATCCCGCACGCACGCGCAAGGCGAGTGATGTGGCGAACCGGCGTCCTGTTTGGCGGGGCCGGGATGGTCGGCGCGTATGCCGGCGGCCGGGTCTCGCAGCTGTTTCCGGCCCGCGCGTTGATGATCGCGTTCGCCGTGATGATGGTCGTGACGGCGATCGCCATGCTCCGCCGCGCGTCGCAGCGGCCATCGGCCCCGGCGCCCGCGCTGACGCCGCGAGAGGCTGCGCTGGGACCATCACTGCTGCAGGGCTTCCTCGTCGGCACCGTGACCGGGCTCCTGGGCGTGGGTGGCGGCTTCGTGATCGTGCCGGCGATGGTCCTGTTCGGTGGCCTCCCGATGGAGTGCGCCATCGGGACCTCGCTGGTCGTGATCGCGATGAATTCGCTCGCCGGCTTCGTCGGACACCTCGGAGAGACCAAGATCGACTGGCCGACCACGCTGGCGGTGAGTGGCGTCGCCGCGCTCGGGGCCTGGTTCGGTGGCCGTCAGGTCGGCAAGGTCAATCCCGCCGTCCTGCGCAGGGTGTTTGGCATCCTGATCCTCGTGGTGGCGGCAGTGACGCTCGCGAAGGAGCTGGGAACCTGATCACTGTCTCCGCCGCCGTAGTCCCACGCTTCATTCTGTTTCATCGCCATACGCGATGCAGGGCTGCCACGAGCCGTCGCTGGCACCTCCGGTGCATCACACCGCGGCATGCAGGTCCGCCAGCTCTTCGACCGAGACAGCTCGACCTACTCGTATCTCGTGTTCGACCGGGGCGCGGCGGCGCTCATCGATCCGGTGCGCGAGCAGATCGACCGCGACCTGGAGCTGGTGCGCGAGCTGGGGCTACGGCTCACCCACGTGATCGAGACCCACGTCCACGCGGACCATGTGACCGCAGCCGGTGCCATTCGCGAGCGAACCGGCGCCACGACCGCGGCGAGCGCCGGTGGAGCACCGTGCGTCGACGTCCAGCTCCGCCACGGGGACGTGATCGGCATCGGGGACGTCCGCTTGACGGCGCTGGCCACGCCCGGCCACACCGATGACGGGCTCGCGATCTCCGCGCCGGGTGTCGTGTTCACCGGCGACACCCTGCTGATCCGGGGCTGCGGGCGGTCCGACTTTCAGAACGGAGACGCCGGACAGCTCTACGACTCCATCACGCGGACGCTGTTCGCGCTCCCCGACGAGACGCTGCTGTATCCGGGGCACGACTACAAGGGCCGCACCGTCTCGACGATCGGAGAGGAACGCCGCCTGAACCCCCGCATCGCGGGAAAGACGCGCGACGAGTTCATCGCGATCATGACGGCTCTCGACCTGCCACCTCCGGCGAAGCTCGCCGAGTCGGTCCCCGCCAATCGTGCCTGCGGGGAGAGGCCAGTCTCGTGAGCGCAACGCGATCCGACCACGCGCCGCCCGCCGCATCGGGGGTTCGTGAGATCGAGCCCGCCTCGGTCGCGCGGACGCAGGGCGTTCACCTCGTCGATGTCCGCGAGCCTCACGAGCTGGCGGGCGAGCTCGGGCGGATCGCCGGTGTCGACCGCGTGCCGCTGGCGACGCTCGACGCGGCGGCCGCACGGTGGGACAAGGACGCCGACATCGTCTTGATCTGCCGGTCCGGCAACCGGTCGAGTCGGGCCGCCGAGCTGCTCGCCCGACAGGGATTCCGCCGCGTCTTCAACATGACGGGTGGCATGCTCGCGTACGCCGCCGCAGGCTTGCCACTCCAACGCGACCAGGAGCCACCACCGTGACCATGTTCCAGAACCGCCACTACTGTCTCACCCGTGAGGTGAAGGGGCCCTTTGCCGAGGCCGTCGCTGCGACCCGCGAGGCGTTGGCGACCGAGGGCTTCGGCGTACTCACCGAGATCGACGTCCAGGCAACGCTCGCCAAGAAGCTCGAGGTCACGACCCGGCCGTACCTGATCCTCGGTGCATGCAATCCCGGGCTCGCCCATCGGGCCCTCCAGATCGACCCGGCGATCGGCACGCTCCTGCCGTGCAACGTCGTGGTCGCCGAGGACGAGCAGGGTCGAGTGTCGGTGGCGGCGATCGATCCAGTGGCCATGTTCGCGGTGGTCGAGAATCCAGCGCTGACGCCGATCGTCGATGACGTTCGCGCGCGGTTGCAGCGCGCGCTGGCAGCGCTATCCCCTCGCTGACGGTGGATGCGGCGGCGGATCCAGGTGGTCGGCTTCGGTCGGGCGTGGTTCACGCTGGAGCACATCGCGCGCGACGAACGCTCTGCCAAGCCTGGTTCATGACCGAGCCCGAATCGATCCCGCGGCTCACCACCGCACTCGGTGCTGCGCTCGGGCTCGTGGCGACCGTGAGTCGCTAGCCGTCTCGATGAACGTGCCTCCACGCGCCAGCGCGTCGAGCGGGATGACTTCGGCGCACGCTGGGTTCCCGTGCCGTCGAGAGCGATGGCCTCGGCATGGCTCGTGCTCGCCCCACCGTGAGGCCGCATGTTCTTCCAACGAATCAAGACTCCCGGGATCGCGCACAACGCCTACCTGCTCGGCGACAAGGAGGCGGCAATCCTGGTCGATCCGCGCCGCGACGTGGACGAGTACCTGAAGGTCGCGCGCGAGAACGACCTCATCATCAAGTACGTCCTCGAGACCCATCGCCAGGAAGACTTCGTGATCGGATCGAAGGCGATCGCGGAGCGCACCGATGCGAAGATCGTCTCGCTGGACCACGACCTGTTCGGGCACTCGGACATCCGCTTGAAGGACGGGGAAAAGCTGACCGCGGGGGGGCTGGTGATCCAGGCGCTCCACACGCCCGGGCACACGCCCGAGAGCACGTGTTACGCGCTGTTCCTCGAGCAGATTCCGGATCGCGCGTGGGCCGTGCTCACCGGCGATACGCTGTTCATCGGCGAGACCGGCCGCACCGATCTGACCGATCCCAAGAAGACGCGCGAGCACGCCGGCGTCCTCTTCGATGTCATCCACGCGAAGCTGCTTCCGCTCGGCGATCAAACCTTGCTGTGGCCTGCCCACGGCTCCGGCTCCGTGTGCGGCGGCAACATCGCGGAGCGCGACGAGTCGACGCTCGGTCTGGAGCGCTCCTGCAACCCCGTGTTCACCAGGAGTCGCGCCGAGTTCATCGAGGCGAAGGTCCGCGAGCGCATTCCGCGCCCGCCGTACTTCACGCTGATGGAGAAGGTGAACCTCGAGGGCGGCATTCCGGTCGCGAAGCGCCCCGATGCGATTCCGCTGCTGCCCGCGAAGAAGTTCGCATCGGAGATGAAGCAGGGCATCGTGCTCGACGGCCGCGACCCGGAGGCGTTCGCCGGCGGCCACATTCCGGGCTCGTACGCGATGTGGCTCGACGGCATGGCGATCTTCGGCGGCTGGCTCGCGAACCAGACCACGCCGGTGTTCCTGGTCCTCGACGAGATCAAGCAGCTCGAGACCGCGGTGCAGTCCCTCTCACGACTCGGCGTGGATGGCGTCGCCGGCGTGCTGGCAGGGGGATTCGACGCCTGGCGCGACGCGGGTCAGCCGATCGAGTATTCGGGGACGATCGCGCCGCGCGAGCTTGCCGCGGCGCGCGCCGACTATGTCGTGCTCGACGTGCGCGACGATACGGAGTTCGAGGACGAGGGCCACATCGAGGGCGCCCGTCACCTCTACGTCGGCTATGTCGACGACCACATCAACAAGCTGAAGGCGGACCTGAGCAAGGCGCCGATCGCGGTGGTCTGCAGCGTCGGTCATCGGGCGGGGCTTGCCACGAGCATCCTGCGCCGCCATGGCTACGACGACGTGAGGAACCTCCTCGGCGGCATGACCGCGTGGACCGAGCTGAAGCTGCCGACCGCGAAGGGGAGCGAGCACAGCGTCACCACGCCTGACATCGAAGGGAAGCGCGAATGAACATCCTCGAGAAGCGGTCGCGGTCTCCCTATGCCGTGGGGACCGGAATCGGAGCCCTCAGCTGGCTCGCCTTCCTCACCGCGAAGAAGCCGATCGTCGGTGCGGTCGGCGTCCAGGTCCTGGTGCAAACCCCCTCGGGATGCTCGCGGGAGCTGCCCTGTTCGTGCGCGCGTACCCGACGATCAAGCCCGCGCTCGAGGCGGGAGATCGCGGCAAGATCACGATCCCGAAGCCGACGCGGACGTCCCCGTGGCCCTGGATCGGCGGCATGGCTGCCATGCTCGGGCTCGCCGCCGTGCTCGGAGCCCGGCGCTGATGCAGCGCTGATCCACGCGGGCCGTCACGGCTCTGGAGGTGATCACGGCGGACAGGTCCTCGAGCGGCCGGTGGTGATCGTCGCCGAGCTGGCGCTGGGCCGAGCACTGCGGTTCTGACATCGGAGCCGGATCGCGTGCAACCGCTACGTCGTGTGAGGTGGCTCCGAAGACACCCCGGTAGTCTCGCGGCGTACCGTGAGCTCAGAGCCTCGGGGCGCGCGCGCGACGACCGTCCCAGATGTGCAGGATCTGGATCGTCTGTTTCACATGGTCGATCTCGAAGTAGACGTGACAACGCGACTTCCGCAGCAGCGCACGCAGGAGCAAGGGATGCATGGGCGTCGGGTACGGTACTCCCACGCCGCAACTCGTCTCGAGCATCTCGATGGCCTCGAGGAGCTCACGCGCGAAGATGCGGGGATCATCGGCACGCTCACGCCAGCGCTCGTCGATCCGCTCCGCGGCTCGTGCCGCGCGCCCGGAAATGAACGCCTTCACGACCTCGCGACGAGACGGCGTGCGAACGCGTGTGCGTCTTCGAGCTCGCCGTGGGCAACTTGCGCGGCGCTCTCCTCGAGCGCTGCATCGAGCTCGACCCAGCCCTCCGCGGTGAGGTCGTCGCTGTCCGGGAGCAGGACTTCGACCGCCGTGCCTTCGGGCAACTCGGCGGGCTCGTCGAGCACGATCTGCCCGTTCAGGACGTGAGCACGGAATGCCTTCACGGCGACAAGGGTAGCACCGCTATCGTGAGCGCGATTGGCGAAGCCGCTCGCGCCGGGGATCTACGAGCATCCCTTGACGCGTGAGCTGCCAGCGCGCGCGGACATCAGTGGCGAGATCGGAGTCGAGACGGTCAAGGTCGAGCAGCTCGCCCCGATGCTCGCCCGGCACCTC
>JAYUVX010000368.1:0-3542 GCA_043753855.1 Myxococcales bacterium | reverse complement strand
TCGAGCCGCGGCTCCCCGACCTGCTCGGTCAGACGCAAATGCAGCTGTCCCGCGCCACGCCGGGCGGCAACGACTACTACATGCAGCAGAAGGAGGTGCTGGGGAGCTACACGCTCGTCCGCCTCACCGTCGCGAAAAACCGCCTGTACACGCGGCTATTCAGCGACGCTCAGCGCGGCACGCGCAAGGTCGACGACCTGGTGGAGGATGCGACCGAGTTGCTCCGCAAGCACCTGACGATCGAGTACCCGAAGGAGAACCGGATCATGTACGTGACGGTCCGCGACAAGGATCGGCAGCTCGCCGCCGACATCGCGAACCTGCACATCGCCACGTACGTCGCGTACTCGAAGGGGCTGCTGTCGACGGACACCAAGGATGCGTCCGGCGCACTGTCCACCGAGTTCGACCAGGCGGAGACCGCACTTCACGACGCCGACGCCGCGCTGTACCAGTACCAGCAGGACAATCATCTGCTCGAGCGTTCGCTGGACGATCAGCGAGAAACAACCTCGAGCGAGATCACGTCGTACTCGGCCAAGCGTAACGAGGCGCGCGGCAAGCGGATCGAGCTCCAGGCGCGACGCGATCGGATGCGCGAGGCCGCGAAGCTCGACGTGCTCGAGTCGCCCATCCTGTTGATGAGCGAGAGCGGTTCGTTCGACACGCTGCGGTCCAAGTATTACGAAGAGCGCAACAAGTTCATCGAGGTCGAGAAGGAAGTCGGCCCGAAGAACCCGCGCTACCAGATGGCGAAGGCCAAGGTCGACGATCTGTACTCGGCACTGGAGACCGAGTCGAAGCGCATGCTTGCCGGGATCGAGGCGCAGGTGCAGGCATCGCAGCAGGCAGAGAATGCGCTCAAGTTGGAGGTCGATCGCGCGACGAAGGAAGCACTCGACCTCGGCCCCAAGGTCGTGGCCTACAACACGCTACTTCGCCTGAAGAAGACGGCGGAGGATCGCTACGAGATGCTCCGAGGTCGGCTCTCGGCCAGCGAGATGAACGACCGGATGAATCGGACGTACGACAACTCGAACGTGAAGCCGCTGGACCCGGCGTTGGTGCCGACCAAGCCGGTGTACCCGAACCTCCGGATCAACATCGCGTTCGGCGCCGTGCTCGCGCTGTTTCTCGGACTGGGATTGATCGTGCTGATCGTCTTCCTCGACCGGTCTGTGACCTCGACGGCGGATGTCGCGCAGACCACGTCGGTGCCGATCCTCGGCGTGATCCCGAACCTGCCACCGTCGGACCTCGCGGCGGACGACGACTCGGCGCGCGACCTCTACGTGCATCGGCAGCCCGCGTCGTCGATCGCGGAGTGCTGCCGCTCGCTCCGGACGAACATCATGTTCTCCGACGCCGATCATCAGCTGAAGACGATCGTCGTCTCCAGCGCGAATCCGCGCGAAGGCAAGACCACGAGCGTGATCTATCTCGGCACCACGATGGCGCAGGGCGGCCAGCGCGTGCTGCTCATCGATACCGACATGCGGCGCCCGCGGTTGCACGTCTCGATGGGCATCTCGCGCCACACGGGGCTCTCGAACCTGATCGTCGGTGACCGCGACTACGACGAGTGCATCAAGACCACCGAGATCCCGAACCTCTTCGTGCTCCCGTGTGGCCCGCTGCCGCCGAATCCCGCCGAGATCCTGATGTCTCAGCGATTCCGCACCGTGCTCGAGGAGCTGGGCAAGCGGTACGATCGGATCATCCTCGATTCGCCGCCGGTCCAGATCGTGACCGACGCGGTCGTCCTCTCCCGGCAGACGGACGGCGTGATGCTCGTCGTGCGCGCAGGCAAAACACTGCGTGACGACATCCGACGAGCGGAGCGAAGCATCCGCAACGTGGGCGGGCGCATCATCGGCGTGATCGTCAACGCTCTCGGGCCCGACGAGCGCAGCGGCCACTACTACTCGTACTACGGCTACTCCGAGGCAGAGTCCTCGAAGCAGTCGCCGAACGCCAGCTGAGCCTCGGCCCCGATGCGGGTTCTCGATTGGTTCCGCGACCGCGCGGTCCGGCGCATCGTCAAGTTCGGCTTGCCCGTCACGATCGGCAAGGCCGCCACGTCCGTCGCGGGCTTGATCGTGCTCGCGCTGCTCGCACGCCACCTCGGGCCCGAGCTGTTCGGTGTGCTGGCCGTCATGCGCACCTTCGTGACGGTGGTGGACCAGTACGCCAACTTCAACACCGCGCAGGCGCTCATCAAGTTCGGCAGCGACGCGATGATGAGCAACCGCCCGCGCGATGTCGAGCGGATGATCAAGCTCGCGGTCGTGGTCGACGCCGCGACGGAGACCCTCGCCTTCATCGTGATCGCAGGGCTCGCGCTCGTGATCCCGCATGTCTTCAGCTGGACCCACGCGCAGGGCCTCCTCTGCGTGATCTATGCGTTCACGATCGTGACGCGCGTGACGGGTGCGTCCGATGGGATCTTCCGGATCTGCGACGCGTATCGGGCGGCAGCGATCGCGACCGCCGTGGGCTCCGCGGCCACCGTGATCGCGATCGCGGTCGCCGTCGCCCTCGATGCATCGTTCGGAGGGTGCGTTGTCGCATCGATGGTGGGCGAGGTGGTCTCGAACCTGATCGTGACCGTCGCGTCGCTCCGGGTCGCTCGGCGTGCCGGCTACGGCGGCTGGTGGCGCGCGCCGCTCCGAGGGGTGCGCGCCACGTTTCCAGGCATCGTGCGATTCATGGTCGCGACGAACGCGCAGCTCAGCGTGAAGCGCACGCATAACGAGCTCGACACCCTCGTCGTGGGATCGATGCTCGGCAAGATCCCGTCGGGTCTCTTCAAGGTTGTGAAGCAGCTCGCCACCATTCCCGGTCGGACGTTCCTGCCATTCGAGCAAGTGCTCTTCACCGAGCTCGCTCGCCTGTCGGCAGCCGACGACGACACGGTGTTTTCGCGCGTGCTTCATCGCTTCACCATGCTGGTGCTCGTCGGCTCGCTCGCGATCTGGGCCGTCATTGCCATCATCGCCGAGCCCGTGATCCGCACGGTCGCGGGGGCCGAGTTCATCGGCGCAGCGCCGGCGTTTCGCTGGTACCTGCTCGCGATGGTGCTCAACGTCGCCAATACGCCCGTGCAGCGAGCCGTGGTGGCACTCGGACGCCCCGGGACCCTCTTCCTCTTCGATAGTGCGACGCTCGTGTTCCTGGCGGGCGCGGTGGTCGCCGGGGCGAAGCTCTACGGCCTCGTGGGCGTGAGCATCGCCGTCGTGCTCCACAAGCTCGTGCAGATGGCGTGGTCGCACTGGCTGGTGGCCCGGATCCTCCGCGGCCGCGCAGCCGCGCGCATCATCGCGGCGCAGGACCCGCTACGCCTCCCGAATCACGTCGATGACACGAGCCCGGTCCTCTGAGCTGAGGTTCGAGCCGCTCGGGAGGCAGAGTCCCGATTCGAACAAGTGTTCGGACACGGCGCCCCCGATCGCGCGGGCCCCCGCGAAGACGGGCTGACGATGCATCGGCTTCCAGACCGGGCGCGCCTCGATGTCGCGGGTCGCCAGGCGATCGAGGATCGC